>NZ_JBEZBE010000035.1:0-85130 GCF_040646935.1 Streptomyces sp. NPDC044984
GAGGACTGCGTGCGGCGGAGCGACTGCCCGCTCGGCGGCCGGGGCACCGCCCCCGAGCAGGTCGGGGCAGCCGCCCGGGCGGCTGCCCCGAACCCGCGCTTCACGGGGTGGCGGGGGCGAGTGGTGACTGTGCCCGCTCGCCCCATGGCCGATGTCCTGACGCCTGTCGGAGCGTCATGGTGCCCGACGTCCGCATGACGCCCGAGGAAGACGCCCAGGCCGTTACGGTGAGTGATGTTCTGGCCGAAGGGGTGAGGCGTCACGACGGTGGCCGGAAGCGTCCGGCCCGCCGGCTCCGGGCGGGTGAAGGTGTTCCGGCGTGATTCCGGCCACCGGGCACCCTTCCTCCTCGCGGACTCGCGGCGACCGCTTGTGACCAGCCGCGATCGCTCTTTGCCTGTTCGCGATCCCTCACTCGAGAGGGTTATCGGTCTGTCGTACGAAGCCTCATACCAGAGCGCGATGCTGTCCGCGTGAGTTTGTCAACTGCCCACCGCACATGATGCGGTGGCGACTACGGTGAGTGTCGGTCGGGCGGCACCGCGGCACCTCATGTCGTAGGGCGCTTCTGCGTCAGGGGCCGCGTCCAACAGTCGGATCAGGGAGCGGGGACCGGTACGTGCAGCCACAAGGCGGACGAGGGAGCGGACGGGGCGAAGGGCCCCGACGCCCGGGCCCGGTCGGCGTCCCGGGTCCGGCCGGAGCGCGGGGCACCGCCGGCACCACGGTCGTGGCCCACGAGCCGGACCGCGCCGATGCGCACCCCGCCGACACCCGGGCCCGCCGGACCGGTCCGGCCGCCCGGGCGGACCGCCGCGAGGGAGGGCGGCACGGCCGGCCGCCCTCGCGGACCGCTCCCGCGCTGCCCGAGACACCGATACGGCCCCAACTGCTGCGTCTCGCCGTGCTCCCGCCCGTGGCGGTGGCCCTCAGCGCCTGCGCGGCCGTGCTCTTCACCGTCCGCTCCACCGGGGTCCGGCCGAGCCTCACCCTGTGGGCCGTCCTGGGCGGCGCCACCTCGGTGACGTGCGCCGGTGTCGTCATCGCCGCCGTGGCCGCCGACCGCGCCGCCCGGTCCGTGCACGACCGCATCGGTGCGCTGCGCCGGAGCACCGCCCGGCACGAGGCCGACCTGCGTGCCCTGGTCGAGACGCTGCGCCGCGGCGACGCCCCGCCCCCACGCGAGCGGCAGGGCGAACAGGCCGACGCCCTCGACGACGACGCCGACTTCGACCTGCTCGCCGCCGACCTCACCCGCGCGCACGACGGGGCCGTCCACGCCGTCGTGCAGGCGTCCCAGCTCTCCAGCCAGACCGGCAGCGAACAGAAGCTCGAGGTGTTCGTCAACCTCGCCCGGCGCCTGCAGTCCCTGGTGCACCGCGAGATCTCCATCCTCGACGAGCTGGAGAACGAGATGGAGGACCCCGACCTGCTCAAGGGGCTCTTCCACGTCGACCACCTCGCCACCCGCATCCGCCGCCACGCCGAGAACCTCGCCGTGCTCGGCGGGGCCGTCTCCCGGCGGCAGTGGAGCAACCCGGTCTCCATGACCGAGGTGCTGCGCTCGGCGATCGCCGAGGTCGAACAGTACTCGCGGGTCAAGCTCGTGCCGCCGGTCGACGGCACCCTGCGCGGGCACGCCGTCGCCGACGTCATCCACCTGCTCGCCGAACTCGTCGAGAACGCCACGGTGTTCTCGGCCCCGCACACCCAGGTGCTGCTGCGGGCCAGTCTCGTCACCTCCGGGCTCGCCGTCGAGGTCGAGGACCGCGGACTCGGCATGCCCGTCGGCGAGCAGGACCGGATGAACGCGCTGCTCACCGACCCCGACCAGGTCCATGTCGCCAGCCTGCTGGCCGACGGCCGGATCGGCCTGTTCGTGGTCTCCCAGCTCGCCAAGCGGCACGGCATCCACGTCCGGCTCCAGAACAACATCTACGGCGGGGTCCAGGCCGTGCTCGTGGTGCCGCAGGCGCTGCTCGGCACGGAGCCCGGAGCCGCCGTCGGCGGGCCGGGCGCGGCACCGCAGCCGTACGACACAGGCACCGGCACCGGCGCCGTCCCGACGGTCCGCCACATGTCGGCCGTACCGACTCCCGTGGACGCGCCGTCCGCACCCGTCGTCCCCCTCACGCCCGTGCCCCCGCAGCCCCGTCCCCACGCCCCGGCCCCGTCTCCCTCCGGCGACACGCCCGCCCCGCCGCTGCCCCTGCGCGGTGCCCGTGAGGTGCGCCCCCACCCCGCCGGGACCGTACCCGGCATCCACCACGCAGACCGGGACGCCCTCGCGGACCACGGGACCACGTCCCCCGCCCCGCGCGGCGGCACGGTGCGCGGCACCATGGGCAAACCCCGGCTGCCCCGCCGCCGCGCCCAGGAGCACATCGCCCCGCAGCTCCGCGACGGCCCCGCTCCCCGCCAGGACACCGAGTACGTCGCCGGGCACGACCCCGACCTGATGGCCGCCTTCCAACGCGGCGTCAGCCTCGCGGAGTCCCGGCAGGAGTCCCCCGCCGCACCGCGGCCCGCCGTACCCGTACCCCCCACCGACCACCCCGCCCGGCACGACGGGAGCGCCCCCGCCGGATGACCGGCACCACCCTCAGTGCTCCCGCAGACCTTCGTACCCCAAGGAGTCGATCCACCATGGCGAGCGATGCGCCGACCGTCCAGGTATCCGACCTCGACTGGCTGATGAGCGGCCTCGTGCAACGCGTACCGCACACCAACAGCGCCGTACTGCTGTCCTGCGACGGACTGGTGAAGTCCGTGCACGGACTCGACCCGGACGCCGCCGACCACATGGCCGCCCTGGCCTCCGGCCTGTACTCCCTCGGCCGCAGCGCCGGCATCCGCTTCGGCGACGGCGGCGACGTCCGCCAGGTCGTCGTCGAGCTCGACTCGGCACTGCTGTTCGTCACCACCGCCGGCTCCGGCACCTGCCTCGCCGTCATGGCCGGCCGCGAGGCCGACGCGGCGGTGCTCGGCTACGAGATGGCGATGCTGGTCAAGTCCGTACGGCCGTACCTGATGACCGCTCCCCGCCAGCAGGGCGTCGAACCGCCGGCGATGAGGCCTTGAGCGTGACGGCGGCCGGTGACGGGCCCTGGCTCGACGACGCGGCCGGACGGCTGGTGCGCCCCTTCACGGTCAGCAACGGCCGCACCCGTCCCACCGTCGCCCTCGACCTCATGTCGCAGGTCAGAGCCACCGGCGCCACCCCTCTCGGCTATCTCGGTCCCGAGCACGCACAGGCCCTCGACCTGTGCCGCGCCCCCGTCCCGGTCGCCGAGGTCGCCGCCCACCTCAGGCTGCCGGTGGCCGTCACCAAGGTGCTGCTGGCGGACCTCGTCGAATGCGGGGCGCTGACCGACAAACCCCCTGCGTTCCACCACAACCCGACGGACCGGGCCCTTCTGGAGGCAGTGCTCGATGGACTACGACGACAGCTCTGACCACGGCGACGGCGCGGACCACGGCGACGACCCGTTCCCCACCGCACTCAAGATCCTGGTGGCGGGTGGGTTCGGCGTGGGCAAGACGACCTTCGTCGGCGCGGTCAGCGAGATCGCGCCACTCAGCACGGAGGAGCTCCTCACCACGGTCAGTGCCGGCACCGACAACCTCGACGGCATCGAGAAGAAGGTCGAGACGACCGTGGCCATGGACTTCGGCCGCATCACCCTCGACGCGGAACACGTGCTGTACCTGTTCGGCACCCCCGGCCAGGAACGGTTCTGGTTCATGTGGGACGAGCTCTGCGAGGGCGCGCTCGGCGCGGTCATCCTCGCCGACACCCGGCGCCTGGCGGAGTGCTTCGCGGCGGTCGACTTCTTCGAGCAGCGCGGTCTCGGATTCATCGTCGCCGTCAACGAGTTCGACGGCGCCTTCCGCTACGACCCCGAGGAGGTGCGCGCCGCCCTCGACCTCCCCGCGGAGATCCCCGTCGTCCGCTGCGACGCCCGTATCTCCAGCTCCGGAGTCCAGACCCTGCTGACCTTGGTCCGCCATCTCATCACCCACACCCCGGCCGCCGCGACGGGGTATGGCGCCCACATGTGATCCCCGCACACCCTCGGAGCCCATATATGACCTTCCTCCACGATCCGGGAGCCCGCCCATGAGCTACGACCCGCCCCGCCCGGCTGGTCGTCTGCTGCTCACCCCCGAGGACAAGGAGGCCCCGGAGCGCGCCCGCCGACTGCGCCGGCTGGGACTGGGGAAGCACCCCGAGCCCGCACTCGACGCCTTCGCGTACGGCCTCGCCGAGCTCACCGGAGCGCCGTACGCCATGGTCAACCTGCCCGGTGAGAACGGGCAGTTCTTCGCGGGCCTGCACACCCCGCCCGTCGCACCGGTCGTGCGGAGCGACGGCACCGGCGCCCTGCTGGGCCGGGTGCTGCCCCGCGACCACGGCTTCTGCCCCCATGTGGTGGCCCGGCGCAAGGCGCTGGTCCTGGAGGACGTGAGCGACTACCCGCGGTTCGCGGGCAACCCGGTGGTGGACGAGTTCGGCATCCGCTCCTACCTGGGCGCGCCGCTCATCGACAGCACCGGCATGGTGCTCGGCACCGTGTCGGTCACCGACATCCAGCCACGTGCCTGGGGGCAGCCGGGGCTCGCCGCCATCAAGGAGCGGGCCGCGGATCTCGCCGTACGGCTGGAGCGCCGGGAGGGGGACGGGCTGCCGCTGTGAGGCCGGACGGGTGACGGTGTGAAGGAAAGCTGTGGCCGCGCTTAAGAAAACCTCGATGGACCGGTGAGGGTGGCGTACGGCAGATTGCAGTGCGATTCCACTCCTCCTCCCGGACCGGGCCGCTTCGGCGTGCCCGCGGCCGGGACTCACCCTCAGGAGCCGTAGCGTTGAAGGCGCTGGTCAAGCAGAAGGCGGAGCCCGGGCTGTGGCTCGCGGACGTCCCGGAGCCCGCCGTCGGACCCGGCGACGTGCTGATCAAGGTGCTGCGCACCGGTATCTGCGGCACCGACCTGCACATCCGGTCCTGGGACGGCTGGGCGCGGCAGACGATCAGCACCCCGCTGGTCCTCGGGCACGAGTTCGTCGGCGAGGTCGTGGAGACCGGCGGGGACGTCACCGACATCAAGACCGGTGACCGGGTCAGCGGCGAGGGCCACCTGGTATGCGGCAAGTGCCGCAACTGCCTGGCCGGCCGCCGTCACCTGTGCCGGGCCACGGTCGGCCTCGGCGTCGGACGCGACGGCGCCTTCGCCGAGTACGTCGTGCTCCCCGCCACCAACGTCTGGGTGCACCGGGTCCCCGTCGACCTCGAC
Organism: Streptomyces sp. NPDC044984; assembly: GCF_040646935.1. Classification (NCBI taxonomy): domain Bacteria; kingdom Bacillati; phylum Actinomycetota; class Actinomycetes; order Kitasatosporales; family Streptomycetaceae; genus Streptomyces; species Streptomyces sp. NPDC044984. The sequence goes on from NZ_JBEZBE010000035.1 coordinate 5,290, forward strand.
GTCGCCGCGATCTTCGACCCGTTCGGCAACGCCGTGCACACCGCCCTGTCCTTCCCGCTGGTCGGCGAGGACGTCCTCATCACGGGCGCGGGACCGATCGGTCTGATGGCCGCCGCCGTCGCCCGGCACGCGGGCGCCCGCAACGTCGTGATCACCGACGTCAGCGAGGAGCGCCTGGAACTCGCCCGCAAGATCGGCGCGACCCTGGCGCTGAACGTCGCCGAGTCCACCATCGCCGACGGGCAGCACACCCTCGGCCTGCGCGAGGGCTTCGACATCGGCCTGGAGATGTCCGGCCGTCCCGAGGCCATGCGGGACATGATCGCCAACATGACGCACGGCGGCCGGATCGCGATGCTCGGCCTGCCGGCCGAGGAGTTCCCCGTCGACTGGTCCCGGATCGTCACCTCGATGATCACCATCAAGGGCATCTACGGCCGTGAGATGTTCGAGACCTGGTACGCCATGTCGGTGCTGCTGGAGGGCGGCCTGGACCTCGCCCCCGTGATCACCGGCCGCTACGACTACCGCGACTTCGACGCCGCCTTCGAGGACGCGGCCGGCGGCAAGGGCGGCAAGGTCATCCTCGACTGGACCGCGTAAGCCATCCGCCTCTCTAGGAGCTTCTGAGATGTTCGACTCCGTGCGCGACGACCTGCGCGCCACCCTCGACGAGATCCGCGCCGCCGGCCTGCACAAGCCCGAGCGCGTCATCGGCACCCCCCAGTCCGCCACCGTGAACGTCACCGCCGGCGGCCGCCTGGGCGAGGTCCTCAACTTCTGCGCCAACAACTACCTCGGCCTCGCCGACCACCCCGAGGTGGTCGCCGCCGCCCACGAGGCCCTGGACCGCTGGGGCTACGGCATGGCGTCCGTCCGCTTCATCTGCGGCACCCAGGAGGTGCACAAGGAGCTCGAGGCCCGGCTGTCGGCGTTCCTCGGCCAGGAGGACACGATCCTCTACTCCTCCTGCTTCGACGCCAACGGCGGCGTCTTCGAGACGCTGCTCGGCCCGGAGGACGCGGTGATCTCCGACGCGCTGAACCACGCGTCGATCATCGACGGCATCCGGCTCTCCAAGGCCCGCCGCTTCCGCTACGCCAACCGCGACATGGCCGACCTGGAGCGACAGCTGAAGGAGGCGGCGGAGGGCGGCGCGCGCCGCACGCTGATCGTCACCGACGGCGTCTTCTCCATGGACGGCTACGTGGCCCCGCTGGACGAGATCTGCGACCTCGCCGACCGGCACGGCGCCATGGTCATGGTCGACGACTCGCACGCCGTCGGCTTCGTCGGCCCCGGCGGGCGCGGCACCCCCGAACTGCACGGCGTGATGGACCGCGTCGACATCATCACCGGCACCCTCGGCAAGGCGCTCGGCGGCGCCTCCGGCGGCTACGTCGCCGCCCGCGCGGAGATCGTCGCCCTGCTGCGCCAGCGCTCCCGCCCGTACCTGTTCTCCAACACGCTCGCCCCGGTGATCGCCGCCGCCTCCCTGAAGGTCCTCGACCTGCTGGAGTCGGCCGACGCCCTGCGCGTCCGGCTGGCCGAGAACACCGCCCTGTTCCGCCGCCGGATGACCGAGGAGGGCTTCGACGTCCTCCCCGGCGACCACGCCATCGCCCCGGTGATGATCGGCGACGCCGCCCGCGCGGGACGCCTGGCGGAGCTGCTGCTGGAGCGCGGGGTGTACGTGATCGGCTTCTCCTACCCGGTGGTGCCGCAGGGCCAGGCCCGCATCCGCGTCCAGCTGTCCGCCGCCCACTCCACCGAGGACGTGAACCGCGCGGTGGACGCCTTCGTGGCGGCACGGGCGGAGCTCGACGCCTGAACGGAGCACACCGAACGATTTGAGACAATCGCTTGCATGATCGAGGCGCGGCGGCTCCACATCCTCCGTGCGGTGGCGGACCACCGCACGGTCACGGCGGCGGCCGCCGCGCTGTATCTGACCCCCTCGGCCGTCTCCCAGCAACTCGCCGCCCTCGAGCAGGAGACCGGCCACCGTCTCGTCGAGCGCGGCGCCAAGGGCGTGCGGCTCACCCCGGCCGGCGAGATCCTGCTCGGCCACACCAACGCGGTCCTCGCCCAGCTGGAGCGGGCCGAGGCCGAACTGGCCGCCTACGGGGCGGGGGAGGCCGGCACGGTCACGGTCGCCGCGTTCGCCACCGGGATCGCCCAGGTCGTCGCGCCCGCGGTGGCCCGCCTCGCCGGGGCGGCGCCCGGCATCCGCATCCGGGTCCAGGACGCCGAGGGGGACGCCAGCCTGCTGATGGTCCTGGACCGGCAGGTCGACGTCGCCGTGGCGGTCGAGTACCGCGGGGCGCCGCCCGCCGACGACCCGCGGCTGACCCACGTACCGCTGTACGCCGAACCCTTCGACGCGGTCGTCCCGGTCACCCACCGCCTGGCCGACGCCGCCGAGGTGCCGCTCGCCGAGCTGGCCAAGGACCCGTGGATCGGCCCGTACCCCGGCAACCCGTGCCACGACGTGGTCGTGCTGGCCTGCGAGAGCGCCGGTTTCCAGCCACGGCTGGAGCACTCCTCGGACGACTTCCGCGCGGTGGTCGCCCTCGCCTCGGCGGACGTGGGCGTCGCCCTGGTGCCCCGCTCGGCGCTGCGCGGCACGGACCTCACGGGCGTGGTCGTCCGCCCGGTCGACGGGGTGGCCCCGACCCGCCGCGTCTTCGCCGCCGTGCGCCGCGGCGCCGAGGAGCACCCGCTGATCCGCCCGGTCCTCGACGCCCTCCGCGCGGCGGCCGGGGAGGCCTAGGGGGAGCCGGCCTGATCCAGACGGCACCCCCTGGGCCGGCGCGGGAGTCAGACCGCCGACCAGCCGTCGTCCACCGGCAGGATCGCCCCGTTGACGTTGCTCGCCGCGTCCGAGGCGAGGAACAGGATGGCCGCGGCCTGCTCCTCGGGCCGGGCCAGGCGGCCGAGGTCGACGAAGTGGGGGCCGAGCGCCGCGGGACCGTGGGCGGCCGGGTCGGCGTTCACGGCGATGTCGGTGGCGGTGCCGCCCGGGGCGATGGCGTTCGCGCGGATGCCCTGCTTGCGGTACATCACCGCGAGGTTCCTGGTGAGTCCCACGACGCCGTGCTTCGAGGCGGTGTGGGCGGCGCCCGCCGCGCTGCCGCGCGGCGAAGGACTCGGCCGCCCGGGCGGCCCGGCGGCCTATCCGCACGGCGCCCACGCCTTCCACGAACTCCTGCGCCGCTGGCGGGAGGAGTCCATGGACGAGGTGCTCGCCTGACGCCTGACGAACGCTCGGGTGCGGACGGCCGGTCAGGCGGCGGGACCGTACGGTGGCCGGCGCGCCGGCCACCCGGCGGTCACCCGAGCGGCCACCCGGTGTACGCCTCGGCGAGGTAGGTGCGGCCGGCGTCCGACTCGACGACGGTGCGCAGCTCGCCGAGCTGCCGCATGCGGTCGAAGTCACCGGCTTCGGGCTGGGCGTGCAGCATGTTCGTCATCCACCAGGAGAAGTGCTGCGCCTTCCAGATCCGCTTGCGGGCGGTGTCGGGGAAGGCGTCGAACAGGGACTCGTCCCCGTCGAGCAGCAGCGCGCGCAGCGCCTCGGTGAGGACGACGACGTCGGCGACGGCGAGGTTCATGCCCTTGGCCCCGGTGGGCGGCACGGTGTGCGCGGCGTCGCCGACGATCACCACCCGGCCGCGGCGCATCTCGTGGGCGACGAAGCTGCGGAAGCGCAGCACGTCCCGCTGGAAGATCCGGCCCTCCTTCAGGGCGGTCCCGGGCACCCGGGACTGCAGGACGTCCCACAGCTGTGCCTCGGAGTACGCCTCGGTGTCCGCGTTCGGGTCGCACTGGAAGTACATCCGCTGTACTTCGGGGCTGCGCCGGCTGATGAGGGCGAAGCCGTCGGGGGAGTTGCTGTAGATGAGTTCCTCGGCGCTGGGCGGCGCCTCGCACAGGATGCCGAACCAGGCGAACGGGTACTCCCGGAAGTAGCCGCCGTAGGCGCCGGTGACGGCCTCGCGGACGACGCTGCGCGAGCCGTCCGCGCCGATGACGACATCGGCCTCGATCTCGACGGTGTTGCCCTCGGCGTCCTTGGCGACGACGCGCGGCCGGTCCGTCTCCGCGTCCTCCACGCGCTCGGCGGTCACCTGGAAGCGCAGGTCCTGGCCGGCGGCGAGACGGGCGGCGACCAGGTCCTTCAGCACCTCGTGCTGCGGATAGAGCCACACCGCCCGGCCGACGGTGTCGGTGAAGTCGATGCGGTGGCCCTCGCCGTCGAAGCGCAGCTCGATGCCCTCGTGCTTCTGCCCGACCGTGCGGACCCGGTCGGACGCCCCGGTCTCGGTGAGGATCTCGACCGTGCCCTGCTCCAGGATGCCGGCCCGGATGGTGGTCTCGATCTCCTCGCGGCTGCGGGAGTCGATGACGACCGACTCGATGCCGTGGCGGCCGAGCAGATGGGACAGCAGCAGACCGGCGGGGCCTGCTCCGATGACGGCGACTCGGGTGCGTACGGGCATGTCGTCTCCTTCGACGGCCGACGGGGTGGGAGGGAGTCTGACGCCGGTCCGTCCCCGTTGACGACGGCCCTTCCCATTGAACGGGAATCGGATCTCCGCGTCCCCCGGCCGGACCGCTGTCTACGGGCGGTGCGCGCCGAGCGTCGCCGAGATGCCCGCGGCGGCGGAGCGCAGCACCTCGGCCACGGGGCCGGTCGGCGTGGTGCGGGGGAGGACGACCGACAGCGCGGCGACCACCCGCCCGCGTCCCTCGCGCACCGGCACGGCGACGCCCGTGGAGACGGCCTCGACCGTCCCCGGAGCCACGACGACGCCGTCCCGCCGGATGCCGGCCAGGACCCGGCGCAGCAGCGCGGGGTCGGTCACGGTCTCCGGCGAGACCGCCTCGAGCGGCCCGGCGAGGACCCGCTCCCGCAGCTCCTCCGGGCCGTGGGCGAGCAGGACCAGCCCCGACGACGAGGCGTGCAGGGGGAGGCGCCCGGCGATCCGGGTGATGTTCGCGCCCGCGTGCGGATGGGACAGGCGCTCCACGAAGAGGGTCTCGCCGTTCTCCAGCACCGCGAGCTGGGTGTGCTCCCGGACCCGGGCCTGCACCCGCTCCATGAACGGCAGGGCCGCCTGCCGCAGGCGCAGGGCGTGGGAGCCGCGCAGTGCCAGCTCCCACAGCCGCATGCCCAGCCGCACCCGCTGCTCCTCGTCCCGTTCCAGCAGCCCGCACTCCACGAGATCGGACACGATCCGGTGCGCCGTGGACGACGGCAGCCTCGCGCGCCGTCCGATCTCCGCCGCCGTCTGCACGGTCCTGTCGGTGTCGAACGTCTCGAGGACGCGGACGATCCGCTCGGTGACCGTCTCCCCGGACCGTGAGTTCGCCATCGTCCGTCCTTCCCGGCTCTTCCGCGGCGTGCGCGGTGGTCCCGCCCGCCGGACAGGAGCCGCCCGGAGCTAATTTTGCACGGCGTGCATCTTTGCATAGCATGCAAGGTATGTCGGGGAAGGGTGCCGCGCAGGGCGGGCTGCGGGAGCGGAAGAAGCGGGCGACGCGTGCCGCTCTCGCCGAGGCCGCCGTGCGGCTGGCCGCCGAACACGGCGCGGAGAAGGTCACCGTCGAGGCGATCAGCGCGGCGGCCGGGGTGTCCGTGCGGACCTTCTTCAACTACTTCGACACCCGCGACGACGCCTTCGTCGTGATCGACGCGGACGCGGGCGCGCGGATGCGGCAGGCCGTGCTCGACGCGCCGGCCGAGCTCTCCCCGCTGCAGGCCCTGCGCGAGGCCCTGGCCGCGGAACTGGCCGAGGCGGAGCAGCAGCACGAGCTGTGGCGGCTGCACGCCCAGGTGGTGCACGCCTCGCCGCACCTGCTGGTCCGCACGCTCGGCGCGCACATGGCGGACGAGACCGGACTGGCCGAGGCCATCGCCGCGCGCATCCGCGCCGGAGGGCCGACGTCATCCGTGTCCCCGCCCGCCTCCGCGACCGACGAGGAACGGCGCGGTGCGCTCGACCTCTACCCGCGGCTGCTGGCCGCGGTGGCGGGCACCGCGGTGCGGACCAGTGTGGAGCACTGGTCCGCCCGGCCGGAGGACGCCGCCTTCCTTGATGTTTTTCAGGAGGTGTTCGCCCTCCTCGCCGCCGGTCTCCCGGCGCCTCCCGCGTAAGTCCTCACGCCGGCCGCCCGGCTTCCCGCCGCGGCCGCCGCCCCCACTGTCCGTCCCGCGCCCACGAGCGTGCCGGCACCCGCCGGCGCCCGCCCCGCGCGCGACCGTCCGACCACCGTCCGAAAGAGATCTCGTGAGCTCACCCCCGGCGCCCGCCGACGCGCCTCCCGCCTCCATGACCCAACGGCAGATACTCCAGGCCATGTCGGGCCTGATGGCCGGCATGTTCGTCGCCATCCTGGCGGGCACCGTCGTCTCCAACGCGCTGCCGACGATCATCACCGACCTGGGTGCCAGCCAGTCCTCCTACACCTGGGTCGTCACCGCCGAACTGCTGGCCATGACGGCGACGGTGCCCCTGTGGGGCAAGCTGTCCGACCTGTTCAACAAGAAGCTGCTGCTCCAGCTCTCCCTGCTGATGTTCGTGGTCGGTTCGCTGCTGGCGGGCTTCTCCCACGACACGACGCTGCTGATCTTCAGCCGGGTCGTGCAGGGCATCGGCGCGGGTGGTCTGACCGCGCTCGCGCAGGTCGTCATGGCCGCCGTCATCCCGCCCCGGGAACTGGGCAGGTACTCCGGCATCTTCGGTGCCGTGTTCGCCGTCGGCACCGTGGCCGGGCCGCTGATCGGCGGTGTGCTGGTGGACACCGACTGGCTGGGCTGGCGCTGGTGCTTCTTCATCGGCGTGCCGTTCGCCCTGTTCGCCATCGTCCTGCTGCAGCGCACGCTGAAGCTGCCCACCGTCAAGCGCCAGGTGAAGATCGACTGGCTCGGCGCCTTCCTGATCGTCGCCGGTGTCTGCGCGCTGCTCATCTGGGTCTCGCTGGCCGGCAACCAGTTCGACTGGGCGTCGTGGCAGACCGCCGCGCTCGTGGCCGGCGGCGTGCTGCTGCTGGCCCTGGCGGTCCTCGTCGAGGCCCGTACCGACGAGCCGGTCATCCCGCTCGACATCTTCAGGAACCGCACGGTCACCCTGACCACGGTGGCCAGCCTCCTGGTCGGTGTCGCCATGTTCGGCGGGACCGTCTTCCTCTCGCAGTACTTCCAGGTGTCCCTGGGCAAGTCGCCGACCATCGCCGGTCTGATGAGCCTGCCGATGATCCTGGGTCTGCTGGTGTCGTCCACCGTCGCCGGGCAGTTGATCAGCCGGACCGGCAAGTGGAAGAACCACCTGGTGGCGGGTGCGGTCATCATGACCGTCGGTCTCGCGCTGCTCTCCCTGATCGACGCGGACACGCACTTCGGACTGCTCAGCCTGTACATGGCCGTCCTCGGCGTCGGCGTCGGCATGCTGATGCAGAACCTGGTGCTCGCCGCGCAGAACGACGTCCCCGCGGCCGAACTGGGCGCCGCGACCTCGGTGCTGTCCTTCTTCCGCAGCATGGGCGGCACGATCGGCACCAGCGTCCTCGGCGCGATCCTCGCCAACCGGGTCGCCGACGAGATGGCCAAGGGGCTGGAGAAGGCGGGCGCCGCCGGAGGGGCCGAGGGCGGCTCGGGCGGCGGCGGGCACAGCGTCCCGGACATGAGCACGCTGCCCGCCCCGATGCGGGAGATCGTGGAGCACGCCTACGGTGTCGCCACCGCCGACCTGTTCCTCGTCGCCACCCCGTTCGCGCTGCTCGCCCTGGTCGCCGTCGTGTTCCTGAAGGAGAAGCCGCTGAAGACCACCAGCGGCCTGGAACGCCTCGCCGAGGAGTCCGCCACCGCGGACACCGCGCCGGACGAGGACCGGGCGACCCCGGTCGCCTGAGCCGCGACCCGGCCGACAGGACCCGCGGAAACGGAAGGGGCCGCCCGACGACGGGCGGCCCCTTCCGGCGTCCACGGGAGAGGGGCCGGCCGGGTGATCACCCGTCGGGCGCGGGCCTCGGCCCACCTGGGTGATCACCGGTGGCGGGGCCCGACCCCCGCTCATAGCTTCGGCTCATGAACAAACGACATGTCACCCTTCTCGCCTGTACCGCCGCCGCCGTGGCCGCGGGGCTGGGTGCCGCCCCGTCGGCCCACCAGCCGACCGTGCACCGCGTACAGCCCGGCCAGTCGATCCAGAAGGCCGTGGACGCCGCGAAGCCGGGGGACACCGTCCTCCTCGCGCCCGGCACCTACAAGCAGAGCGTCGACATCAAGGTGCCGGACCTGACCCTGCGCGGCCACGGCGCCGGCCGCACCGTACTGGTGCCCGCCGCGGACACCGGCAAGAGCAAGAGCGCCTGCGCCAAGGCCGGCAACGGCATCTGCGTCACCGGCACCGACAAGAGCCCGCTCGAGGACGTCGGCGTACGGTCCCTGACGGTGCGGGGCTTCGCCGAGAACGGGCTGTGGGCCACCGGCACCGACGGGCTGAGGGTCGAGCACGTGGTGGCGGAGGAGAACGGCCAGTGGGGCATCGCCGAGGAACGCTCCGTGCACAGCGTGCTCAGCCACAACCTCGTCCGGGACAACGGCGACGCCGGGCTGTTCGTGGCCAACACCGTCGACACCGAGGAGGGCGCCCGGGACGCGGAGAGAACCGTGATCCGGCACAACCGGATGGACGGCAACCGGGTCGGCGTCACCGTGCGCCGGCTGCGGAACCTGACCGTCGACCGCAACGAGGCCACCGGCAACTGCGCCGCCGTCTTCGTGGTGGGCGACGAGTCCGAGCCGCGCGCCGGCGACCTGCGCGTGACGCGCAACTACATCCACACCAACAACAAGCACTGCCCCAAGACGCCCCGGCTGCCCTTCCTGCAGGGGTCGGGCATCGTCCTCACCGGCACCGAGGAAACCCTGGTCGCCTACAACCGGGTCGAGAACAACAAGGGCACCTCCCCGCTGTCCGGCGGCATCGTGCTCTTCAAGAGCCTCGTCGGCACCCCCAGCGAACGCAACGACATCCGCGACAACCTGGTGACCGGCAACAGCCCGGCCGACCTGGCCGACCGGGACACCGCCAAGAACAACACGTTCAGCCGCAACACCTGCACGCTCTCCGAGCCTGCGGGCATGTGCTGACCGGCCCGCCCCACCGCCCCCACCACCTGCACGACAGCAGAAGCGAGGCAACGGATGACCACCGTTGATCCGGCTCCCCCGCCGCCCATGCGGCTGCGGGAGCTCGTTTTCGGGGCGGCGTGCGCCGCCGCCGTACGCGCGGCCGTCCGCTTGGGCGTGCCGGACGCGCTGGACGACACCCCCATGACCGTCGACGACCTGGCGACGGCGGTGAAGACCCCGCCGCACACCCTGCGGCGGCTGCTGCGCGCCCTGTCCTGCCAGGGCGTCTTCACCGAGAACCCCGACGGCACCTTCGAGCACACCGAGATGTCCCGGCTGCTGCGCGAGGACGACCCGCACAGCCTGCGGTACATCGCCCTGTGGTGCACCGAGCCGTGGACCTGGAACGTCTGGCCGCTGCTCGACGAGGCGGTCCGCTCGGGCGGCAACGTCTTCGAGGACGTGTACGGCCAGGAGTTCTTCACCCACCTCAACGAGTCGGCCCCCGAGTCCGCCCACGTGTTCAACCGGGCCATGACGACGTCCAGCGAGCAGTCCGCGCGTGACGTGGCCCGGCTGCTCGACCTGGACGACGCCTCCTCGGTCGCGGACATCGGGGGCGGCCAGGGGCACGTCCTGGCCGGCCTCCTGGAGAAGCACCCCCACCTCCACGGCACCCTGCTCGACCTGCCGGGCGTCGTCGAGAACGCCGACCCGCGGCTGCGCGAGGGCGGCTCGCTCGCCGGCCGGGCCGAGGTCGTGGCCCGGGACTGCCGCGAGGACGTCCCCGTCCGGGCGGACGTGTACATCATCAAGAACGTCCTGGAGTGGGACGACGACAGCACCCGCCGGGTGCTCGCCAACGTCCGCGCGGCGGCACGGCCCGGGGCCCGCGTCGTCGTCATCGAGAACCTCGTCGACGACACCCCGTCGATGCGGTTCACCACCGCCATGGACCTGCTGCTGCTCCTCAACGTCGGCGGCGCCAAGCACACCCGGCAGAGCATGGTCGACCGGCTCACCGGCGCGGGCCTCGTCATCGGCGGCGTCAGCCCGGTCAACGCCTATCTCCACGCCTTCGAGTGCACCGTCCCCGGCTGAGCCGGGACGCACCGACAACCCCGAGGCCGCCGGCTCCGCGACTGACGCGGGACCGGCGGCCTCGGGGTTGTCGGCGGCCGCCCGCTCAGGAGCCGGCACTCCGCTCCCAGCGGTAGAAGCACTGCGCCATGGCGTCCTTGGGACTGCGCCACGTGGCCGGGTCGTACGGGCTGACGTACGCCTCCAGCCGTTCGCTGATGCCGCGGAACTCGGGGTGCCCGGCGACCTTCGCGATCGCGGGCGCCGGGTCCTGCTCGGCCTCGATGAGGTGCAGGTACAGGTCGCTCCCGAACTGGAAGAGGCTGCGCCGGCTGACCCCGATCAGATGGGGGAGCTCACCCCGGTCGGAGGCGGCGAACACGTCGGCGATGTCCGGCGCCGAACCGGGCTTCATCCGGGCGACGATGAGGGCGTGGTGCATCGGTTTTCCTTCCCTGGACCGGTGTTCAGCGCGAGGATGCGACGGACGCGCTCTCGCTGTCGCGGGCGACCTGCTCGATCCGGTCCCGGATGAGGGCCAGCTGCGTACGGGAGTTGCGGTTGATGTTGTCCGTCATCCAGTCGTCGTCGACCGGGGCGTCGGGCTTCATCGCGAAGTCCTGGACCCAGCGCATCTGCACACCGCCCGGCAGCTCCGCGTACTCCCACACGATGTCCATGTGGGCGAACGGGCCCGTCTCGACACGGCGGGCGCGGACCGTGCGCTTCTCGCGGTCCGGGGTGCGCTCCGACACCCAGCTCCACACCTTGCCGTTCTCGTCCGGGTGCATGGTGAGCCGGAACCTCGTCGTGGCGCCCTCACGGGAGAGGACCTCCACGGACGCGTACTCGCTGAACAGCCGCGGCCAGTTCTCCAGGTCGTTGGTCATCTCCCACACGAGGTCGAAGGGAGCGTCGATGGTGATGCTGTTCTCGGTGTGTCCGGCCACTTTCAGGCTCCAGCCGTGAGGGTGCTGTTGACGAGGTTCAGGAACTCCCGGGGCGTCCGGCAGCGCTCCGAGTCGGGGGGAAGCGACGCGCCGTACCGGTTCTCCAGCTCGCCGACGATGCCGAGCAGGCCGAGCGAGTCGAGGCCGAAGACGTCGAAGGGGGACTCCGCCGACTGCTTCAGTTCCTGGGGGTCGACGGTGATGCCGGCCGCCTGCTTCATCAGCGCGGCCAGCTCGTCGAAGGTCACTTCGGAGGTGATCACGGGTGACTTCTCCTTCCCCGCCCGGACCTACCGGGCGGAATCGTCACCGCGGCGCACGACCAGCGCCGCGTTGGAGCCCATCAGTCCCCTGCTGAGGACCAGGGCGGTGCGCAGCTCGGCGGGACGAGCGCGCGACATCACCAGGTCGAGGTCGTGGCAGATGTCGAACACGTTGGGTGTCGGGGGCACCGAGCCGTGCTCCATGGCGAGCACCGCGGCCACCGTGTCCAGCACGGGTGCCGCGCAGTAGGCGCGCCCGATGCCCGTCTTGGGCGCCGTGACCGGGACGCGGGTGCCGTGCGCGCCCAGGGCGTCGGCGATCGCCAGCGCCTCGGCGCGGTCCGCCTCGGGGACGCCCAGGGCGTCGGCGAAGACGACGTCGATCTCCTCCGGCGCGCAGCCCGCCTCGTCGAGGGCGCCGCGGATCGCGCGGGCCAGGCCCTCCCGGGACTCCGCCCAGCGGGAGGTCCCGGTGAACGTGGCGGCGTGGCCGGCCACCACGGCCCGTACGGGCACTCCGCGGTCACGGGCACGGGACTCGTCCTCGACGACGAGCAGCGCGCCGCCCTCGGCGGGCACGAAACCGCACGCCTTCTCGGTGAACGGGCGGTAGGCACGGCCGGGGTCGTCGAGGGTGCTGAGCTCGGGGTAGCCGAGCTGGCACACCATCGAGTAGGGGGCCAGCGGCGCCTCCGCGGCCCCCACGACCATGACGTCGGTGCCGCGCCGCACGGCCCGGGCCGCGTGCGCGAGGGAGTCCAGACCGCCCGCCTCGTCGCTCGCCACCACCCCGCACGGCCCCTTGAGGCCGCTGCGGATGGAGATCTGGCCGGTGCTCGCGGCGTAGAACCAGGCGATGGACTGGTAGGGGCCGACGAACTTGGAGCCCTGCCCCCACAGTTTCTGCAGCTCGCGCTGGCCGAACTCGCCGCCGCCCGATCCGGCGGCGGTGACCACGCCGACGGAGAACGGCTCGGCGGGATCACCGCCGAGTCCGGCGTCGTCGAGGGCGAGGGCGGCGGCGGCCATCGCGAAGTGGCTGAACCGGTCGGTCTGCACCAGGAACCGGTCCTCGATGAGGGCCGACGGGTCGAAGGCCCGGACCTCGCCCGCCACCCGCAGCGGCAGATGGTCACAGCCCTCGCGGCTGATCAGGTCCAGCACGCTGAGGCCTTCGCGGACCGACTTCCAGTAGGCGTCGGTCCGCAGTCCGTTGGGCGCGACCACACCGATGCCGGTGACGGCCGCACGCCCGGGGCGCCGATTGCTCATCGTGTCCTCCCGCCCGGCCCGGACAGCAGCACCGCGGACTGGAAGCCGCCGAACCCGCTGCCGACGGAGAGCACATGGTTCAGCTTCCGCGGGCGGGCGGTGCGCGGCACGTAGTCCAGGTCGCACTCGGGGTCAGGGGTCTCGTAGTTCGCCGTGGGCGGCACCACCTGGTGCTTCAGCGCCAGGACGCAGGCGACCACCTCGATCGCGCCGATCGCGCCCAGCGAGTGCCCCACCATCGACTTGATGGAGCTCATGGGCGTCTCGTGGGCGTGCGCGCCCAGGGACCGCTTCACGGCGGCCGTCTCGTGCCGGTCGTTCTGCCGGGTGCCGGAGCCGTGCGCGTTGACGTAGTCGATCAGCGTGGGGTCGATGCGGGCCTGGTCGAGCGTGGTGTCGATCGCCCGGGCCATCTCCAGCCCCTCACTGGTCAGACCGGTCATGTGGTAGGCGTTGCCGTAGGTGGCGTAGCCGCTGATCTCGCAGAGGATCTCCGCGCCGCGGGCTCGTGCGTGCTCGTACTCCTCCAGGACGAGCACCGCCGCGCCCTCGCCCATCACGAAGCCGTCGCGGCGGGCGTCGAAGGGCCGGGAGGCGTGCTCGGGGTCGTCGTTGTTGGGCGACGTCGCCTTGATGGCGTCGAAGCAGGCCATCGTGATCGGTGAGATCGGCGAGTCCGACGCCCCGGCGATGCAGACGTCGGCCCGGCCCTCGGCGACGGTGTGGAAGGCGTAGCCGACCGCGTCGAGCCCGGAGGTGCAGCCGGTGGAGACGGTCTGCACCGGGCCCCGGGCGCCGAACCGTTCGGCGACGACCGAGGCGAGCGTGCTCGGCGAGAAGGCCAGGTGCAGCTTCGGCTCCGCCTGCCCGTGGTCCACGTCCCAGCGCCGGCCCCGCTCACTGACCAGCACGTAGTCGTGTTCCAGCCGGGTGGTGCCGCCGACCGCGCTGCCCAGCGAGACCGCGGTGCGCCAGGGGTCCGTGGCCCCGGTGTCGAGGCCGGAGTCGCGCACGGCCTCGGCGGCGGCGACCACGGCGAACTGGATGTACCGGTCCGCGTGCTGGCACAGCTCCGCGTCCAGGCCGTGCTCGTACGGGTCGAAGTCGCACTCGGCTGCTATGCGCGAGCGCAGGCCCGCCGGGTCGAACAGGGAGATGCCGCGGGTCGCGGTGCGGCCGGCTGCCAGAAGATCCCAGAACGCCGTCGCTCCGATGCCGCCGGGAGCGACCACACCTATACCGGTGACGGCCACCCGGCGGGTCATTTTATGGCCTCGCTCGGCTCGGCCGACCGGCCGTGCTCGGGACCGCCGACCTTCAACTGCGGTCCCGCGACGGCGCCTTCGGTCTCCTCGGTGTCGACGTGGCCGAGGCTCGGATGCGGGGCGAGCGGGCCCAGGTGGAACACCATGCGGGCCTCCTGGTCGCCGACGTTGCGGAAGCGGTGCCGCATGTCGATCGGGATCATCAGTCCCTGCTCGGCGCGGAGCGCGAACGGCTCGCCGTCCAGGTCCACTTCGAGCGCGCCGCTGACCACGTACACGAACTCCTCGGAGTACGGGTGGTAGTGCTCGCCGATGCGCTCGCCGGGCTTGATGATCGCCAGGCCCATGAAGCCGCTGGTGGAGCCCACGGTGGCCGGGGTGAGCAGGGTCCTGAGGTCACCTCCGCGCCGTCGGTTGGGTTCCGTCTCGCTCAGGTCCACGATGCGTGGATGCTGTTGGGACATGGTTGTTACCTCCGGGTGTGCCGGTGACGTCCGGGCGGGCACGGCCGCGGACGTCACCGCGGTCGGCCGTCAGGAATCCGCGGAGCTGCGGTCGGTGACGGGCATCATGTCGGCGTGCGCCAGGAGCCGGTTGAGGTTGCGCTCCGAGTCCAGGGAGCCCTCGACGCCGATCGCGGCGCCGTCCAGGAGACGCCCCAGCTCGGCCGCCTTGCCCGGGGCCTTGACGCCGAGGGCGGCGGCGGGGTCGAGATCCAGCTCGCCGGTGACGTCGATCATGCGGACCACGACGTCGTCGCGCTGGAAGACGGTGCTCGCGTACACCGGGCTGTCCGGGTCGTTCGCCGCGGCCTCGTCCTGGTGGGCGAGGAACCGGGCCAGCTCCAGGCCGTGGTCCGCCACGGCCGGGTAGTACAGCATGTGCCGCCGCAGGCCGGCGGGTTCCGGGCGGTCGGTCACCACGTGCTGCATGGCCGGGAGCGCCGCCCGGGTGAAGAACACCCGCGCGGAGTCGGAGTCGGACAGATCCCGGTCCTGCTCCAGATAGGGGTTGATGGCCTCCTCCACCGCCTGGACCTCGGGCTGGCTGGCCACGTGGCACAGGGTGGCCAGCAGGTCGCCCTCCACCTCCACGGCCCGCACGACGCGGTTGCCGTACATGAAGAGGGAGGTGCGGTGCAGTCGTGTGGTGCCGTTGATACGCGTCTCGGGCGCGTCGTAATTGGCCAGGATGTCCACGACCTTGGACTCGGAGCCCGGCTTCACGGTGAAGGTGAGGGCGTGGCGGGTGACCCCGGCGCCCACGCGGGCCGCCTTCTGGAGGCCCGCCTTCGCGGCCTCGGGAGTGAGCGGCTGGTCCGGGTGGGTCTCGCGCAGGACGCTGTAGCGCATCGACCGGGTGTCCCGGACGCAGCTGTGCATCGGCCGGACGATCTGGATGTGCTCCTCGCTGTTCACCCACGCGAGGAACGGCAGGGCGCTCTCCCACTCGCTGGTGATGAGCCACTGCGAGGGGTTCTCGATCGACTGGCACAGTTGGTCACTGATGTGACCGGGAACGGACGCGACCTTGTTGCGCATGTGCTCGTACGCGGCGAGGAACTGTTCCTGGGCCCCTTCGTACAGGTCGAGGAGCAGGATCACCCGCAGCCTCGAGCCGTCGAACGCCGACTGCGAAATGCGTGCCGACATGGTCATCCGGCGCACCTCTCCTCTTCTTCGGAAGGTCAGGCAACGACCGCCGTGTCCGAAGGTCCGGGGTCGCCATGAGTCGATCGTTGACGCGACTTTCCGATGTGCGCGAGCGACACGGGGCAGGTGGGTGAACCGCGTGCCATCCGGGTGCCGCCGGGACGCGGACCGGCCCGCACCGGGCATGAAAGGTGCGTCCTGTTCCACAGCCCGTCGAGGGCGACGCTGGAGGCGTTTCAATGCATCGATCGGATACGGCCGGCCGGGCGGATCACCGCACGCCGGTCCTCATCGTCGGCGGCTCCCTGGTGGGTCTGTCCATGTCCCTGTTCCTGGGGCGCCTCGGCGTGCCGCACACGCTCGTCGAACGCCACGCGGGCACGTCGATCCACCCGCGCGGGCGGGGGAACAACGTACGCACCATGGAGCTGTTCCGGACGGCCGGGCTCGAGCAGCGCATCGGCCGGGCCGCGTCGGTCCTGGCGGACAACCACGGCATCTGGCAGACCCCGAGCCTGGCGGGCGACGAGGGCGAGTGGCTGCTCCAGGAGATCGACCCCGGCGGCGGGCTCGCCCGCTTCAGCCCCAGCGGATGGTGCCTGTGCAGCCAGAACGACCTGGAACCGGTGCTCCTCGAGGGAGCCCGCGAACTCGGCGGGGACCTGCGCTTCGGGACGGAGATGATGTCCTTCGACCAGGACGCCGAGGGGGTGACGGTGCTGGTCAAGAGTCGGGAGACCGGCGAGCACACCAGGATCCGGGCGGACTACCTCGTCGCCGCCGACGGCCCGCGCAGTCCCGTCCGCGAGTCGCTGGGCATCGGGCAGAACGGCCCGGGCGACCTGTTCCACAACGTGAGCCTCACGTTCACCTCCCGCGGCCTCGCCGGCGTCGTCGGGGACCGGCGGTTCATCGTCTGCTACCTGACCAACCCGGAAGCCGACGGGGCCCTGCTGCCGGTCGACAACCGGGAGCACTGGGTGTTCCACGCCCCCTGGCACCCCGAGCACGGCGAAACCCTCGAGGAGTTCACCGACGAGCGGTGCGTCGCCCACATCCGCAAGGCCGTCGGCGTGCCGGACCTCGACGTGGAGATCACCGGCCGGGCCGCCTGGCACGCCGCCGAGCGGGTCGCCGAACGGTACGCCGACGGCCGGGTGTTCCTGGCCGGCGATTCGGCCCACGAGATGTCGCCCACCGGGGCGTTCGGCTCCAACACCGGCATCCAGGACGCCCACAACCTCGCCTGGAAGCTGGCCGCCGTGCTCGGCGGCTGGGCCGCGCCCGGCCTGCTGGAGTCCTACGACGCCGAACGCCGGCCCGTCGCGGAGGCGACCAGCGCCCGTGCCTCCTCCCGCTCGAGCGAGCACAGCCACCCCGGGTACACGCCGGCCCCCGGTGCTCCCGCCCTCGGCGCTCCCGCCCCCGGTGGTCCCGGAGCCGGCGGTCCCGGTGCTCCCGGTGCTCCCGGTGGCGCCGGATTCGGTGCTCCCGGCGGTCCCGGTGGACCTGGCGGCCCCGGTGGTCCCGGAGCCGGCGGTCCCGGTGGTCCTGGTGGTCCCGGAGCCGGCGGTCCCGGTGGCCCCGGGATGAAGCCGGGCGGCATCCTCAACGTGGCGCTCTGCTACCGCTATCCGCGTGGCGCGGTCCTGGGCGCCGACCCGGCGACGCCGGTCATCCCCGACGGCGTGATGCTGACCGGCGAGCCCGGCAGCCGCGCCCCGCACCTGTGGCTGGACCGCTCCGGCACCCGGATCTCCACGCTCGACCTGTACGAGCGGTCGTGCGTGCTGCTGAGTTCCGCGAACACCGCCTGCGACTGGCACACCGCGGCGGCGAAGGTCGCGAAGGACCTGTCCGTACCGCTCGACGCGTACCGGGTGGGCGACGGCCCCGGCGCGGAACTGACGCCCGAGGACGGCGCCGACTGGGCCCGGGCGCACGGGATCACCGCGGACGGCGCGGTACTGGTCCGCCCCGACGGCTTCGTCGCCTGGCGCTCCGAAGGGCCCGTACCGGACCCGGCGGCGGCGCTGCGGGAGGCCGTCACCACCGTCCTGGCGCGGAGCTGACGGGGGAGCGGCGGTCGGCGGGCGTCACGCTCCGCCGACGCCGCCCTGCCGTCCCCGTTCCGCCTTGGACTGGTGCTGCTCGAACCGCTGGATCGCGGGCCCGTCGGTGTTCCACGGCCAGGGTGTGACCATGCCCTGCAGTGTCTCGAACACGTGATGGGCGTCGACGGCGCGTCCGGCCGCGCACAACGCGTAGGCCAGCATGTTCAGATCGGCCTGTGCCGCCGCGTGCTGGAAGAAGCCCGGCTTTGCCCACAGTGCGGCCGCCTGGTCCAGCGCGGCCGCGATCTGCCCGCCCTCCCACAGCTGGCCGGCCGTCATGGCCCGCACTCCACCCTGTGCCAGCAGCCCCTGGTACTGCCGCACGGCCGCGGTCAGCTCGACCGCCGCACAGGGTGCGTTGGCCGGGATGCGGGTGCGCACCACGTCGACGAAGTCGAGGACGGCCGCGCTGGACCCCCCTTCCTCCGGCGACAGGTAGGCGAGCATCTGCAGATACGCCTCACGGTGCCAGCGGTCGCGCCCGGTGGCCTCCCGCCAGATGGCGTTGACGTCGTTCTGGCCGTAGCGCTCGATCCGCGACACACCGAGCAGGACCACCCACGGCAGCGGGTCCTCCGGTCTTCGCTCGGAGGCCTGGTGGCACCGGGAGACCAGCTGCCCGGCGTCCTCCAGACGCCCGTCCCGCAGACCGCGCGCCAACTCGGTCCAGGAGTGGAACAGCAGGGCGTCCGCGCTCTGCGGCTCCCTGCCCAGCCACGCCGCCGCGATCCCCGCGTCGGCCGTCGCCTCGGCCAGTACGGACACCCGGTGACCGCGGCGGTCCCAGTCGTCCCCCGTCTCCTTCAGCAAGGAGGACACGAGGGTCACGTCCGCGGCCCTGGCCCCGTTCCGCTTGCTCAACCGCCCCAGCACGCGCGCCAGCTCGGCGTCGTCGAGGGCGGGCACGATACGGGGGCGTCTGCTGGTGCGACTGCTGAAGAGGGCCATGCCGGAAGACTAGGAACTTCACGGGCCCCGGCAACCCGGACGGGATGATCGTTACCGATCTGCCCCTTACCGCCGGTACCGCGGGCAGACCGGAGCAGGGCCGGGCATCCCACCCGCCCCGCACCGTCGCCGCGTCCGTTCCGCTTGCCGGCTTCCCGGGTCAGACCGCCGGGGCCGGGTACGTCGGGTACTCCACCCCGGAAACGTACTGGACGACCCGGACGACCTGGCAGGAGTAGCCGAACTCGTTGTCGTACCAGAGGTAGAGGATCGCGTTGTCGCCCTCGACCTTCAGTGCGCCGGCGTCGACGATCGAGGCGTGGCGCGAGCCGATGAAGTCGCTGGAGACCGCGTCGGGCGCGTTGGTGAAGTCGATCTGGCGCTTGAGCGGCGAGGTCAGCGACACGTTGCGCAGGTGCTCCAGGACCTCCTGACGGTCGGTCGCGCGGCCCAGCTGGAGGTTGAGGATCGCGATCGAGACGTCCGGCACGGGGACCCGGATCGAGCTGCCGGTGATGGTCGCGTCGAGGTCCGGCAGCGCCTTGGCGACGGCCGAGGCGGCACCCGTCTCGGTGATCACCATGTTCAGCGGCGCCGAACGGCCGCGGCGCTCCGACTTGTGGTAATTGTCCAGCAGGTTCTGGTCGTTGGTGAACGAGTGCACGGTCTCCACGTGCCCGCGCAGCACACCGTACTCGTCCGCCATCGCCTTCAGCGGCGGGACGATCGCGTTGGTGGTGCAGGACGCGCAGGACAGGATCCGCTCGTCCGGCTTGAGGGTGTCGTGGTTGACCCCGTGCACGATGTTGGGCACGTCGCCCTTGCCGGGCGCGGTCAGCACCACCTTGTCGATGCCGGGACGCAGGTGCAGCGAGAGCCCCTCGCGGTCGCGCCACTTGCCGGTGTTGTCGATGAGGATGGCGTCCTTGATGCCGTACGCCGTGTAGTCGATCTCCGTCGGATCGCCCGCGTAGATCACCTTGACGGTGTTGCCGTTGGCGGTGATCGTGCTGTTCGCCTCGTCGACGGTGATGGTGCCCTGGAACTGGCCGTGCACGGAGTCGCGGCGCAGCAGCGAGGCCCGCTTGACGATGTCCTGCTCACCGCCCCGGCGGACCACGATCGCGCGCAGGCGCAGCCCGTTGCCGGAGCCCGACTTCTCGATCAGCAGCCGGGCCAGGAGGCGGCCGATGCGGCCGAAGCCGTAGAGGACGACGTCGCGCGGCTCGCGGCGGTGGATCTTGTCGGCGCCGGTCGCGCCGGCGACGGCCTCGGCGGTGAACTCGGCCACCGACCGGCCCCGGTCGTCGGCGCGGTAGGCCTCGGCGAGCAGGCCGATGTCGATCTGGGACGGGCCGAGGTCGAGCGTGGTGAGCGCCTGCAGGAAGGGCAGCGTCTCGGTGACCGAGAGCTCCTCACCGGCGATCTGCCGGGCGAAGCGGTGGGTCTTGAGGATGCTGACCACCGACTTGTTCACCAAGGAGCGGCTGTGCAGCAGGACGGTCACGTCCCGCTCCCGGTGCAGCTTCCCGATGATCGGGATCATCGACTCCGCGATCTCCTCGCGGTGCTTCCAATGCGTGAACGAGTCTTCGTTGACAGTCACAGGTCCATCTTTCGAGCTAGAGGGTGCTCATATGATAGCCATGCGGGTTGTCGCGTCCGGAGGGGGTGCCGGAAGGCGGGAGGAGGCGCCGGGACGCGCAGGGTTGCGCGACATGCGAACGGGTACGCGTGCAGCACTGTGCCCGGGCCGGATCCTGTCCCGGGCGGGCCGTACGACCGCCGCTACCAGGGAATCTGCCATGGAGACACCCGCGCACGAGAACAACGCCCCCACGCCCGCGCAGCGGGCCCTGGACGCACTGTCGGAGAACACCGAGGACGCGAGGGCGCTGGACGCCCTCGCGAACAGCGACGTACTGATCCCGGTGCCGGACGACGCGGGCGACGAGGAGGCCGCCGACCCCGGCGCGGTCGCCCTTCCGGTGCTGGAGCAGCCGGGCGGCACCCAGGTGGTGCCCGTGTTCACGTCCGAACTGGAGATGGCCGGACTGCTGCCGTTCGTCTCCCGCTACCGGCTCGTCCCGCTCGGCGCGCTCGCCGCCCAGTGGCCGGCCGAGGAACTGTCACTCACCATCGACGGCAGCTCCGAGCACCGTCTGACGCTCACCTCGGAGGGCGTGCGCACGCTGCTGGCCCGCCCGTGAGCCGGCCGGGCCCGCGCGCTACTCGCCCAGCGTGCGGGCCAGGGCGGCGCGCTGCACCGGCAGCGCCTCGGCGTGCAGCTCCCGGCCCTTCGGCGTGAGCTGCACGTACACGCCCCGCCGGTCCTCCAGGCACATGCTGCGCTCCACCAGGCCGTCCTTCTCCAGGCGGGCGATGAGGCGGGACAGCGCGCTCTGGCTGAGGTGGACCCGGCCCACCAGGTTCTGCACCCGGCACTGCTCGCCGCCGGGGGGCGTGGCGGTCGCGAGCAGATCGAGCACCTCGAAGTCGGAGGCGCCCAGACCGTACGGATGCAGTGCGCGGTCGATCTCGCCCAGGGTGCGCGCGTGCACCGCGAGGATGTCGCGCCACCGTTCCTCGAGCCTCGTGCCGGCCGTCTCCGCTGCCATACTCGAACCGTAACACTTGTCCGACATTCAATGAATGTGCAACGAACGCGCCGCGACGGCCCTCCCGCGCCGGACGGGGGCCTACGTCGAGTCCCGCTTCACCAGCTCCGTCGGCAGGATCACCGCCGCCGGGTCCTCGCCGCCGATCTGCGCCAGCAGCACCCGCACCATCTCGGTGCTGATGCGGTCCCACGGCTGGCGGATCGTGGTGAGCCCGGGGCTCGCGGCGACGGCCGCGGGGGAGTCGTCGAAACCGCCGACCGCGACGTCCTCCGGCACCCGGCGCCCGGCGCGGTGCAGCGCCGTCAGCACGCCCTGGGCCATCAGGTCGGAGGCGACGAACACGGCGTCCACGTCCGGCGCCTGCGCCAGCAGTCGCTCGGCGCCCGCCTCACCGCTGGCCCGGCTGTAGTCGCCGGAGACGACGAGCCGCTCGTCGGCCTCGACGCCCGCCTCGGCGAGCACCTCCCGGTAGCCGGCGAGACGCTCCACACCACCGGGCGTGTCGAGCGGACCGGTCACCACGCCGATCCGGCGCCGGCCCAGCGCCAGCAGGTGCCGCACCATGTCCCGGGCGCCGTCCCGGTCGTCGGCGGCCACGTAACTCACCTTCGAGCCCAGCCCGATCGGCTTGCCGCACGCGACCAGCGGCACCCCCGCCGCCCGCAGCTCCTCCGCCACCGGGTCACCGGAGTGGCTGGACACCAGCAGCACCCCGTCGACGTGCCCGGCGGTGATGTACCGGGTGATGCGCCGCCGTTCGTCGTCCGTGCCGGCCAGCATCAGCAGCAGCGGCACGTCGTGCGCGGCCAGCGCCTGCGTGCAACCGCGCAGCAGGACGTTGAAGTTGGGGTCCTCGAAGAACCGCTCCTGGGGCTCGGTGAGCAGGAAGCCCACCGAGTCGGACCGGCCGGTGATCAGCGAGCGGGCGTGCCGGTTGACGACGTAGCCCGTCTTGCGGATCGCGGCGTTGACCGCGTCCGCGGCGGCGGGGCTGACGTAGTGGCCGCCGTTGAGCACCCGTGAGACGGTGCCGCGCGAGACGCCGGCCTCGCGCGCCACGTCGTGGATCGTCGGCGGCTTGCGCCTGCCCCCCGTATTGCCCATGGTCATGACTTTACGGCCCCGGAGAGCAGATCCAGGCTCCAGAACCGCTGGACGACCAGGAACAGCGCGACCAGCGGGAACACGGCGAGGAACGCGCCCGTGATCACCAGGGTGTACAGCGCCGGGGTGTTGGCGCCCTGTTCGAGCAGGGTGTGCAGACCGAGGGTGATCGGGAACTTCTCGTCGTCGCTGAGCATGATGTACGGCAGCAGGAAGTTGTTCCAGACCGCCACGAACTGGAACAGGAAGACCGTCACCAGGCCGGGCACCATCATCGGCAGCGCGACCCGGGAGAAGATCCGCCACTCGCCCGCGCCGTCCATCCGCCCGGCCTCCACCACATCGGCCGGCACCGCGGCCGCGGCGTAGATCCGCGCGAGGTAGACGCCGTACGGGGAGAGGATCTGCGGCAGCAGCACCGACAGGTAGGAGTCCGTGAGGTCCACCTTCGCCAGCAGCAGGTACTGGGGGACGGCGAGGATCACCGGCGGCATCAGCACGCCCGCGAGCAGCACGTTGAACAGCGTCTCGCGGCCCCGGAAGCGGTAGACCGCCAGCGCGTAGCCGCTGACCGCAGACACGCACGTCGACAGCAGCGCGCCCAGTCCGGCGTACAGGGCGGAGTTGCCCATCCACTGCCAGTAGACGCCGTCGCGGTAGGCGCTCAGGTCGGCGAGGTTGTCGGCGAAACCGGTGCCCGGCCAGAACGTGAAGGTGGAGAACAGCTCCGAGCCGGACTTGGTGGACGCGATGACCACCCAGGCGACCGGCAGCAGGCAGTACAGCGCGCCGAGCAGCAGCGCCACGGTCGGGACCAGCGCGGTCCGGCGGGGGCGCGCCGGACCGCGGGCGGTGCCGGCCGCGGGCTCGGCCTCGGGCAGGGCGAGGGAGCTCATCGTGCGGCCTCCTGCTTGTCGCGTCGGTTCGTCGCCCGCAGGAAGCCGAAGGACAGCACCAGGGTGGCGAGCGCGATGAGGGTCGCCTGGGCGGCGGCCGCGTGGATGTCGCCGTTGCCGAAGGCGTCCTGGTACACCTTCATCAGCGGACTCCAGGTGGTGGAGACGGAGTTGGTGAGCGGCTTGAGGACGGTCGGTTCGCTGAACACCTGGAGCGTCGCGATGATCGAGAAGAAGAAGGTCAGCACCAGCGAGGGCGCCACCATCGGGATCTTGATCCGCAACGCGATCTGCAGCGGTGTGGCGCCGTCCAGCTTGGCCGCCTCGTACACCTCGGCCGGGATGGCCCGCAGCGCGGTGTAGATGACGATCATGTTGAAGCCGGTGCCGCCCCAGACCGCGATGTTCGACAGCGCCAGGTACAGCGGCCCGCCGTCCAGCAGATCCGGCTGCGGCAGGCCGAACTCGTCGAGCACGAAGTAGAACGGGCTCACGTCCGGCAGGTAGAGGAAGCCCCACAGCAGGGCCGCCACCACGCCGGGGATCGCGTACGGCAGGAAGATCGCGAGCCGGGTGAAGGGGGCGAGCCGCACCTTCTCGGAGTCGAGCATCAGCGCGAACAGCAGCGCGAGGCCCAGCATGACCGGCACCACGATGCAGCCGTAACCGAGCACGCGCAGCGCGCCGTTCAGCAGCTCGCTGTCGGACAGGGCGCCGGTGTAGTTCTCCAGACCGGCCCAGACCTCGTCACGGGCGCCGGCCCCGAGGCCGAGGCCGGACACCTGCACCTTGCGGAAGCTGAGCCAGACGGCGTATCCGATGGGCAGCGCGAAGAACAGGAGGAACAAGAGGGTCGCGGGGACGAGGAACGCGTACGGGGCCCCCTTGACCCCGTACGGCGTCCGGCGGGCGGGGGACTTCACTCCGCGACCCCGAAGCCCTGCTTCTTCAGGTCGGCGACCGTGTCCTGCTGCATGGTGTCCAGGGCGGCGGCGAAGTCCGACTTGTCCTTCGCGGCGGCGCCGAAGGCGTCCTTGAACGTCGTGTAGGCGACGTTGACGTTCGGGCCCCAGGCGGACGGCGCGGTGGTCTTCGCGATCGCGGCGGCCTTCTCGTAGAAGTCGGGCTGGTTGGCGAAGTACTCCGGCGGGCCGGCGAAGGCGCCGCTGAGCTGGGCCGAGGTGGAGGCCGGGTAGATACCGCCCTCCTTCGCCAGCGCGTTCAGCGCGTCGCCGTCGGTGTTCAGCCAGGTGGCGAACTTCGCTGCGGCCTCCTTGTTCTTCGAGTCGGTGGTGACACCGGTGGAGGAACCGCCCCAGCTGCCGGTGCTGCTCTCGCCCTCGTTCCACTGGGGGAGCGGGGCCATCGCCCACTTGCCCTCGGTGTCGGGCGCGGCCGTGGTCAGCGTGCCCGGCGCCCACACCGCGCTCACCCACGCGATCTGCTTGCCGGTGTTGAGCGCCTTGTTCCAGGCCGGGGTGTACATCGGCTGGTTGTCGACGGCGCCCTCCTTCACCAGGCCGCCCCAGAACTCGGCGACCTTCTTCGTCGCCGCGTCGTTGATGCCGACCTTCCACTTGTCGCCGGAGGTGGTCCACCACCGGGCGCCGGCCTGCTGGGCGAGGCCCGCGAACAGGCCGGAGTCGTTGGCGGAGAAGGTGGTCAGGTCCTTGTCGGGGGCCTTCTTCCTCAGCTCGCGCGCGGTCTCGGCGAACTCCTCCCAGGTGGCCGGGACGGAGAGGCCGTACTCCTTGAACAGGTCCTCGCGGTAGTAGAACATCATCGGCCCGATGTCCTGCGGGACCGCGTAGACGGCGTCCGTGCCGAGGGTGGTCTGCTGCCAGACGCCCTCGGCGAACTTGCTCTTCGCGTCGCCCACGGTGTCCGCTATGTCGGCGAGCGCGTCATTGCTGACCAGCGTGGGCAGCGCCTGGTACTCCGCCTGCACCAGGTCGGGCGCCTTGCCGGCCTTGTGCGCGGTGAGGATCTTGGTGACCAGCGTGTCGCCGGACGCCTGCTTCTTCACCGTGACGGTGATCTGCTCCTTCTTGCCCGGCCCCTTGTTCCACAGGTCGACGACCTTGTCCATGCCGGGGGTCCAGGTCCAGTACGTCAGTGAGACCGGGCCCGACTGCGCCCCGCCGTCGTCGGACGACGAGCCGCAGGCGGCGAGTGCGGTGGCGCCGAGCGCGACGGCGACGGCGGAACTCACGAGGCGACGGCGCTTCGTGTACGGCATGGAACTCTCCCCTGACCTGGGGCCTTCGCCTGATGCGAAGACCAGCCATGCTTCTGTGAGCGTTCACAGTAGAGAAACATCCCGGACACTTGTCAATGGTTGTTGCTGTGCGGTTATGTTGGCTCCGCACCGCCGAAAATGTGTGTGCACGTTCCCAAAAGATCGACACATCGGGAGAGAATCCATGCCGGAGACCACCCCCAGGGGCCTCACCGGGCTCGCCTTCGGTGGGGACTACAACCCCGAGCAGTGGCCGGAAAGCGTCTGGGACGAGGACGTCCGGCTGATGCGGGAGGCCGGCGTCACCATGGTGAGCGCCGGGATCTTCTCCTGGGCCCTGCTGGAACCCTCGCCCGGCACGTACGACTTCGGCTGGCTCGACCGCAACCTGGACCTGCTGCACGGAGCCGGTGTCCGCGTCGACCTCGGCACACCCACCGTGGCGCCGCCCGCCTGGTTCTACCGCGCCCACCCCGACGCGCTGCCCGTCACCGAGGACGGCGTGCGCCTGGAGTTCGGCTCCCGCGGCGCCATCTGCCACAGCAACGCCGACTACCGGGCCGCCGCCGCGAACATCACCACCAGGCTCGCCGAGCGCTACGGCGACCACCCCGCACTCGCGATGTGGCACGTCCACAACGAGTACGGCGTCCCCGTCTCCGCCTGCTACTGCGACTCCTGCGCCGCCCACTTCCGCCGCTGGCTGGAGCGGGAGTACGGCACCGTCGACGCCGTCAACGAGGCCTGGGGGACCGCCTTCTGGGGCCAGCGCTACGCCGCCTTCGACGAGATCAACCCGCCGCGCCGGACCCCGACGGTCGGCAACCCGGCCCAGGCGCTGGACTACCGGCGGTTCGCCGACGCCACCATGCGCGAGAACTTCACCGCCGAGCGGGACATCCTGCACCGCCTCTCACCCGGCGTCCCGGTCACCACCAACTTCATGACCGCCCTCAGCCAGTGCGACTCCGTCGACTACTGGGCCTGGGGCCGCGAGGTGGACCTCGTCACCAACGACCACTACCTGATCACCGACGGCCGCCGCACCCACGTCAACCTCGCCATGGCCGCCGACCTCACCCGCTCCGTCGCCGGCGGCGCCCCCTGGCTGCTGCTCGAACACTCCACCTCGGGCGTCAACTGGCAGC
Organism: Streptomyces sp. NPDC044984; assembly: GCF_040646935.1. NCBI lineage: Bacteria > Bacillati > Actinomycetota > Actinomycetes > Kitasatosporales > Streptomycetaceae > Streptomyces > Streptomyces sp. NPDC044984. The sequence continues at coordinate 31,981 of NZ_JBEZBE010000035.1, forward strand.
CCCGCAACCCCGCCAAGGCCCCCGGCCAGATGGCCCGCAACTCCCTCGCCCACGTGGCCCGCGGCTCCGAGGGCGCGATGTTCTTCCAGTGGCGCCAGTCCCGGCGCGGCGCCGAGAAGTTCCACTCCGCGATGCTGCCGCACGGCGGCACCGGGACCCGCGTCTTCCGCGAGGTGACCGAACTCGGCGCGGCCATCGACTCGCTGGCGCCGATCCGGGGCACCCGCACCGAGGCCGACGTCGCCGTGCTCTGGGACTGGCAGTCCTGGTGGGCGCAGAACCTCGACTGGCACCCCAGCGAGGACCACGACGCCCGCGAACGCGCCGACGCCTGGTACGAGGCCCTCTACGACCACCACCTCACCGTCGACTTCGCCCACCCCGAGGCCGACTTGTCGAGGTATCCCCTCGTCGTCGTACCGGCCCTGTACCTGATGACGGAGGCGGCGGGGAACAACCTCAAGGAGTACGTCGAGAACGGCGGCACCCTCGTGGTGTCGTACTTCTCCGGCATCGTCGACGAACACGACGCCGTGCACGAGGGCCCCTACCCGGGTGCACTGCGCGACGTCCTCGGCCTGACCGTCGAGGAGTTCTCCCCCCTGCTCCAGGGCGAGCGGGTACGCCTGACCGGCCCCGACGGCTCCGAGCTCGGCGCCGACGTGTGGACGGAGTTCGTGGTGCCGCGGGGCGCCGAGACGGTGTGGACGTACGCCGACGGCCTGACCGGGGGGCGCCCGGCCGTCACCCGGCACCGCCTCGGCGAGGGCACCGCCTGGTACGTCTCCACCCGGCTCGGCGCCGAGGGCCTCGCCGCCCTGCTCGGCCGGGCCGTCGAGGACACCTCGATCACCCCGCGCGCCGACCTGCCCCGCGACGTCGAAGTGGTGCGCCGCGCCGGTGAGTCGGGCACCTTCCTGTTCGCGATCAACCACACCGCCACCGACGCCAAGGTGCCGCTGGGCGCCCCCGGCACCGAGCTGCTGACCGGTGAACGGGCCGCGGGCCGCCTCGCGGTCCCGGCCGGAGCCGTCCGGGTCGTCCGACTCGACGGCTGAACCACGACTCCCCTCCGCCCGCGTGAGCACACCGGCCGCGGGCGGAGGGGGCCACCCGCCCCCGCCCCCGGGCGCCGGGCGTCCCCCCTCCCCACGTCGAAGGGACGACGAACGACCATGTTCCATCCCAGACGCACACTCCGCGCCCTGCTGCCGCCGCTCGTGGCCGGGCTCGCCCTCACCGCCCTGCCCGCCCAGACCGCGACGGCCGCGAGCACCCTCACCAACGGCGGCTTCGAGAGCGACGGTTCGGGCACCGCCACCCCGGCCGGCTGGTCCGAGTACGGCGACACGGCCGCCTCGTACACGGAGCCCGGCGGCCGCGGCGGCGGCCACCGCCTGTCCCACTGGTCGTCCTCGGCCTACCGGGCGGAGACGTACCAGTACCTGTCGGGCCTGGCCAACGGCGACTACAAGCTCACCGCCTGGGTCCGCTCCGGCGGCGGCCAGAACGCCGCGTACCTCGCCCTGAAGAACTGCGGCGGCGCCGAACAGCGCACCGACCTGCCGGTCTCCGACTCCGGCTGGATACGGATCGTCGTGCCGGTCCGGGTGACGAACAACCAGTGCACGATCAGCGTTCACAGCGACGCAGGCGCCGGCGACTGGATCAACGTCGACGACCTGACCTTCACCCGGGGCACCTCGGGCCTGCCGGTCAAGGGCGCCGACATCTCCTCCCTGCCCAAGAGCGAGGCCAAGGGCGGGGTCTACCGGACCGCGTCCGGCACCGCCGGAGACCCGGTCGCCATCCTGAGGTCCGCCGGCATGAACTACGCCCGCCTGAAGGTCTGGGTGGACCCGGCCGACGGCTACAACGACAAGGCGCACGTCCTGGCCATGGCCAAGCGGATCAAGGCGCAGGGCATGAAGCTGCTGGTCGACTTCCACTACTCGGACGCCTGGGCCGACCCGGGCAAGCAGTACAAGCCCGCCGCCTGGGCCGGACACGACTACGGGCGGCTGAAGAAGGACGTCTACGACCACACCCACGACGTCCTCAGCGCCCTCAAGAAGCAGGGCACCACCGCCGACATGGTGCAGGTGGGCAACGAGATCAACGGCGGCATGCTGTGGAACGAGGGCTCCACCGACAACTGGACCCAGCTCGCCGGACTGCTCAACTCCGGCTACGACGCGGTCAAGGCGGTCAGCCCGTCCACGGTCGCCGCGCTGCACCTCGCCGAGGGCGGTGACCTCGACGGCACCCGCTGGTGGTTCGACAACGCGGTCTCCCACGGCGTGAAGTTCGACGCCATCGGCCTGTCGTACTACGGCTACTGGCACGGCACGCTGCACGACTTCCAGACGACCCTGGACGACGCGGCCGGCCGCTACGGCAAGCCCGTCTTCGTCGCCGAGACGGCCTACCCGTTCCGCCTGGACACCGAGGACGGCCTCGAGAACATCATCGACCTCGACGCCGAACTCGTCCCCGGCTACCCGGCGTCCACCACCGGCCAGACCCGCTGGATGAACGACGTGGCGAGCATCGTGGAGGCCGTCCCGAACGGCCGCGGCCTCGGCGTCTTCTACTGGGAGGCCACCTGGACCGCCCGCGCCGGCAACGGCTGGGACCCCGCCGACCCGTCCTCCGGCAACGGCTGGGAGAACCAGGCGCTGTTCGGCTACGACGACCGCGCGCTGCCCGCGATGGCCTGGTTCCGCCACCGGTGAGCCCGCCGGCCCCGCCCGCCGGCGGCGGGGCCGAACGGCGTTTCCCACCGGGCCCGTTGAGTCCCGGACAAGGTGCCTCCGGCCCGGGACACGGAGCCCTCGCGCGCGGCAGAGTGGAAGGGCTCCGGAGCGCGAGGCCCGGCGCGGAGGTGTACGAGATGCTGAGGACCCCCGTCGACGGGACGCGACTGCGCATCCTGACGCTGCTGCGGGAACAGGACGCGGCGGCCGACGGCCTGACCGCGGAGGCCGTCGCCGCACGGCTCGGCCTGCCCCGCCCGGCCGCCCTCACCCACCTGCGGCTGCTCACGGCCCTCGGCCTGCTGCGCACCGGCCGCTCTGCCGGGCGCGTGCGCTACCGGCGCGACGAGGCGCGGATCGCCGAGGTGACGCGGCTGTTCGAGAAGGGCTGGTAGCGCCCACGGCCGCGACGTGCCCCGCCGCGTCCCGGGACGTTACGCTGAGCCGGAGCGAGTGGGAGACGTACGACGGTGACAGTCCCGGAAACCGAGGGCCTCCGAGCCCGCCACGCCTTCCGCGCCCAGGTCCCCGTCGTCGCCGTGGTCGCGCTCGGCGGGGGAGCGGGGGCGGCGGCCCGGTACGCGGCGTCCCTGTGGTGGCCGACCCCGGCGCACGGGTTCCCCTGGACGGTCCTTTGGGTCAATGTCACCGGCTGCGCTGTCATCGGCGTGTTCATGGTGATCATCACCGAGGTCCGCACCGCCCATCCCCTGCTGCGCCCGTTCTTCGGCACCGGCGTCCTCGGCGGCTTCACCACCTTCTCGACGTACGCCGTCGACGTCCGGAACCTGCTCGACGCCGGCAGGGCGGGCGCCGGCCTCGGGTACCTCGCGGTGACCCCGCTCGCGGCGCTCGCCGCCGTGTGGGCGGCCGCCTCGGCGACCCGCCGCGTTCTGATCGGGAGGCAGCCATGACCCGGCTGACCGGCGCCGTCCTCCGCCTGACCGTGTACGTCGGCGAGAACGACACCTGGCACCACCGGCCCCTCTGTTCGGAGATCGTCCACCGGGCCCGTGCGGCCGGGCTCGCGGGGGCGAGCGTCTTCCGCGGCGTCGAGGGCTTCGGCGCCTCCTCCGTCGTCCACACCTCCCGGCTGCTGTCCCTGAGCGAGGACCTGCCGGTGGCGGTCGTCGTGGTCGACACCGAGGAGCGCGTACGGGCCTTCCTGCCGGAACTCGACACGCTCGTCACCGACGGACTGGTCCTCCTGGACCGCTGCGAGGCCGTCGGGCACGTGCGCGGCGAGGGGCCGCGGTGAACTGGCTGTACGTGGTGTTGGGCGCCGTGGTCGGCGCTCCGCTGCGCTACCTCACCGACCGCGCGGTGCAGTCCCGGCACGACTCCGTGTTCCCCTGGGGGACCTTCACGGTCAACGTCGCCGGCAGTCTGGTCCTCGGCCTGCTCACCGGCGCGGTGGCCGCGGGCGCGGCGGACTCCCGCCTCCAGCTGCTCCTTGGCACGGGCCTGTGCGGCGCCCTGACCACCTACTCCACCTTCTCCTACGAGACCCTCCGGCTGGCCGGGGCCGGCGCCCGCGGCTACGCCGCCGTGAACGTGGCGGCGAGCGTGGCCGCCGGCCTGGGCGCGGCCTTCGCGGGCGCGGCCCTCGCCCACGCCGTGTGGGGTTAGCGCTTCCCGCGCAGCGGCTCCCCGACCTGCCTGAGGTGGCGCAGGGCCTGGCGGTGCGAGGCGAGCAGCCCCGTCCGGCAGTACGGGATGCCCAGCTCGGCGCAGTACCGCTCGGTGATGACCTGGGCCCTGCCGAGGGCCGGCGTCGGCATGCTGGGGAAGAGGTGGTGCTCGATCTGGTGGTTCAGTCCGCCCATGAACGCGTCGACGAACACCCCGCCGTCGACGTTGCGGGAGGTGAGGACCTGGCGGCGCAGGAAGCCCAGCTCGGTGCCCTCCTCGATCATCGGCATGCCCTTGTGGTTGGGGGCGAACACGGATCCGAGGTAGAGCCCGAACAGCCCCTGGTGCACGGCGACGAACGCGAGCGCCCTGCCGGGGGAGAGGACCAGGAACAGCCCGCCGAAGTACACGGCGAAATGGGCGACGAGCAGGGTGCCCTCCAGCACCGGCCGCTTCATCGACGGACTGCGCAGCGCCTTGAAACTGCTGAAACTCAGATTGAGGCCCTCGAGGGTCAGCAGCGGGAAGAAAAGGGCCGCCTGGTGCTTTCCGATGAATCGCGCCGGCCCTGTGGCCTGTTTCGCCTGACGCCGTGACCACACGATGATGTCGGGGGCGACGTCCGGGTCCTTCTTCTCGTGATTGGGGTTCGCGTGATGGCGCGTGTGCTTGTTCGTCCACCAGCCGTAGCTCATGCCCAGCAGCACGTCGGCCACCAGCAGCCCGCCGATCTCGCTGGGGCGCCGGCGGGAGAACACCTGGCGGTGGGCCAGGTCGTGCGCGGCCAGTCCGAGCTGCCCGAACACCACGGCCAGAGCGGCGGCGACGATCAGCTGGCTCCAGCTGTCACCCAGGACGAGGAACGCGGTGACACAGCCCGCGAGCGCGAGCGCCACGGCCCCGAAACGCACCGTGTAATACAGCGGACGGCGCCGCAGAAGCCCCGCCTCGGCCATGCGCCGTGACAATTCGGAGAAATCGCTTCCCTTTTCTCGTTCACGCGTGCGCGGGACATCACTGGGTATCGTGGAATTGGCCATGTGCTTGAGTATGTGAACGATTTCCCCGGCACGGAATGACGGTGGCCCCCGTCAGGGGGTGACGGCGACCCCCTCGACCGGGGTGTGGCTGGCCCCACCCCGGGCCCGTACTCGGTCCCGGCCCCGTACGGCCCCCCGCGTCGTCCTCCGCTTGACAGTGCCCGCACCGTCCCCGCACCATCGGCTCCGTGAACCTGTCAGACAGCCAGACAGGTGGTGCGGGTCCGCGGCGCGTCAGCGCGATGGAAGCGGTGCTCTCCCACCTCCGCGGCGCCATCGAGCGCGGCGAGTACGCGATCGGCGACAAGCTGCCCTCCGAGGCCGAGCTGTGCCGTGCCCTCGAGGTCTCCCGGCCCGTGCTGCGCGAGGCGCTGCGGGCCCTGCAGACCATGGGCCTGACCGTGTCCAGGACCGGCAAGGGCACCTTCGTCGTCGCCGACGCCGTGGAGGACCCCACCTTCGGCGACTACGCGGCCAGTGACCTCCTCGAGGTGCGCCGGCACATCGAGATCCCGGTCGCCGGGTACGCCGCCCGGCGCCGCACCCCGGAGAACCTGGACCGGCTGGCCCGTCTGCTGGACCGGATGGAACGGGAGACCGACACCATGGCGTGGGTCGCCATGGACACCCTCTTCCACCTCACCGTGGCCGAGGCCGCCCAGAACCCGGTGTTCCGCCGGGTCATCGAGGAGATCCGGGACGCGCTGGCCCGCCAGTCCGCCTTCCTCAACGAACTCGGCGGCCGCCGCGAACAGTCCGACCGCGAGCACCGGGTGATCGTCGAGGCACTGGCCGACGGCTCCGAGCGCGACGCGGTCGACGCCATGACCCACCACCTCGACCGCGTCGAGACGACCCTCACCGACATCGTGCGCTCCGCGCGCACGCCGGCCCACGACTCCCACCAGGCAGTGTGATGTACAGCAGTCTCCCCGCGGACGCACCCCTGATCCGCGAGCCCCTCCACGTCCCCGTCGCCCACCTGATCCGCGGCGGGGTCGTCGAAGGCGTCCACTACGGCTCCGTCGTCGTCCTCGGTCCCGACGGCGAGGTCGACTTCCAGCTCGGCGACATCGAGGCCGCCTGCTATCCGCGCTCCGCGCTCAAGCCCGTCCAGGCGGTGGCGATGGTCCGCGCGGGGCTCCCGCTCGACGGCGAGCTGCTGTCGCTCGCCGCGGCCAGCCACTCCGGCGAGGAACGCCACCTCGCCGGCGCCCGGCGCGTCCTCGAGCTCGCCGGGCTGACGGAGGACGACCTGCGCAACGTCCCCGACCTGCCGTTCGACCCGGTCGTCCGGGACACCTGGGTGCGCGAGGGCCGCCCGCCGTCCCGGCTCGCCCAGAACTGCTCCGGCAAGCACGCCGCCATGCTGTACACGGCCAGGCTGAACGGCTGGTCCCTCGACGACTACCTCGACCCCGCCCACCCCCTCCAGCAGGCGATCGCCGAGATCGTCGAGGACCTCACCGGCCAGCGCGTCGCCACGGTCACCGTCGACGGCTGCGGTGCGCCGTTGTTCGCGGTCTCCCTGCACGGCCTCGCCCGCGCCGCCGCGCGGATCACCACCGCCGCGTCCGGCACCCCGGAGGCGCGCGTCGCCGACGCGATGCGGGAGCACGCGGAGATGGCCTCCGGGTCCGGCCGGGACGTGGCCGCGTTGATGCGGGCGGTTCCCGGGCTGCTCGCCAAGGACGGGTTCGAGGGCGTGCAGGTCGCCGCGCTGCCGGACGGGCGCGCCGTCGCCGTGAAGATCGCCGACGGGGCGGGGCGGGCGCGGGTTCCGGTGGCCGCGGCGGGGCTCGCTCACGCCGGTGTGGATCCGTCGTTGCTCGCGGAGTTCGGGGGAGAGGCGCTGCTCGGGGGCGGGCGGCCGGTGGGGGAGGTGCGGCCGGTTCCCGCGCTGGATCCGGCGGCGGCACCGGCCATGACGTGACCCGCGCGGTTCCCCGCGCCCCTTCGGGGGCGCTCTCGTCACTGTTGATCCGTCGGTACCGGACCCCATCGGAGGCGTAGGTACAGGGACACCGCCGCGGCGCCCAGGAGGGCGGCGCCGGCGATGGTCCAGGGGGCGGGGTGGGCCGGGGCGTCGTCCCTCCGGGCCGCCGGGACGGGAGCGGACTCCGGCTGCGGGCCGCGCAGCGGGGCGGGCCGCAGGGCGTCCAGGGAGCCCACCGGGTTCACCCGCCCGGCTGCCTCGAAGCCCCAGTCCAGCAGCGCGCGGGCCTCCTCGTACACCGCGTGGCCGCCGCCCGACCGGGGGTTCATGACCGTCACCACGAGGGTGTGACCGTCCCGGCGCGCGGCCGCCACGAGGGTGTTGCCGGCGTTGCTGGTGTAGCCGTTCTTGACGCCGATCAGACCTTCGTAGGGTTCGACGCCGTCCGCGCCGGTGAGCAGCCGGTTGGTGTTCACGATGCCGTACGAGCCGCCGTCGCGGGCCGGGAACAGCGCCTCGTGCCGGGCGCAGTACCGTGCGAACTCGTCGTTGCGCAGCCCGGCCCGGCCGAACACCGCCAGGTCGTACGCCGACGACACCTGGCCGGGCGCGTCGTAGCCGTCGGGCGACGTCACCCGGGTGTCACGGGCGCCCAGGGCGCGGGCCTTGGCCTGCATCCGCTCGGCCGTGGCCCGCCAGCCGCCGCTGAGCGCGGCCAGGACCCGCACGGCGTCGTTGCCGGAGCTGAGGAAGACCCCGTTCCACAGGTCGGACACCCGGTACGTACGGTCCTCGACCACCCCGACGAGGCTGCTGCCGGGGCCGACGCCCGCCAGCTCCTCCGCGCTGACCCGGTGCCGGATACCGGACGGCAGGGCCGGCAGCACGGTGAGCGCGAACAGCGTCTTGAGCGTGCTGGCCGGCGGCAGCCGGCGGTGCGCGTCGTGCGCGGCCAGGACGTCGCCGGTGCGGGCGTCGGCCACCAGCCACGACAGGGCGGACGGATCCGGGACCTCGGGTGCGCCCGGGCGCGGGCGGACGTGTGTGCCGGGCCGGTACAGCAGTGACGCGGCCGCGGCCGTCGCCCGCGGTCCGGGATCCACGCCGGCGATCGCCGCGGCGGGCCCCGCCGCCGGCAGGCTCGCCGTGCAGAGCACACAGATCGACACGGCACCCCGCGAAGTAAATCCGATAGTCATACCGCAAACGTAGGAATGGACTCCCCGGAACACCGCGCTGCCCCGGCCGGGGACCGCCCGCGAGCACCCGGATGCCACACGCCGGCGCGGTGTCAGCCGCCCGGCAGGGTCGGCTGGACGCGCCGCAGGAACGTCGCGTTGTCGGGGGTCTCACGCATCCGGCCCAGCAGTGTCTCCAGATCGGCCAGCCCGTCCCGCGACCGCAGCACGCGCCGCAGACCCCGTGCGGCGGTCAACTCGGCCGGGGTGAGCAGCAGTTCCTCGCGCCGGGTGCCCGATCCTGTGATGTCCACGGCGGGGAACAGCCGGCGCGCGGCGGCCTCACGGCTCAGCCGGAGCTCCATGTTGCCGGTGCTCTTGAGCTCCTCGAACCAGAACTCGTCGGCCCGGGAGCCGGTCTCCACCAGGGCGGAGGCGAGCATCGTGAGCGAGCCGCCCTCCTCGGTCTGACGGGCGGCGCCGAAGAACCGCTTGGGCCCGAGCAGCGCGGCGGCGTCGACGCCGCCGCTGAGGGTGCGGCCACCGGACGCGGCCGCGTTGTTGTACGCCCGGCACAGCCGGGTCAGCGAGTCGAGCAGCACGACGACGTCCTCGCCCGCCTCGACGAGCCGCTTGGCCCGTTCGGCGACCAGCTCGGCGAGCGCGATGTGCTCCTTGGCGGGCCGGTCGAAGGTCGAGGCGTACACCTCGCCGCGCACCGAGCGCCGCATGTCGGTGACCTCCTCGGGGCGTTCGTCGAGCAGCACCACCATCAGCCGGCACTCGGGGTGGTTGCCGGCGACGGCCGCCGCGAGCTGTTGGAGGAGGACGGTCTTGCCGGTCTTGGGCGGCGCCACGAGCAGCCCGCGCTGCCCCTTGCCGACCGGTGCGAGCAGATCGACGACCCGCCCGGCCGGTCCGGACGCCGGATGCTCCAGGCGCAGCCGCCGGTGCGGGTGAAGCGGCGTCAGATCGCCGAAGTGCCGCCGGGCGTGCGGCGCGTCGGGTGCACGGCCGTCGACGCGGGTGACCTCGGTCAGGGCACGCCGGTCGCCGCACAAGCCCTCGACGAGGTCGCCCCTGCGCAGGCCGTGGCGGCGCAGCAACGCGGGGGAGACGGGCGGGTCGGAGGGGGAGGGCAGGCAGTTCTCGGCGCGCAGACGCCCCTTCCCGGCCGCGTCGATGTCGAGGACGCCGGTGACGAGCCGGGGCTGCTGCCGTACGGGAGGGTGGTCGAGTGTGGTGGTGGTCATGGGGGCCGGTCCTTTCGCGGACGACGGACAGGAACGTGCGGTGGGAAGGAGGAGACCGCGCGGGAGGGCGGACACGCGCCTCCGGACGGCGGAGAGCAGCACCCGGTCACGGCGGGAAGAGACCCTGCCGACGAGGTGGTGCGGGAAAGCCGTGCGCCGGTCGGTCACGACGGGCGGTTGCGGCGAACCGAGGAGAATACGTGGAAGAAATGGCACCGACGCCGAAGAAGGGCGTTTCACGGGCGCTGTCAGCAGCGTACCACCCGGTGCCGGTGGCGGCTACGGGAGCGCGGTCCCGTACGGACGAAGGGCCCGCCGGTGACGACCGGCGGGCCCGTGTGCCGAAGTCCTGCTCCGAGGCGGGTTCAGGCCGGGTTCTTCTGGGCCCGCGCCTCGCCCGCGATCCGTTCGAACCGTGCCCCCATCGCCGCCGCGAGCGCCTGCGCACCCGACAACGGCCGGACCATCACGGTCAGTTCGTCGATGCGTCCGTCGTCGTCGACGTGGATGAAGTCGCATCCCTCGATCCGGCGGTCGCCCACCCGCGCGGTGAACACGAGCGCGTGGTCGCGTCCGGCCGCGTCGTCGATCTCGCGCACGTACCGGAAATCCTCGAAGACCTCCACGACCGCGCGCAGGATCGCCCCGGTGACCGCCTTGCCGGTGTACGGCTTGAACACGACCGGGCTGGTGAAGACGACGTCCTCGGCCAGCAGTGCCACGGCGGCGTCGAGGTCGTGGGCCTCCACCGCCTTCCGGAACGCTTGCATCGCGACTCCCTTACTCAACTTGTTGAATAGGTGCGGATGAGGATAATCACTCGCTGTTAACGTGTCCACATGTCCCTGAAGTACGCCGTCCTGGCCGCCCTCCTGGAGGGCGAGGCCTCGGGTTACGAGCTGTCCAAGATCTTCGACGTCTCGTTCGCCAACTTCTGGGCCTGCACCCCCCAGCAGCTCTACCGGGAGCTCGAGCGGCTGGCGGGGGACGGGCTCGTCGAGGCCCGGGTGGTACGGCAGGAACGGCGCCCGGACAAGCGGATGTTCACCCTCACCGAAGCCGGCCGCGGCGACCTGCGCGCCTTCGCCGCCGAGCCGCCCCGACGGCCCACCGCCATCCGCGACGAACTCCTGATCAAGATTCAGGCCATGGATGGCGCGGACCCCGCGGCGACGGCCGCGCTGCTCGAGGAACGGATGGCGTGGGCGCGCGGCAAGCTCGCCCACTACGCCCGCGTGCGCGAACGCCTGCTGGACGGCCGCTCAGAGGAGGAGTACCTGAGCGAGGCCGACCGGGTCGGGCCGTACCTCACCCTCCTGGGCGGAATCGCCTTCGAGGAGGAGAACCTGCGCTGGTGCGAGCGGACGCTGACCGTGGTGCGCCACCGCGCTCGACTACGCTGACCGGATGTTCAGCCCCGAAGGCCCCCGCCTGCGTGAACTCGTCGTCCAGGCGCTGTCGTCCGTCGAGCGCGGATACGACCTCCTCGCGCCGAAGTTCGACCACACCCCCTTCCGCACGCCCGACTCGGTGCTCGACGCCACCGCCTCGGCACTGCGGCGGACGGGACCCTTCGACGCCGGCCTCGACCTGTGCTGCGGCACCGGCGCGGGCGTGGAGGTGCTGGGCCAGGTGTGCCGGAAGAGCGTCACGGGCGTGGACTTCAGCGCCGGCATGCTGTCCGTCGCGCGGGAGCGCGTCCGGCCGCCTGGGCCGCCGGTCGGCTGGGTGCGGGCGGACGCGCGGGCACTGCCGTTCGGGCCGGTGTTCGACCTCGTGGTCAGCTTCGGCGCGTTCGGGCACTTCCTGCCCCGTGAACTGCCGGGGTTGTTCGCCCAGGTCCGCTCGGTGCTGCGGCCGGGCGGGCGCTTCGTCTTCCCCGTGGTCGCGCCGCCCCGGCCGGGCTCCCTCACCTACGGGACGCTGCTGGGGTTCGACGCCGTGATGCGGGTGCGCAACGCCGTCTGGCGCCCGCCGTTCGTCATGTACTACCGCACCTTCCGCTTCGGCGACATGCGGCGCGAACTGGTCCGCGCGGGATTCCGGGTGGAGTTCTGGGCGCTGCCCGAGTTCGGACGGCGCCGGGACGGCAGCCCGAAGGTCCGGCTGGTCGTCGCCGCGCGGGCGGACGCCTAACGGGCGGACGGCACCGTGAACTCGTAGACCAGGGCGTCCTCCTGGGCGTCCATGACGAGTTCGGTGATCTCCAGCGGGCGGGCGTACTGGTCCCGCACCCGCCGGGTGACCCGCACCGACGGCGTCCCCGCAACCGGCGTGATGGTGTCGCGGTGGTGCAGGGACAGACCCGCCCGGCGCATCCAGTCGTAGGCCCGCCACAGCTCCGCCGCGCCGGTGCCGTCGGCCCGGTCGCGGTAGCGCCCCAGTTCCTCGACCTCCGCGAGCGCCACGGCGGAAAACGATGTCACCGCCGTCCGCAGGTCCCGTCCGCCGGCCGACGCGGACCAGTAGCGGTGCACCAGCGTGGGCCGGGCTGGGGCCACTCCGAGCTCCTCGGCGTGGCCGGGCGGCGGAGCCTCCCAGGCGACGGTGGCCCTGGCCACCGCGTCCCGGCCGGCGCACCGCGCGCCGAGCGGGAAGCCGGACGAGGCCGGCGTCTCCACCGGCAGGCCGGGCAGCGTGGCGTGGCTGCCCCGCCGGTCGGTGGCGACCAGTCCGTCACGGCGCAGCACCTCCAGCGCCTGCCGTACGGTCTCCCTGCTGACCTCGAAGTGCTCGGCCAACCGCCGTTCGCCGGGGAGGCGTTCGCCGGGCGGAATCGTTCCGTCCCGCAGTTCGCCGAGCAACTCCGTCGCGATCCTCCGGTAGAGGGGCTCCCCTTCGGTGGGTGAGGGGTCCTGCGGGGTGGTGCGGGCCATGCCGCGCCTCCTGGTGATGACGGTCCGTAGCCGTGCGGGCTCGTTGCGCCACCACATCTACCATTGGTATACACCACCAGGGAAGAGCGGTCCGGCGGTTCGGCCGGAACCGTACGGTCCCCTCAGATGTAGGAGCGCATCCAGCGCAGCTTGGCCGCCTCCTGGAACGCGCCGCCGCCCTCGTGGTCGTTGAAGTCGTACACCTCGATCGCCTTGTCGTCGTGCGCCCAGGCGTTGAAGGCCCCGAACACCGTCGAGGGCGGGCAGGTCTGGTCCTCCAGGGCCGCCGAGAACAGGGCGGGCGCGCCGGCGCGGGCGGCGAAGTGCACGCCGTCGAAGTAGGACAGCGTGCGCAGGACGTCCTCGAAGCGGCCGCGGTGCGTCTTGAGGTAGGAGCCGATCTCCCGGTACGGCTGCCGGTCGGTGAGCGTCGTCGCGCGCGGGAAGTCGCACAGGAACGGCACGTCCGGCGCGACGCCGGCCAGGTCCGGGACCAGTCCGCCCACCGCGATGGCGATGCCCCCGCCCTGGCTGCCGCCCACGGCGACCGTGCGGCTCGCGTCGGTCAGCGGGTGCGACCGCGCCGCCTCCACCGCCCGTACGGCGTCCGTGAACACCCGGCGGTAGTAGTAGTTCTCGGGCGCGTCGATGCCGCGCGTCATGAAACCGGGATACGCCGGAGCGCCGCCCACCGGGTCCGCCGTACCGCCGCCGGCGCCCCAGGCGCTGCCCTGGCCCCGGGTGTCCATCACGAAGTGGGCCCGGCCCGTGGACGCCCACAGCAGGTGCTCGTGCGGCAGCCCGCGGCCACCGCCGTAGCCGATGAACTCCACCACCAGCGGCAGCGGGGCGTCCGCGTCGGCGGGCAGCGTCAGCCAGCCCTTGACGGGGTGGCCGCCGAACCCGGCGAACGTCACGTCGAAGACCCGCACCGTGGACAGTCCCGTGTCGACCGGCTCGAAACGGGCGTCCAGGTCGTACGCGCGTGCCTCCTCGAGCGTCTTGGACCAGAACGCGTCGAAATCCTCGGGCGCGGTGGACGCGCTGCGGTACGCGCGCAGTTCGTCGAGGGGGAGGTCGAACAGGGCCATCAGGGACCGCCTTCGTGAAGAGACAGTGCGAAGCGATGACACCGTACGTGGATCATTGGCGCCATCGCCAGAGGTTCCGGGGAAAGTCCCAGGTGGTGGGCGTGGAAAGCGATTGCTTTCGGGGTGTCCGCAGGAGGCGGCCGACGGGCGGCGGACGTCGGTTCAGACGCCGCGGTGCGTCCACTCCGGGCCGGTGCGGGCCCAGGCCCGTTCCCACTCCGCCAGCCTGCGGCGCATCGTCGCCCCGCGCACCGCCCGGTGCGCGAGCAGCACCACGGCCGCGGTGCCTCCCGCGGCGCCGGTCCCCATGCCGATGCCGTACTGCCACACCGAGGCGTCGTCGACCGGGGGCGGCACGTTGCGCCCACGGGAGTCGAACCACACGTGCACCACGTCGCCGGGGCGCGCGTTCGCCGGGACGCGGGCGACGGCGGTGCGCGGCCCCTCGCCCGGCTCCGTCCAGCGCACGTCCGCACGGAACACATGCCGACCGCCGGCCTGGGCCGCGGTCCGCACCCGCGTGGACCGCTCCACGACCTCGGCGCGCACACGGTGGCGGTCGGCGCGCTGCTCCTCGGCGGCCGCCCGCGCCTCACCGTACGCCCACCGGGCGGCGAGCGCCCCCACCAGCGGTGCCGCCACACACAGCAGCACGGCGACGGCCAGCGCCGTCCACTCCTCGACGACGTCCGAGCGGCGGCACAGCGGACTGCGCCGGCGCCGGTACAGCACCCGCGTTCGCATCTCGGACCTCCCTGCCGTCACCACGGCCGGGGGACAGGGACGGGGCCGTACGCGGCGGCGGCCCCCGGCGTCCCTCCGCGGCACGCGGCACCCACGGAACAGCCCCGGCCGGGTGCCCGGCCGGGGCTGTGCGAAACGGCGGGTGCCCCGACGGGGGCGTCCCGGTCAGCCGAAGCGCTCGATCCGGATCCGCTCCACGGGCTGGCCGGCCGCCACGAGCAGCCTGGAGGCGTGCTCGGCAAAGGAGTTGGATCCGCACACATAGGCTTCCCACCCACTGGGAGGCTGCTTGGCCAGGAGCGGCGCCACATGTGCGGCCGTCATACGTCCCACGGGCACACCTTCCGGGGCGCTGCGCGTGAACACCCGAGTCGTCTCCGCGCCGAACTCCCGCGCGTAGATCAGCTCCTCGGGGCTGCGGGCCGACACCAGCAGGCGCAGCGGCAGTCTCATGTCCCGGGCCCGGTGGTGCCGCACCATCGACATCAGCGGGACCACTCCGGAGCCGGCGCCCACCAGCAGCGCGGGCCGGTCGCCCGGCCAGGCGAAGAAGCCGCTGAGCGGGCCGCGCACCTCGACCCGGTCACCGGGGCGGGCCACCGTGTGGAACCAGCCCGAGACCTCGCCGCCCTCGACGTGGTCCAGGGTCAGCTCGATGTGCCCGGAGTCGTCCGGTGCCGACGCGATCGAGTAGTGGCGCTGGGCCGCATAGCCGTCCTCGGCGGTCAGCCGCAGCAGCAGATGCTGACCGGGCACGTGCCCCGGCCAGCCGGGCACGGCGAACCGGAAGGTCGTCGCCCGCGGGGTCTCGTGGCGGATCCCGGTCAGGGTCGCCGTCCGCCACACGGACGCGGTCTGCTCGCTCACGCCGATCCGCCCGGGCACCGCGAACCGCGTCGGCGGAGCGAAGCGCTCCGGCGCGGCCGGCGACGTCCGTGCCGTCTGTGTCACCTGTGCCGTCTGTGTCATCGGTGTCGTCCGCTCAGTCACCGGAGTACCGCTGCTCCTCCCAGGGATTGCCGCGCGCGTGGTAGCCGTTGCCCTCCCAGAAACCCGGCTCGTCGTGGTCGAGGAGCCGCAGCCCCGCGATCCACTTGGCGCTCTTCCAGAAGTACAGGTGCGGCACGATCAGCCGCGCCGGGCCGCCGTGCTCGGGAGGCAGCGGCCGGCCGTCGTACTCCCAGGCGATCCAGGCCCGGCCGCCGGTCACATCCGCGAGCGGCAGGCTGGTGGTGTAACCGGTGTGCGCATACGCGACCACATGTGTGGCCGACTCATGGGGCCGGACCACATGCAGAAACGCGTCCAGCGAGACGCCGCCGAACCGCACCCCGAACTTCGACCAGCTCGTCACACAGTGGATGGCCCCTTCGTACGCCGAGGCCGGCAGCGCGTGCGCCTGCTCCCAGTCCCAGGTGCGGGGCTCCGCCACCAGCCCGTCGATCCGGAAGGTCCAGTCGGCGGGCGCGAGGTCGGGTGTGACCTCGGCGGACAGGACGGGCCATTCGTCGCCCGCGTCGTACTGACCCGGCGGCAGTCCGGGGTTGTGCACGCGAGGGCGGCCGGTGAAGCCTCGGGTGATGTTCACGTGATCGGCGATTCCGTTGCGACTGGTGCTCAAGTGTTTCCGTGTTCAACCGTACGCGGTGTCCGCGACCGACGCGGTGCCAGGCCGGTCACGGCCCCGCGGGCCGGTCCGCCCGGGAGCCGGACCACGCGGTGCGGCGCTCCGGCCACCCGGCGGCTCACCGTCGGCCCGCCCGGTGCGCGGCCGCCGCTCGTACCCGGCTGCCCGGGCGGCGTGTGCGACACCCGGCCGCCCGAGCGGCCTGCACGACACCGGTGCCGGCCCGGGACGCGTACGTCCGGCCGACGCGCGGGCACGGCGGGCGAAGACCGCCCTCCCGTCCCGGCCGGCCCCGCACCCCCGGCCGCCGCCACCCGCGCACCCCCCTCTCCGCGGTCCCGGGTTACCGAAGCACCGTACAGCGGCAGTGATCGTCGGGTACTGTGACCGTCCGGCTGCGGACCGTCCCGGCCTGAGATCGCCGAGGAGGTGAGACCCATCACCGCTGTGTCAGGTCGGGTGCTCTCACCTCGAAGCGACGCGGACCACCGGCAGTAGGTGACCGCGAGAGCGCCCTTCGGCTCCCGAAAGGCTCAGGCTCTTGCCGCACATGCCGTCCCCGTCACCCTCTCCCTCCGCCGTCCCGCCGTCCCCGTCCCGTGACGCCGTCGTGGCCGCGCTCCGCGCCGCCGGTTGCGTCTTCGCCGAGGACGAGGCCGAGTTGATCCTCTCCGCCGCGCCCACCCCCCAGGACGTCGCCCCGATGGTCGAGCGCCGGGCGGCCGGAACGCCCCTCGAACTCGTCGTCGGCTGGGCCGAGTTCCACGGCCGGCGCATCACCGTGGAACCCGGTGTCTTCGTGCCCCGCCGCCGCACCGAGTTCCTCGTCGAACAGGCGCTCGCCCAGGCGCCGGACGCGTCCGTCGTCGTGGACCTGTGCTGCGGCTCCGGCGCCGTCGGCGCGGCCCTGGCCGCCGGACTCGGCGCGGTCGAGCTGCACGCCGCCGACATCGACCCGGCCGCCGTGCGCTGCGCCCGCCGCAATGTCGCCGGGTTCGGCGGACGGGTCCACACCGGCGACCTGTTCGCGGCGCTCCCCGGCGACCTGCGGGGCCGCGTCGGCATCCTCGCGGCCAATGTGCCGTACGTGCCCAGCGACGAGATCGGCCTGCTGCCCCCGGAGGCCCGCGACCACGAGCCGCCGGCCGCGCTCGACGGCGGCGCGGACGGCCTCGACGTGCTGCGCAGGGTCGCCGCCGGGGCGCCCGGGTGGCTCGTGCCGGGCGGCTGCCTCCTGGTGGAGACCAGCAGCCGGCAGGCCCCCGCCGCCGTCGGCGCCTTCACCGCCGCCGGCCTGCGGACCCGCCTGGCCGTCTGCGACGAGCGGTACGCCCATGTCGTGATCGGCGTGCGGCCGTAGGACCGGTCAGGGGGCCGGGGCCGTCGCGCGGGCGATGAGCAGGGCCACGTCGTCGGCGTTGTCGGGTTCGTGCAGCGTGCGCAGGAGCAGGTCGCAGACCTCCTCCAGGGAGTCGCCGGGGTGGTCCAGCAGGGCCAGCAGCCGGTCCAGGCGTTCGTCCAGCGGATGCCGGCGCGTCTCGACGAGACCGTCGGTGTAGAGCACCAGCCGGTCGCCCGGTTCCAGCTCGACGGTGGTCGTGGAGAAGGCGACCCCGCCCACTCCCAGCGGTACCCCGGTGGGCAGGTCGAGCAGTTCGGGGGCGTGGCCCGCCCGCACCCGGACCGGCGGCAGGTGCCCGGCGTTGGCGATCGTGCACCGCCGCTCGCGGGGATCGTGGACGACGTAGACACAGGTCGCGATCGCCTGGTCCAGGCCGCCGGTGATCCGGTCCAGGTGCTCCAGGAGGACGGCCGGATCGAGGTCGAGGGAGGCGAGGGTGTGGGTCGCCGTGCGCAGCCGGCCCATGGTGGCCGCCGCGGGGATGCCGCTGCCCATCACGTCCCCCACGACGAGGGCCGTCTTGCCGTCCTCCAGCGGGATCACGTCGAACCAGTCGCCGCCGACCTCGCTGGTGGCGCCCGCCGGCTGGTAGCGGGAGGCGACCTCGAGGCCCCCCGTCACGGGCGGATGGCTCGGCAGCAGACTGCGCTGCAGGGTGAGGGCGGTGTCGCGGGCGTTCTGGTACCAGCGGGCGTTGTCGATCTGCACGGCCGCGCGGGAGGCCAGCTCCCGCGCGAGCAGCAGGTCGTCCTCGTCGAACGGACGGGGACTGCGCGTACGGATGAGGTCGAGGGCGCCCAGCACCTCCCCGCGCGCGATCAGCGGCACGGCCAGGTACGAGTGGACACCCGCCCGCGCCAGCTGCGCGGCCGCCTCCGGGGAGCGAGCGATCCGCGCCAGGTCCTCGTCCTTCACCTGCGGCACCATCACCGGCAGTCCGGTGCGCACGCACTCGGTGATCAGCCGGTCCGGCGCGTACCGGGTCACGCGGCCCGGCGGGTCGGCCGCCGCCAGGACCTCGGCCGCGTCCACCGCGCGCACCGCCAGCGCCCGGATCACCGCGGGCTCGGCGGGGCCGAGGGTGCTGCGGCGGCCCCGCACCACCGCGTCCAGCAGGTCCACCGCCGCCGCGTCGGCCAGCTCCGGCACGGCCACGTCGGCGAGCTCACCGGCCGTGCGGTCCAGCTCCAGGGTGGTGCCGATCCGGGCGGTGGCGTCGGCGATCACGGCGAGCCGCCGCCGCGCGGTCTCGGCCTCGGCGTTCGCCCGGTACCGCTCGGTGACGTCCACCACCGACACGGCCACGCCCAGCACCGTGCCGAGCGCGTTCTCCAGGCGGTACAGCGAGACCGCCCAGGTGTGGTCCTCGTCCGGATCGGCCGGGGTCCGGCCGGTCGTGGCCCGGTCGACGACGGGCCGGCCGGTCTCCAGGACCCGGCGCGCGGCGGTCTCGAACACCTCGGTGTCCACCAGCGGCAGCACTTCCCGGACCGTGCGGCCCAGGTGCTCCTCGGCCGGCACGCCGTTGATCTGCTCCAGCGCCGGGTTCACCGAGACGTAGCGCAGATCGGTGTCCAGCACGGCCAGCCCGATGGGGGACTGGGCGACGATCCGGGTGGACAGGGCCACGTCCCGCTCCAGCCGGCGCACGGTCGACCGGTCGACCGCCAGACCGAGGGCGTACACGTTCCCCCGGTCGTCCAGCAGCCGCATGTTGCGGAACTCCACCAACCGGGTGCCGCCGTCCTTGCGCCGGATCGGGAAGGCCCCGGCCCAGCTCCGGCCGGTGCGCATGACGTCGGCGAAGAGCTTCACCACGAGGTCCAGATGCTGCTCGTGCACCATGATCCGGGCGGCGTACCGGCCCAGGGCCTCCCGCGCCTCGTACCCGAACAGCTCCTCGGCCTGGGGGCTCCACAGCACGATCCGCCCCTCGGTGTCCAGGACCACCGAGGCCACCCGCAGCACGTCGAGCAGCCCGCTGGGACGCACCGGCCCGCGCACCGGCCCGTCGCCGTCGGCCGGGGGTGACCCCGCTGTACTCATCGCACGCCCCGCCTTCACCTGATTCCCACGGCACGTCTTCACCGTGCCGACACCCCTTGTTCTACCGCGTGCGGGGCCGATTCTCCGCCGCTCCTGCCGTCCGGTTCCAGCTTCCCCCACCATCGGGGCGGGCGCCCCGCGAAGTCGGCACCGCGGCGGCGGCGCGGGTAGTGCTCTTCGGCGGGTGGTGCTTTGCTGAGTGGGGGGCGGGGACGGCGTGGCCACGAGAGGAGCGATCACGATGGGCAGCGAGCGACCGCACCCGGAATCCGTCTCGGTCGAGATCAGCGGATGCAGCAAGGACGACGCCCGGATCGTGTTCGACACGCTGTGCGCGTGCTTCGCGTCCGACCGGTGCTCCGACGACGTGCCGGAGGAGTTCTCCGAGACCCGCCCGACGGTCTGGCTCGGCACCTTCGACGTCGCCGACGCCCGCGAGGGCGCCCGGCCCGGGGCCCGGCTGACCGCGTCGGTCGACGCCGACGCGCACGGCGGCTACTGGGCGATCGACCGGTTCCGCACCACCCTGGGCTCCCTGTTCACGGTGCACGACCTGAGCACGGTCCCCGGCGACCAGGAGGAGGAGCTGCACGTACGCCTCGAAAACCGGTGACGCTCCCGGCCCCGTGTGCCCTCCGTCTCTTATGCAACTAGTTGCATAAGGCGGTGCGCGTGCCTTACAACTACAGGCACGACACCGCGCACGGAGGGCCCGATGAGCCGTTACCCCCACCTGCTGACCCCCCTCGACCTGGGCTTCACCACCCTGCCCAACCGGGTCCTCATGGGCTCCATGCACGTGGGCCTGGAGGAGGCCGAGGGCGGCTTCTCCCGCATGGCCGAGTTCTACGCCGCCCGCGCCCGCGGCGGGGTCGGCCTCATCGTCACCGGCGGCATCGCCCCCAACGACGAGGGGCGGCCCTACGAGGGCGGTGCGAAGCTCACCACCGAGGCCGAGGCGCGGCAGCACCAGGCCGTCACCGACGCGGTGCACCGCGAGGGCGGGCGCATCGCGATGCAGATCCTGCACTTCGGCCGGTACGCCTACCACCGGGACCTGGTCGCCCCCAGCCCCGTGCAGGCGCCGATCAGCCCCTTCCCGCCCCGCGAGCTCACCGACGCCGAGGTCGAGCGCACCATCGACGACTACGCCCGCGCCGCCCGCCTCGCCCGGCGGGCCGGCTACGACGGCGTCGAGATCATGGGCTCCGAGGGCTACCTGATCAACGAGTTCACCGCCACGCAGACCAACCACCGCACCGACCGCTGGGGCGGCTCCTACGAGAACCGCATGCGCTTCCCCGTCGAGATCGTCCGCCGGGTGCGCGAGGCGGTCGGCGAGGACTTCATCGTCGTCTACCGGCTCTCCATGCTCGACCTGGTGCCCGGCGGCTCCACCCTGGACGAGGTGATCACTCTGGCCAGGGCCGTCGAGGAGGCCGGCGCCACGATCATCAACACCGGCATCGGCTGGCACGAGGCCCGCATCCCCACCATCGCCACCTCCGTGCCGCGCGGCGCCTACACCTGGGTCACCAAGCGCCTCATGGGCGAGGTGTCGGTGCCGCTGGTCACCACCAACCGCATCAACACCCCCGAACTCGCCGAGCAGTTGCTCGCCGAGGGCTGCGCGGACATGGTGTCCATGGCCCGCCCGATGCTCGCCGACCCCGACTTCGTCGCCAAGGCCGCGGACGGCAGGCCCGAGGCGATCAACACCTGCATCGGCTGCAACCAGGCCTGCCTCGACCACACCTTCAGCGGGCAGATCACCTCCTGCCTGGTCAACCCGCGCGCCTGCCACGAGACCGAGCTGGTGCTCTCCCCGACCCGCCGCCGCAAGCGCGTCGCCGTCGTCGGCGCCGGCCCGGCCGGCCTCGCCTGCGCGGTGAGCGCCGCCGAACGCGGCCACGACGTCACCCTGTTCGACGCCGCGAGCGAGATCGGCGGCCAGCTCAACGTGGCCCGCAAGGTCCCCGGCAAGCAGGAGTTCGACGAGACCCTGCGCTACTTCCGCACCCGCCTCGCCGAACTGGCCGTCGACGTACGCCTGGACACGCGCGTCACCGCCGACGCCGTGGCCGGCCACGACGAGGTCGTCGTCGCCACCGGCGTCACCCCCCGCGTCCCCGACATCCCCGGCATCGACCACAGAAGCGTCCTCGGCTACCTCGACGTCCTCCGCGACGGCGCTCCCGTCGGCGACCGGGTCGCGGTCCTCGGCGCGGGCGGCATCGGCTTCGACGTCGCCGAGTTCCTCACCGACGGCGGCGACAAGGCGCACGAGAACCCCGAGACGTACTTCCGCCAGTGGGGCGTCGACCTCGACTACCGCGCCCCCGGCGGCCTCGCCGCACCCGAGCGCACCGCCCCGCCGCGCACCGTCCACCTGCTGCAGCGCAAGACGTCCAAGGTCGGCGCCGGCCTCGGCAAGACCACCGGCTGGATCCACCGCACCGAACTCAGGCACCGCGGCGTCACCATGGTCGCGGGCGTGCGCTACGACCGGATCGACGACGCCGGACTGCACATCACCGTCGACGGCGAGAGCACCGTCCTGGAGGTCGACACCGTCGTCCTGTGCACCGGTCAGGAGCCGCGCCGCGACCTCTACGAGGAACTGGTCGCCGCCGGACGCGCCGTCCACCTGATCGGCGGCGCCGACGTGGCCGCCGAACTGGACGCCAAGCGCGCCATCAAGCAGGGCACCGAGCTGGCGGCGGCGCTGTAGCGGGCGCGCGGCCCGTCCCTAGGATGAGCCCATGTCACTCCCGCACGCGATCCTCACCGCCCTGCTCGAGAAGCCGTCGTCGGGGCTGGAGCTGACCCGCCGGTTCGACAAGTCGATCGGCTACTTCTGGTCCGCCACGCACCAGCAGATCTATCGCGAGCTGGGGAAACTGGAGGCCGAGGGCCTGATCAGGGCCCTGGCCTCCGAACAGCCGGCCAGGGGACAGAAGAAGGCGTACGAGGTGCTGCCGGCGGGGCAGGAGGAGCTGGCCCGCTGGACCGCCGCGTCCCAGGACCCCAAGCCGCTCCGCGACGCGATGCTGCTGCGGCTGAGGGCGGCGGCCGTGGTCGGCACCGAGGGCCTGGAGGCCGATCTGCGGCGCCACCGGGAGCTGCACGAAGGGCAGTTGGAGAAGTACCGGGAGATCGAGCAGCGCGACTTCCCGCCCGGCAAGGACGGACCGGAGGACCGGCTGCGGCATCTGGTGCTGCGGGCCGGCATCGACCTGGAGACCTTCTGGACCCAGTGGCTCGACCACGCGCTGGCGGAGTTCGCCCGGCTGCCGGACGCCGGCGCACCCGAGGGTCCGGGCGCGCGGGAGGCGTGACACCGCGCCGGGTCGACGCCGGCCGCCCGCCCGGAGCGCGTCGGACGTGACGGCGGCCGGCGCCGGGCCTAGAAGTGGCGCGGGGTGCTGCGGCGGCGCAGGTACCAGGCCGTGGCGGCGATCCCCGTGCCGACCAGTGCGCCGCCCGCCACCAGCGTGACCGTGCCATAGTCCGTCGAGCCGCCGCCGACGCCGCCCATCACCCCGCGGGACGGCGAGGCCGTGGGCGACACCGACGGGCTGGGAGCCGTGGAGACGACGACGGACTGCGTGCCCGCGGTGTCGCCGTTCGAGCACACCACGATCACCGTGTACGTGCCCGGACCGACGTTGGACCAGGCGGCGGACTGTCCCGAACCGCTCCCCGACAGCGCCACCTGACGGCCCTGCGAGAAGCTCGTCTGGCCGCTGCTGAGCAGCGAGGCGGTGCCCCAGTGGCCGTTGACCTGGGTGCACGCACCGGTGCTCACCGAGACCGTCGAGCCGGTGGTGCTGACGGAGATCCCGGCCGCGGCGGCCGGCCCGGCCAGGCCCAGCGCGAGTGCGGCGGCAGCCGCGGCCGGGCCGGAGCGGAGCAGTGGCTTCGAGTTGCGCATGTCGGCTGCTTTCCGGCGGCACGGCCGGCGGTACATCCCTTGCGCCGCCGAGGTCGGGGAGCGCCCGTGCTGCCACGAGGCAAGCCAACGGGCCGCCGGACCGGCGCGCACTCCGGCGGCATCCGGGCAGGTGACGGCTTCCTCCGGGCGGCCGACCCCGGGGGCCGGGTCAGCGCCCGGCGCCCGTCGTCACCGTGCGCTCGGCCGAGAAGCCGCCCCAGGTCCCGTCCGGCAGCATCGCCCGGATCCGCACCCGGTGGGTGATCCCGGCCTCCCGGCCGGCGTAGAAGCGGTACGTCGCCCGGTCGCGCGGTGCGTCACCGCCGTAGACGAGGGAGGTGGCGACACGGCCGTCCAGGCGCACCTCGTACTCGGTGACCACCCCGTCGACGCGCGGCGGCACCCAGTGCAGGACGATGTGGTACGCGCCGTCGGACCGCTCACTCGTGGCCCGGAAACCGGTGGGGGCGCCGGCCGGGCCGTCCGCGCTGCCCGCGGTGGTGAGGCGGACGGTGGCGCCGGCCGGGGAGAGGTTGTCGGCCGCGTCCCGGGCCCGGACGGTGAAGGAGTAACGGGTGCCCGGCCGCAGCGCCGTCACCACGGTGGCCGTCTGGTTCCCGCCCACACTGTGGATCTTCGTCCCGCCCTGATAGATGTTGTACGACACCACACCCCGGTCGTCCTCCGAGGCGGACCACGACAACTGGGCCGCCCGGCTGCCGGCGGTCCGGCCGCGAAGCTCCGCCGGACGGGTGGGGGCGGTGTCGTCGGCCGTGGCCGCCCCGGGTGTCGTCGCCCGGACCTCCCGGCTGCGCGGCCCGAGCCGTCCGTCCGCGTCCCGGGCCCGCACCGTGAACACATACGTCGTCGCGGGCCGGAGCCTGGTGACGTCCACCATGTGCTCGGCACCGGGCACTTCTTTCACCTTTGTGGTGCCCCGGTACACCTCGTAGTGGCTCACCTCGGCGTCGGCGGCGGCGACCGCGTTCCACATGACGTGCACGCTGGTGGCACTGCCCGCCTCGGCCGTGACACCGGTCGGTGCTCCGGGCGGCCGTTCACCACCACCGCCGTCGTCGTGCGCTCCTCCCCATCGGCAGGAGGTGAGCAGCAGGAGGGCCCCGCCGAGTGCGAGAAGGCGACGCGGGGACACGGCTGGGGGAACGCCACGCACGACTCTGCCTCCCGGAGCGGCACAGGGGAACGCTCGGACAATGGTCCGTACCAATATGGCCAGGCTGACGCGGTCACATCAAGAGGGTGGGGGCGGGGAAGTGTCCGCGCGCATTACGTATGCTGAAGTCCGAACGGCTCGAACCGCCCTCCGGGAGAAGGGGGTTCGGGTCCGTGGCGCGGACCGCTGTCGTCGCAGATCCCGCGCCGGCGCGGGTGGCCGGACGGCCCGGGTCGACCGGACCCGGGCCCCGGCCCCTTGTCGTGGTCACTGGTGCGATCGTGCACCGTCCGGCCCTGTCGGGGCCGCCGCTCCGCCATATCGGGGCGAAATGGTGCAAAGTGCCCGTGAGTGTGCGCCCGTGACCCCGACGAGAGGCCCCCTTGATCGTGTCCCGTGTCCAGTCGCTCACCCTGGCCATGGCCGGTGTCGCCCTGCTGGCCCCCTCGGCTCCCCCCACCACCGTGCCCCAGCCCCGTACCGAACCGGCCGTACGGCGCACGGTCCCGGTGCCCGCCGCCGATGTGCCGGCCGAGGCGCCCACCGGACCGGCCGTACGGAGTACGCCCTCCGTCCCCGCCGCCGATGTGCCGGTCGAGGCGCCCACCGGACCGGCCGAGGCGCCCACCGGACCGGCCGTACGGCGCACGGCCCCCGTCTCCGCCGCCGACCTGCTGGCCAAGGTGCGCACCTGCGCCCCCGTCTCCCAGGGCCGATACCGCGAGGACCACGGCGCCAAGGCCACCGTCCCGGTGTGCGGCACCCGTGACGCCGTGTTCTGGAAGGCGGACATGGACATCGACTGCGACGGCCGCCCCGGCCCCCGCTGCAACGCCCGCACCGACCCGTACTTCCTCGCGTCCACGGCCTTCGCCCAGTCCGACGGCCGTCCGCTGAGCTCCGAGGAGACCCCCTACGTGGTGGTGCCCGCGCCCAGCGCCGTGTGGAACCACCGGTCCCACGGCGTGCGCGGCGGATCGGTGGCGGCGGTGGTGTACCGCGACCGCGTGCGGTACGCGGTCGTCGGCGACACCGGCCCCGCCGACATCATCGGCGAGGCGTCCTACGCCGCGGCCGAGTCGCTCGGCATCGACCCCGACCCGCGCGCCGGCGGCACACCCTCCGGCGTCACCTACATCGTGTTCCGGGACAGCCGGGTGACCCCCATCGAGGACCACACGGCCGCGGTGACGGCAGGGGAGCGGCTGGCCCGGCGGTTCGTGGACGCCGACGGCTGAACCGGCCGGGTGACACCACCGCCCTCCTCACACCTTCCGGTACGCGTACGCCTCGACGGCCGCCGCCTCCACCGCCGCCAGGTCCGCCCCCGTGGAGGCCGTGACCACCGCGGCCACCGCGCCCTCCACGAACGGCGCGTCCACCAGCCTGGTCCGCTCGGGGAGTTCGTCGCCTTTGGCGAGCAGCGCCTTCACGGTGAGCACCGCACTGCCCAGGTCGGTCAGCACGGCCACCCCCGCCCCGCGGTCGACGGACGCGGCCGCCGCGGCGATCAGTTCGGCGCTCGTGCCGAGCCCGCCGCCCTCGGTGCCGCCCGCCGGTGCGACGGGAACCGCCCCGCCGGCGCCCGCCAGCCCCTTCGCCAGCTCCGCCACCGACGCGGCCACCGCCGCGCTGTGCGACACCAGCACGATCCCCACCAGCTTCTCGTCACTCACCGCCGGCCTCCGCGTCCGCCCCGGCCGTCACGAGCCCGGCGATCAGCAGCGCCGCCGACGTGGCCCCCGGATCCTGGTGCCCGATGCTGCGCTCACCCAGATAACTGGCCCTGCCCTTGCGCGCCCGCAGCGGCGTCGTCGCCACGGCACCCGCCTCGGCGGCGTCGCGCGCGGCGGCGAAGGAGTCACCGAGGGCGTCCACCGCGGGCACCAGCGCGTCGATCATCGTCTTGTCGCCCGGTGCGGCACCGCCGAGCTGCCGCACCGCGTCCACCCCGGCGCGCAGCGCCTCGGCCAGCTGCCGCCCGTCCACCTCGGCGGCGTCGCCGAGCGCCTTGCCGGTGCGGCGCAGCAGCGTCCCGTACAGCGGACCGGACGCGCCGCCCACCGTCGAGATGAGCAGCCGCCCGGCCTGGATCAGCACCGCCCCGGGAGTGGCGGGCGGCTCCTTGTCCAGCGCGTCCCTCACCGCCCGGAACCCGCGCTGGAGGTTGCTGCCGTGATCGGCGTCCCCGATCGGCGAGTCGAGCGCGGTGAGCCGCGCCGCCTCGCGGTCCACGGAGGCGGCGGCGGCCGTCATCCAGCGGCGGAAGAAATCGGCGTCGAGCACGGGAACTCCTCGTGTGGTCATGGTCCCAGCGTCCCTCACATGCCCCAGCGCAGCCCCGGGGTCCGCACCGGCGCGTCCCACAGCCGCAGCAGCTCCTCGTCGATCTGGCACAGGGTGACCGAGGCGCCCGCCATGTCGAGGGAGGTGACGTAGTTGCCGACCAGGACCCGGGCCACCGGGACCCCGCGTTCGCCGAGCACCCGCTGCACCTCGGCGTTGAACCCGTACAGCTCCAGCAGCGGGGTGGCGCCCATGCCGTTGACCAGGACCAGGACGGGGTTGCGCGGCGTGAGGTCCTCCAGGATCGCGTCGAGGGCGACCTCGGCGATCTCGGCGGACGTCATCATCGGCCGCCGTTCCCGGCCGGGCTCGCCGTGGATGCCGATGCCCAGCTCCAGCTCCCCGGAGGGCAGATCGAAGGTGGGGGAGCCCTTGGCCGGCGTGGTGCAGGCGCTCAGCGCCACACCGAAGCTGCGGGAGTTCTCGTTCACCTGCCGGGCGACGGCCTCCACCCGCTCCAGCGGCCGGCCCTCGTCCGCCGCCGCGCCCGCGATCTTCTCCACGAACAGGGTCGCGCCCGTGCCCCGCCGGCCGGCCGTGTACAGGCTGTCGGTCACCGCCACGTCATCGTCGACCAGCACCTTCGCGACCTGGATGCCCTCGTCCTCGGCCAGTTCGGCGGCCATGTCGAAGTTGAGCACGTCGCCGGTGTAGTTCTTCACGATGAACAGCACCCCGGCCCCGCTGTCCACGGCCGCCGCGGCGCGCACCATCTGATCGGGCACCGGTGAGGTGAACACCTCACCGGGACAGGCCGCCGACAGCATCCCCGGTCCCACGAACCCGCCGTGCAGCGGTTCGTGCCCCGACCCCCCGCCGGACACCAGGCCCACCTTCCCGGCCACGGGCGCGTCCTTGCGTACGATCACCCGGTTCTCCACGTCCACCGCCAGCTCGGGATGAGCCGCGGCCATCCCCCGCAACGCGTCCGCGACCACGCGCTCCGGGACGTTGATGAGCATCTTCATGGGTATCTCCTACTTTGGTGACGGCTCGTCAGTTCTGCTGCGTGCTCGGTCGGGACTCGGGTGGAGTGCCGCTGTCGGCAGTATCGGCCTTGCGGCAGCGAAGGTCACGCGCGAAGGCGGCCGTGGGCGTGCCCCGGTCGGGTGCGGGGCGTGTCCGGTTGGGCCTGGACGCCGGCGTCCGGAGCGGAACGCGCATCGTCCGCACGTGGTGAGGCGGGACACTTCAGCCGCTGATCTCGCCGGGGGTGATCTTCCGTGTGGCTGCGGTGAGACCGAACGCGTCGGCCGGGAGGGGGCGGAAGGCCGCGGATCAGCTCGGCGCGTCGGCGCCTGAACGTCATCCCCGGGCGCCCTGGCTGCTTGTGGTGCGCGCCTGACACGTCGTTGAACTGCGGGGGACGAACACCGTTGCGGCGGGAGGCGGCTCGAGGGCCCGGGATTCCGGGCCGCCGACCGGCTGCTCGGCCGATCACGGCTCCAGGGCGTTCCGGAGCCACGCGGGCGAGGGGTCGGGGGTGAGGGGTGGTCTCGTTCGTGCGGATGTCGGGTGCGGAGAAGACGCCGGCGCGGTGCAAGGCCGCGCGATCGGGACGGCGGACGAGCGGCACCGCGTCCCAGGCCTGCCCGTCCTCGAGCGGGTCGAGCAGGGCGACGGGGCCACCGGGATCCTCGCACACCGTCCGGGCGGTTCGTCCTCGGTGCGGTCGGCGCCGGCCTGCCGTGCTCATGGAGAGCCGTGCGAACGGTCCTGGGGAGGGCAGTGAGGCCCGCAGCGGACCTCATCCACCGCCAGGCGCCGGTGACGGGGGTACGGCGCGGGGGCCTCGGCCGGTCGGCGGAGACGGGAGGCGAGCGTCCGGCTGTCAGCCCAGTGAGGTGATCAGGTCGTTGCAGGCCCGCTCGCAGCGCCGGCACGCCTCGGCGCAGACGCGGCAGTGGTCGTGCCGGTCGGCGTGGCGCGCGCACCCGTCGCCGCAGGCCTTGCAGACGGTGGCGCACGCCTGGAGGACCGCCCGGGTGATGTCGGCTCGTAGCCGGTGCGGCGGGAGAGCACCGAGGCGGTGGCGTTGCAGATGTCCGCGCAGTCGGCGTTGGTGCGGATGCACTTGGTCAGCTCGTTGACCGTGTCCTCCGACATGCAGGCGTCCGCGCACGCGGTGCACGCCTGGGCGCAGGCGACGCATTCCTCGATGCAGTGGGCGAGCTTGTCACGGTCGACGTCGCCCAGGTCGGCGGGGTAGGTGTCGAGCACGTCCTTGACGGCGGTGGTCATGGATGCCTCCGGCGTGGTGTTGTCGTCAGGGGGCGGCGGTGGCCGCGCTGTACGCGCAGCACAGGGCGGAGTGCTCGAACACGGCACGCCTGCGCCGGAACCGGCTGAGCACGACGGCACGAGGTGTCCGTGGCCGACGGGTTCCACGCGTCAGCCCGCATCTTCGGCAGCACGGCCCGCGGGCAGCGGTGCGCGGATCCCCGAGGGCGGTGCCCCGGCCGCGTTCCGCGTCGGTCTCCCTCGGTTCCGGAGGGAACGAGCGCGCCACCGAGCACCTCCGGCACGGCGGCGACCTCGCGCACGGCCGCGTTCTCGTCCGCCCCGGCCCGGACGCCGATCCCTCCGGTGGACTTGGCCGGAATGGAAGGGAACGGTTCCGTGGGCGGCCGGGAGGCCGTACGGGCGGCGAGCCGGGACGGCCCCCGTCCGGCCGGTGAGATCAGCGCGGTCAGTGTCGCCCGTTCGGCCGGTCCCCGGTGGTGCGGCGGCTCCCGGTCAGCCCCGCGACTCCCAGGGCGGCCCAGCTCAGGGCGCTGACGGCGGCCCCCGTACGGCGGACCCGGCCGGGAAGGGCGGCGCCGAACAGAACGGCGTCACCCACGTCGGAGGCGATGCGCACGGCGGTCACCGTGGCCAGAGCCGGGCCCTCGGGAGCGACGAGCATCGCCAGACCGGCGGCGGCGTCCCGCCACGCCATGGGGCGTATCGCCAGGGCGTTGCGCGGATCGACACGGTCGTGCGGATCGACCAGCCCCAAGGGACGGATCAACAGGCCCGGCCGGCGTACGGCGGCGACCCCGTACGTGCACGTCGCCGCTCCGAGTGCTCTGAGCAGTCCGGTGCGCACGGCCGTCACCTCCGCAAGCCGATGACCCAGGTGTTCCGTTCCACGGCCGGGTACCCGATCCGGCACACCGCTCCCGTCCGGACCGGAAGTGAGTCGACGAGGTGGAGCCCGGACAGCCGCTTCGCCTGCCGCAGGCGAACCCGGGAATCGTGGGCGAGCCGCCGCTCCACCGGCCGAGCACACCCGGAACCGAGCATGCCTGGGCGTCCTGCGCGACCCGTGCCTGGTGGGGACGGCGAACCGGCCGGTCGGTGATGAAGGTCCTGGGCTCTGCCGCACTGCGCCCGTACGGGGGACGCTCCCCTTCCTCAGGGACGACGTGTCGTCACCCTTCCGGGCCGCCCGGCGGGCCGGGCCCGGTGCCGGGCGGCCGTTCCGGGTGGCGCGAGGGTGCGTCACGCCCCGTCGTCGGACTCCGCGCGGGCCTTCGCCGCCCGCCGCAGCCGGTGGTGGCGCGCCCGGTCCCGCTCCGCGACGACGTCGCCGACCATCGTCCGCACGACGTCCTGCAGCCCGTGCAGTGCGTGGTGGCGGGAAGGCCCCGCGGCAGGGTCCTGCCGCAGTTCCCGCAGCAGCGCCCAGCACAGCAGCAGCATGACGACCACGAACGGCAGCGCCACCAGGATCGTCGCCGTCTGCAGCGAGTCCAGCCCGCCCACCACCAGCAGCACCGCCGCCACCGCCGCCATCAGCACGCCCCACGCCACGACCAGCCACGACGGCGGGTGCAGCGCCCCGCGGCTGGTCAGGGAGCCCATCACCAGCGACGCCGAGTCGGCGCTGGTGATGAAGTAGGTCATGACCAGGACCATCGCGACGAACGACGTGATCGTGCCGATCGGCAGCGCGTCCAGCATCGCGAACAGCGACGCCTCGGCGCCGTCCTCCACCGCGCCCGCCAGGTCGGCCTGCCCGGTCGACTCGAGCCTGAGCGCCGAACCGCCCATCACGCAGAACCAGACGACGGTCGCCCCGCTCGGCACCAGCAGCACGCCGACGAGGAATTCGCGGATGGTCCGGCCGTGCGAGATGCGGGCGATGAACGTTCCCACGAACGGTGCCCACGACAGCCACCAGGCCCAGTAGAAGATCGTCCAGGCGCCCAGCCAGGCGTGGTCGGAGAAGGCGCCGGTCCGTGTGGCCATGGGCAGCAGGTTCTGCAGGTAGCCGCCGACGGACGCCGGGATCGTGTCCAGGACGTAGACGGTCGGGCCGAGCAGGAAGACGAACACCATCACCGCCGCCACGAGCACGATGTTCAACGTCGACAGCCACTTGATGCCCCGGTGCAGACCGGAGAAGGCCGAGACGACGAACACCGCCGACAGCGCCGCGATGATGACCAGCTCCGTGGTCCGGGAGACGCTCACCCCCATCGTGAGGTCGAGGCCCTCGGCCACCTGCAGCGCGCCCAGCCCCAGGCTCGTCGCCGTGCCGAAGACGGTCGCGAACACGGCGAGCAGGTCGATCGCCCTGCCCTGCCACGACTCGGCGCGCCGGGCCCCGATGAGCGGTACGAACGCGGCGCTGAGCCGATTGCCGCGGCCCTTGCGGAACACGGCGTACGCCAGGGCGAGCCCCACGATCCCGTAGATCGCCCACGGGGTGAGCGTCCAGTGGAAGAACGAGTACTCCAGGGCCGTGCGCGCCGCCGCGCCGGACCCGGGGCGCACGCCGCTCGCCGGGGGCGGCGCCAGGTAGTGCGTGAGCGGTTCGCCGACGCCGTAGAACATCAGGCCGATGCCCATGCCGGCGCTGAACATCATCGCGATCCAGGCGAGGTTCCCGAACTCCGGCGCGGAGTCGTCCTCGCCCAGCCTGATCCGGCCGAACCGGCTGAAGGCGATCACCAGGCACAGGACCAGGAACACGTCCGCGGCCACCACGAACAGCCAGCCGAAGTTGTCCAGGACCCACGCCAGGCTCGTGGCGGAGGCGCCGTCGAAGGATTCCTCGCCGAGCCAGGCCCACAGAACCACGGCGACGACGGCGGTCATCCCGACGCTCACGAGGACGCGATCGGGCGCGCCGGTGACGGGAGCGGCGGGCGCGGACCCCGACTGAGACCGGTCGATCGGTTCCATGCTCATGAAGCTCCACTATGGGACGCGTGCCGTCACGCCCGCGGACGGCACGCCGCTCGGCGACCGGGAAGGACGCGCAGCGCGTGGTCCGCACCGTGGCGCTGGTTGTCGGCCTCCCCGTCATTCGAAAGCCCTGACGCCGATGCCGGGAGCCGGTGTCAGGACGGCCCACCGCTGAGGGCGCCGGCCTCCTCGAGCACGAGGAAGCCGGTGACGAAGGAAGCGACGTCACCGCTGTCGGTGCGGCCGACCCACGTCGGGTAGAACCCGTAGCCGCGGCCCGTGGTGAACGCCACGATCCCCTCTCCGGCCGGTCCGACCGCTCGCACCGGAGGCAAACCGAAATCCGCCGCCGTGTAAGCGGCCAGAGCCTCGATGAGCCGGTCCTCGTGATCGGCCAGTGCGGAGACGGCGGAGGCATCCACGAAGCACACGTCCCCGTGATCCGTCTCGTAACCGAAGAATTCGCGATCACCGAGGTCCGAGGCGTCCTGGTCCTCGACGAGTGCGAGTTCCCATCCGGTCACGGGGGCGTCGGTGACCGACAGCCGGGCAGCAGCCGGCACCTGAGCCGGCACGCCGCCGTTGCCGAAGGACACCACCGCCACGGTGACCGGATACCTGCCCGGGCGGACCGCGGCGGTGAAGGGACGGGGCGCGAACGGACCGAGGCCTGTGAAGGGGTCGCAGACGGCGACCTGCCCCGTGGGCAACGCCAGGTCCACGGGCCGGCTCAAGGAGACGGTGGCCGGGCGACCCCCCAGGAGGTTGCAGCGGTACCGGTCGGCGAACAGGACCGTGAAGTCCGGAGGGGAGAGAGGCATGAAAACATCCAGGTGGGCGGCGGTGAGCGCACTCCAGACCAGGACGGGTGCGCCGCACTCGCGCAGCCGTCGTCCGGCAGCGCCCACAAGCGGACCGGTCTTCTCTGTCGTCACCCGTATCCGTGGCGCGGCCACCGTCCTGCAAGTCCTCGAACCGCAGCCGGCCGGCCCGAATCGAAGCGTTGATTCCCTGCCTGGCCGGGGGCCGCCCTCGGCCCACCGCACCGGACCTGCCGGGACGATGTCCGGTGAACGGATCGAGCTGTTCGTATAACGGTCCGGTATCGCTCGCTGGAGATTTCGAGGATTACTGATGGTCATGTGATTTGCATCACTAAAACTCTTGTAAAGGTCGTGGTAGAACTGCGCAACTCAGCAGGTGGCACCACCCCTAGCCGCCATGTGGAGTGTCGGCACACGCGCCGACTGCACGACCAGGGTGATCACGCTCCGAGTCCGCGGAGCGGGCCCCCGGGGTCGCCGATCGGACGACGGCGTTCGCTCAAAGACCGCACATCATCCCGGCACAGTTCGCTGTGCGCCGGTACTGCGCCATCGAGGTAGCCACAGTGTCACTCGACTCCATCACCCAGTCCGTCGACGAGGCCGTCAGCGGATTCTTCGAGCCCATAGCCACCTGGCTCGGGGAAGTCGTCTTCTATGCCGTTCCCGTCGGGGGTACGGACCTTCCGCTCATCGTCGCCTGGCTGGTGGTCGCCGGTCTGGTGTTCACCGGCTGGTTCGGTCTCGTCCAGCTGCGCAAGTTCAGGCTCGCCCTCGACGTGGTGCGCGGCAAATACGACGAGAAGGGGTCGGCCGGCGAGGTCAACCACTTCCAGGCGCTGACCGCCGCCGTCTCCGGCACGGTCGGTCTCGGCAACATCGCCGGTGTGGCCGTCGCCGTCTCCATCGGCGGCCCCGGCGCCACGTTCTGGATGATCCTGTGCGGCCTGCTCGGCATGGCCACCAAGTTCGTCGAGGTCACCCTCGGTGTGAAGTACCGCGAGGTGCACGCCGACGGCACCGTCTCCGGCGGCCCCATGCACTACCTCCCCAAGGGCCTCACCGAGCGCTTCGGCAAGAACGGCAGGACCCTCGGCAAGGTCCTCGCGGTCCTCGCCTCCTTCATGATCCTGTTCTTCGGCCTCTTCGGCGGCAACCTCTTCCAGGTCAACCAGTCCTACGCGCAGCTGGTCTCCGTCACCGGCGGCGAGGACGGCGCACTCGGCTCCTCCGCCGGCGCGCTGTTCTTCGGCATCCTCATCGCCGCGCTCGTCGGCATCGTGCTGCTCGGCGGCATCCGCTCCATCGCCAACGTCACCAGCAGGCTCGTGCCCGCCATGGCCGGCATCTACATCGTCGCGTGCCTGGTCGTGATCCTGGTCAACGTCACCGCCGTGCCGGACGCGTTCGTCACGATCATCGAGGGCGCCT
Source organism: Streptomyces sp. NPDC044984 (assembly GCF_040646935.1). Taxonomy (NCBI): domain Bacteria; kingdom Bacillati; phylum Actinomycetota; class Actinomycetes; order Kitasatosporales; family Streptomycetaceae; genus Streptomyces; species Streptomyces sp. NPDC044984. Next base: position 66,446 of record NZ_JBEZBE010000035.1, read on the forward strand.
TCAACCCCGAGGGCGTCGCCGGCGGTGTCCTCGGCGCGCTGATCATCGGTTTCAAGCGGGCCGCGTTCTCCAACGAGGCCGGGCTCGGCTCCGCCCCCATCGCCCACTCCGCGGTCAAGACCAAGCACCCCGCGAGCGAGGGCCTGGTCGCGCTGCTGGAGCCGTTCATCGACACCGTCGTCATCTGCACGATGACCGCCCTGACCATCGTCATCGCCAACCCGGCCAGCTGGGGCGAGGCGCGCGCGGGCGAGGACATCGGCGGCGTCACCATCACCTCCGACGCCTTCGAGACCGTCCTGCCCTGGTTCCCGTACATCCTGACCGTCGCGGTGCTGCTGTTCGCCATCTCCACGGTGCTGACCTGGGGCTACTACGGCCTCAAGGCGTGGACGTACCTCTTCGGCCGCAGCCGGGCCAGCGAGGTGACGTACAAGGTCGTCTACACCGTGTTCGCGGTCGCCGGCTCCCTGCTGACCCTGCAGACCCTGATCGACCTGGCCGACGCCGTGCTGTTCATGCTCGCCGTCATCAACATCATCGGCCTCTACCTCCTCGCCCCGGTCGTCAAGCGCGAACTCGACTCCTTCCTGGAGTACGTCCGAGCCCGCAAGGCCGGTGAGATCGCGGACGACGAGTCCGGCGAAGACCAGGAGTCGGTGAAGACCACCGTCTGACCGCACCCCCCGCGGCCCGGCTCCTCGAGGGCGTCCCCGGCCGAAGGCCGGGAGAGGGCCCGCGCACACCTCGCGCCTTGGTGTGGGCGGGCCCTCTCGCCATGCGCCGACCGACCGTCCATACGGCTCCATGGGCTCCTCTTCCCGCTGTCCGTGATGCGCGAAGAGACGATCAACCGTCCAGGCGTCCAGAGGGGCACTCGCACGCGAGCGAGATCGGGCGAACCTGACGGTGATACCGACTCGGGAGTGAAGGGCCATGCGGGCGTCGCTGGTGTCCGCCCTCTTCTTCGAGAGGGCGGCGCACGGGTGCGCTGCGGGTGAACACGGGCCGTACACGCCGGGGCGGCCGCGCGGGGCGCCTAAGCGGCGTCGGTGGAGGAGCGCCGGGCGGCTCGGCGACGCAGGCGCAGCGGCAGCACGTACCAGCAGAGGCCGAACCACAGCATGACCCCGCCGACGAGCACTTCGGCGAGGACGCCGGGAACCACGAAACGCAGGATCAGCAGCAGCGTGCAGCCGATAGTCAGCGCGAGCAGGACCATGCCGCACATCATCAGGCGGCAGGCGGCCTCCACCACCTCGTCCTTCATGCGCTGGCCGGACAGGAACCGGTGGATGGAGACGGGCGCTATGAGTGATCCCGTGGCCGAAGCGCCCAGGACCACGGTGATGACGTAGATGACGTGGTCCACCGTCCCCAGTTCCCGGAACAGCGGGGTGAAGGCCACGCTCAGCAGGAAGCCGAAGAGGATCTGCACACCGGTCTGGGTGACCCGCGTCTCTTGCAGGACTTCGTTCCAGCGGCGGTTGACCCGCTCACGCGGTGACTCCGGCGGCTCGGCGCCGGCCCCCGGGCCGTGGCCGTCGTGGTGTGCGCAGCGAACGGTCTCCTCCTCCGCCAGCTTGGCCGACTGCTCCGTCATCGTCATACGGCATCCTCCCCATCGCAGGACGACCGTCTGCCCCGTCTCCGCCGTCTTCATGCAGGTCATGGGGTGTGATGGGGCTGATCCGACGGCTGCGGCCGGCGGAGGACGCCACGCACGACGACGACTTCGTGGCGGGATGAGGCGTCATGCCGCGCGCGGCGGACGAGCGCGTCGTAGGCGCCGGGTCGTCGTCTTCGACCACCGGGTAGCCGGCGCCGGGATCGCCTTCCCGGCGCAGGCCGATGCCCAGGTTGTGGGCGTCCGAGCCGTCCGGGAGGAAGAAGTACGGGCTGCCCTGGACCTCGTCGCGATGCTCGCGGCGTCGCGCGTCGTCGCCGCGTGCTCCCCGGGGCCCGAGCCGATGACGACGACGTCGCGGATGTCCGAGGTGGCGCTCATCCCCGCGGCTCCGGAACGATCTCCTCGATCAGGCCCTCGACCAGCGCCTTGATCTCGTCGCGGATCGGACGGACGGCTTCGACGCCCCGGCCGGCCGGGTCCTCCAGCTGCCAGTCCAGGTACCGCTTACCGGGGAAGACCGGGCAGGTGTCGCCGCAGCCCATGGTGATGCAGACGTCCGACTCCCTGACCGCGTCCGCGGTCAGCATCTTGGGCACCTCCGCGGAGATGTCGATGCCCACTTCGCGCATCGCCTCGACGGCGGCGGGATTGACACCGTCCCCCGGGGCGGAGCCGGCGGAACGGACCTCGACGCGGTCCCCGGCCAGGTGGGTCAGCCATGCGGCGGCCATCTGGGAACGGCCGGCGTTGTGCACGCAGACGAACAGCACGGAGGGCTTGTCGGACATCAGGAGGTCTCACTTGTCTCACGACGACATCAGGCACGAATGACTTCATCACCCGGTGGTGTCAGCCACCACTGATGTGAAAGTATCAGTGCATGATGACGTCAGTCGACACTGACCTGATCCGGGTTCTGGCGGACCCCCTCAGGTTGCGGATCGTGACCCTGCTCGCCAGGGAGACGCTGTGCACCACCCATCTCGTGGAGGAGACCGGGGCCCGGCAGACCAACCTCTCCAACCACCTGAGAGTGCTGCGCGAGGCCGGCATGGTCGAGACGGAGCCGTGCGGCCGCTACACGTACTACAGGCTCCGCCCGGACGTCATCGCCTCCCTCGCCGGCCGGTTCGCCGACCTGGCCGAGTCCGCCCGTCACGCCGCCGAGAACAAGAGGGCCTGCCCGTGACCCGCACCGAAGCCCCCGCGATCACCCAGGAGCCGTCGGTCGTCGCGAAGCTGTCCACGCTCGACCGGTTCCTCGCCGTGTGGATCCTCCTCGCCATGGCCGTCGGGCTCGGCCTGGGGCGAGCCGTTCCGGGCCTGGACGACGCCCTCGCCAAGGTGGAGATCGGCGGCATCTCCCTCCCGATCGCCATCGGTCTGCTGGTCATGATGTATCCGGTCCTGGCCAAGGTCCGCTACGATAGGCTCGACGCGGTCACGGGCGACCGCAGGCTCATGGCCTCGTCACTGGTGATCAACTGGATCGTCGGCCCGGCGGTGATGTTCGCCCTGGCGTGGATCTTCCTGCCGGACCTGCCCGAGTACCGCACCGGTCTGATCATCGTCGGTCTGGCCCGCTGCATCGCGATGGTCATCATCTGGAACGACCTCGCGTGCGGCGACCGTGAGGCGGCGGCGGTGCTCGTCGCGCTGAACTCGGTCTTCCAGGTGCTGGCGTTCGGTCTGCTGGGCTGGTTCTACCTCGACCTGCTGCCCGGCTGGCTGGGCCTGGGTGACGGCGAGAACCTGGACATCTCCATGGGGAAGATCGCCCTGAACGTCGTCGTCTTCCTCGGTGTCCCGCTGCTGGCCGGCTTCCTCACCCGCCGGCTCGGTGAGAAGAAGCTCGGCCGTGAGACGTACGAGTCCGGCTTCCTGCCGAAGATCGGCCCGTGGGCGCTGTACGGCCTGCTCTTCACGATCGTCGTCCTCTTCGCCCTGCAGGGCGGGACGATCACCTCGCAGCCGCTGGACGTGGCCCGCATCGCGCTGCCGCTGCTGGTGTACTTCGCCGTGATGTGGGCCGGCACCTTCCTCCTGGGCAAGGCGATCGGCCTCGCTTACGACCGCACGGCCACGCTCGCCTTCACGGCCGCCGGCAACAACTTCGAGCTGGCCATCGCGGTCGCCATCGCCACCTTCGGCGTGACCTCCGGCCAGGCCCTCTCCGGCGTCGTGGGACCGCTCATCGAGGTCCCCGTCCTGATCGGCCTGGTCCACGTGTCCTTGGCCTGGCGCAACAGGTTCGCCCCGTCCGCCATGACCACCGGGGGAAGGGGCCGCTGACGCGCGGCAGAGCGGACGGCGTGACGGAGCGCACCGACGTGGTGGTGACCGGCGGCGTCCAGGACGCCGCCGGTACGGATGCCGGCCGGCGCGGAGCCGAGCAGGGCGGCGGAGGCCGAGCAGGGCGGCGGGGAACGCGGCCGGAGAGGTCGCTCACGCGCAGTCAGCAGCAACCGGCCGCGTCGGGTTCCTGCCCGGACGGGGTGATGGCTGCCGAGCCGCAGCAGGTGCTGCCGGGCTGCTTGGCGAGGGTGTCGGCGTCGGCCTTGACGACGTACACCTCCCACGGCTCCTGGCCGGGGCCGGTCACCCAGACCTTGTCCTGCAGGGCGTAGCAGCAGGCGGTGTCCTTCTCCTCCGCGGTGGCCAGTCCCGCCCGGGCCAGCCGGGCGGCGGCCGTCCGGACGTCTTCGGTGGAGGCCACCTCGACGCCGAGGTGGTCCAGGCGTGTGTCCTCGCCGTCCTTTCCTTCGATGAGGACGAGCTTGAGGGGAGGCTCGGCGATCGCGAAGTTGGCATAGCCGTCACGGAGCTTGGCCGGTGCGGTGTCGAACAGCTTGCCGTAGAAGGCGATCGCGGCGTGCAGATCAGGTACTCGCAGGGCGAGCTGTACCCGGGACATGGGGACTCCTTCCGCTGGTTGGACGGTGCCCGCGGCCGTGACGGCCTGGGGCGGGGACGTTCAGGCGTTGCAGCAGCCGCCGGATGCGGTGACCGGGCCGGGGGAGACGGTGATGAGCTGCACCGGCTGCGGGGCGGGAGCGGCGCAGCAGCCCGCGTCGGCCTCGGAGGCGTCGGCGGTGTCGAAGAGTCCGGAGCCGCCGCACACACCGGTCTCCGGCAGGACCAGTTCCACGCGGTCGGCCGCTTCGGTGTCGCCCGCCAGGGCGGCCGCGACGGAGCGGACCTGCTCGTAGCCGGTCATGGCGAGGAACGTGGGAGCGCGTCCGTAGCTCTTCATGCCGACCAGGTAGACACCGGAGTCCGGGTGGGACAGCTCCCGGTGGCCGTGCGGGTAGACGGTGCCGCAGGAGTGCTGGTTGGGGTCGATCAGCGGAGCGAGCTCCACCGGGGCCTGCAGGCGCTCGTCCAGGCGCAGGCGCACCTCGGAGAGGAAGGACAGGTCGGGGCGGAATCCGGTCAGGACGATGAGCTCGTCCACGTCCCGCAGGCGCCGGCCGTCCTCGGCCACCAGTACCAGCCGGCCGTCCGCGTCGCGTTCGACGGCCTCGGTCCGGAAGCCGGTGACCGCCTCGGCGTGGCCGTCGTCGACGGCGGCCCTGGCCGCGAGGCCGAGAGCACCGCGCGCGGGCAGCTGGTCGGCGTCTCCGCCGCCGAAGGTGGATCCGGAGATGCCGCGGCGCAGCACCCACACCGTCTTCGTCGCCGTGTCGTCCTGGGAGCGTGCCAGCTCGGCCAGTGCGGCGAGGGCGGTGAACGCGGAGGCGCCCGAGCCGATGACGGCGGTGCGCTTGCCCGCGTATCGGTCACGGACGGCCGGGTCCGTGAGGTCGGGGACGCGGTAGCTGACGCGGTCGGCCGCCGCCCGTTCGCCGAGGGCCGGCAGGCCGCTGGCCCCGGCCGGAGCGGGCCGGGCCCAGGTGCCCGAGGCGTCGATCACGGCGGCGGCGAGGATCCGTTCCTCGCGACCGTCGGTGTGCTGGACGTGCACGACGAAGGGCTGGGTGTCGCGGTCGGCGTCCACGACGCGGTCGCGGCCGGCCTTCGAGACGCCGGTGACCCGGGCGCCGTAACGGACCCGGTCACCGAGAACGGCGGCGAGCGGCCGCAGGTAGTGCTCGATCCAGTCGCCGCCGCTCGGACAGGTGCCGGTGTCGGGCCTGCTCCAGCCCGTCGGGGCGAGGAGCTTCTCGGCGGCCGGGTCGACGACTTCGCCCCAGGTGGAGAACAGGCGTACGTGCGCCCAGTCGTGCACGGCGGCGCCGGCGGTGCGGCCCGCCTCGAGGACGAGGGGGTTCAGGCCGCGCTCGGACAGGTGAGCTGCGGCGGCCAGACCGATGGGGCCGGCGCCGATGACGACCACGGGCGGAACAGGGGCGGTGGACATGGTGGCGACGACTCCTCGGATTCGATGTGTGTCGATACCGACCAGCGTGCACCTGGGATCGACATCCGTCAACATAGAAGTTCATCGAATTAGCATCCGTTCGGATGTGCGGGGGTTCCGTGCGCTGCTTGGCAAGCGATTAGACGTCTGTCAACATAGAAGGATGTCTAATCCGGCTACGGGCTCCACCGACCTGCACGTCACCGCGTCATGGTGCTGCCGGCCGCTGGGCGAGGAAGAGCTGTCCGTCGCGGACTCGGAGAAGATCGCCATGATCTTCAAGGCGCTGTCCGATCCCGTCCGGCTGCGGCTGTTCTCGAAGATCGCGGCTCAGCCGGCCGGGGAGGCCTGTGTCTGTGACATCCAGGACGTCGGTGTCTCCCAGCCCACGGTCAGCCACCACCTGCGCAAGCTGCGGGAAGCCGGGCTCCTCGAGTCCGAGCGTCGTGCCAGCTGGGTGTACTACCGCGTTGCGCCCGGGGTGTTGTCGGCCATGGCGGGCCTGCTGTCGCGGAGCACCTGAGCGGTCGGCGCCGGCCGTCCACGGGGTGGGGAGACGCCATGGGCCGGAAAGGGGCCGACTCGGCCGCTCGACAGGGGGCGGCGGTCGTGCCGGGCCCGGCGGCCGGTGACCCCGTCGCGGGACCGCGAGGAACACGACGGGGCAGGCGTGATCAGGCGAGGGTGACGTCGTACTCCCGCATCCAGGCGTCGACTTCCAGGACGGGAAGCAGGAGGTGACTGGAGTTGAGCCACGTCATGGTCTTCGACCCCGACCGGGTGGGGGCCTCCACACGCTGGGGGTCGAACACGCCGTGCAGGGGAGAGGAGGGGTCGCTGAGAGCCTTGTCGATGGAGCGCATGACCTCCGCGTTGTAGGCGGGGTCGTGGGTGCCGGGGTATCCGCTCTTGGGCCGGTCCAGGGTTTCCCACGGGAGGACGTCGGCGAAGGCGAGCCGCAGCAGACTCTTCCAGCGGCCGTCGGCGTTCTTCATGTCCCACGGCACGTTCCACACGTATTCGACCAGCCGGTGATCGCAGTACGGGACACGTACTTCCAGGCCCACCGCCATGCTCATGCGGTCCTTGCGGTCGAGGAGGCAGGCGAGGGGGCCTTTCAGGCTGTAGTACATGACCTCACGCATACGGGCGTCGAGCCCTTGCTCCCCGGGCAGCCGGGGGACTTCCGCCTTGAGGGTGAGATAGCGGTCGTTCTCCGCATCGGCCGGGCGTACGCGCCGGTGCAGGTCGGGTGCGAAGGCGTCGGCCAGACGCGGGGCGTCCCCGATCCACGGGAAGCGGTCGCGCCGGACGAGCCGCTCGTCGTGGTACCACGGGTAGCCTCCGAAGACCTCGTCCGCGGCCTCTCCGGACAGCGCCACCGTGGACTGCCCCCGGATCGCCTTGGTTGTCCCACACGAGCGTGTCCCTCTCGGCGTAGTCGACGGCCACGTGCTCACGGTCGAACGCGGCGTGCCAGCGCTGCTGCAGCTCCCCGCCCGGCCCGCCGGCCGGCGTGACGCACCACAGCGCGATGTACCGCGGGGGGACGACCGCGAAGTCGTACCCCTCCGAGTGCGGGGTCAGCGGCCGGGTGTGCCCGCGTGGTAGACGTCGTCCATACCGGGCTCCGGACGTACGTCGCCGACGACGGCACCGGTGTAGTTGGGCACGAAGCGGCCCAGGTTCCGGCAGAACCTCACCGGATCGAACTTCTCCGGCACGTTGCACATCAGGACGTAGCCGTGCTCGTCCATGAGCTGGTGGAAAGTCTTCACCAGCAGCTCATCGGTCAGCGGATCGCCGTTGAAATCGACCTGGGAGAGAATGCTGAGAGGTGAGTGCGCCATTCTTTTCCTCCGACGGAAGTGGGTGGAAGGGCGCGCCCGTGCGTTTTGGTGCAAGCGGCCATGGATTACGCACGGATATTGCAGAGGGTACGACGAAGCGGGCGCTCAAAAGTCGGGGCTTCGTCGGCATGATCGGTGACGCGTCGTCACGATATCCAGGCCCGGCAGAGCCGTGTCAGGGGTCGGAAGAATTTCACTTTCTGTATGTATAAATCCTTGGGGTTGTAAGTGCGTACCCGTGATTCCCGCCGCTCATCGTAGGTTCCGTGGGATCGTTGGCGATCACTGAAAGTAATTCTGTTTGCTCGGAATTGCGTCGGGTACTCAGGACCGGATATTTGTGTCCGAATCCGGGGAGTCACGGTGGGAGGGTGCGGGGCGAGGCTGAAGAAGGCCGAAAACCTGCGTCCCCTGTCCAGGCTCGGAACGTGCTGCGAGACGGCCACGGGTATCCGGTGTTCTGCGACAGGAAAGGGTGGCAAGAATTGAGCCGGACTTGTGACGGGAAAGCCCGGAAAGATCGGTTAGTCGTTCGGCGTCTCTTGCTCGGTGAAGGTGCGACCGCCCTGGGGGACGGACTGTGGTTCAGCATGTGGGCGGTCTACCTGACCTCCATTCAGGGGGTCCCCGCCGCGACGATGGGTCTCGCGATGGGGCTGGGCGGGGGGCTCGGCCTCCTGGCCGCCCTGCCCGTCGGCACGCTGACCGACCGTCTCGGCGCCCGTGAGACCCTCCTGGCCGTCACCGTTCTGCGCGCGGCGTTCTCACTCACCTTTCTGGCCACGCACACCTTCTGGCCGCTCCTGGTCGCCGCCGCCCTGTTCACCTCGATGGAGACGGCCGCCAAAGGCACCAAGGTGGCGCTCGTCCACCTGCTGCTGCCCGAACGGGACTGCCTGCCCGTCCTCGCCCGGGCCCGCGTCGTACAGCACCTGCTCTACGCGGCCGGCGCGGGCGCCGCCGCCTGGGTGCTCTCCCGCCAGTCGGCCGCCCCCTACCACGGCGCCGTCATCGTCAACGGCCTCACCTTCGTCATCTCGGCCGCGATCCTGGCCCGCCTCCCGCACGTCCCGCCGGTGCCTGCCGCACGGCGTCAGGCCAGCACGGCGGCACTGCGCAACATCCCCTTCATGGCGATCATGAGCAGTACCGCCCTCCTGGCCCTGTGCTGGGCACTTCTGTCCAGCGGCCTGCCCCTGTGGCTGAAGGAGGGCACCACCGCACCGGTATGGATCGCCCCCCTGGCCGTGCTGGTCAGCTCCCTCCTGATCGCCCTCTTCCAGGTGCGCGTCACCCGCATCGGGCAGCGACTGGCCGGGGCCGTACGCGCCTCCTGGCGCGCCGGCGTCGCGCTCGCCGGGTGCTGCCTGGTCTTCGCGGCGGCCGCCTGGCCCGCCGGCCCGGTGCTGGCCGCCGTCGTCGTCCTCGCCGGACTGGGCCTGCACGTGCTGGGGGAGCTGTACTACGTGGCGGCCCGGTGGGGACTGTCCATCAAGCTCATGGCGCACGGCGCCCAAGGCCAGTACCAAGCGGTCGCGGCCACGACCGAAGGCGCCGTGGTGGCGGTCGGACCCGCGCTGGTCACCACGCTGGTCACCGGCGCCGGAGGGGCAGGCTGGGCCGTCCTCGCGCTGGTCTTCCTCACCTGCTCCCTGCCGGTCGCGCCCCTGTGCCGGCCGGCGCTGCGTCGTACAGCCACCGGCTCGGTTCGGGAGGGTTCACCCGCCTGAGAAGTGCGGTCGGCGGACAGGGGACGTCCCCGTGTTCTCGTGGGCCGACGGGGGCGGCTCCGGACGCGAACCGCGTTGCCGCCGGCCGCCCTTCGCAGCTCGCCACCCGCTGACGGCCGCTCCGGTCGCCGCCGCCTTCCCGGCGACGTCTCCGGGAAGGCGATCGCACGACCGGGCGATGGAGCGGGCCGGCCTCACGCGTGTCCGTGGCCGGGCTCCGGCGGGAGAGGCCGGGTTGTTCGGTTCCGGCGTAGGATCGGATGCCGATATCGGTTTCGTCACTGCCGGAGGGGGCCAGGGTGCGGGAGTTCCAGCGGGGCGCGGTGCGGCTGCACATCCTGCACCACGCGGCCGAGGAGGAGATCCACGGTGCGTGGATGACCGAGGAGCTGGCCTCCCACGGTTACCGGATCAGCCCCGGCACCCTGTACCCGACGCTGCACCGGCTGGAGGCGGACGGACTGCTGCTCTCCGAACAGCGGGTGGTCGACGGCCGCACCCGGCGCGTCTACAGGGCGACCGAGGCCGGGAGGCGGGCTCTGGCGGACGACCGGCGGGCACTCAGGGAGCTGGCCCGTGAGGTTCTGGGCGACGAGGCGCCGTAGCGCACCGGTCCGGTCCACGGCGTGCGGGGATCAGGAGCCGCGCGGGGTCACCAGGCCGGATGCGTAGGCGAGGACCACGAGCTGGGCGCGGTCGCGGACGTGGAGCTTGGCCATGGCCCGGTTGATGTGGGTCTTGGCGGTCGACGGGCTGATGACCAGGCGGTCGGCGATCTCGTCGTTGGACAGACCGTGCGCGGCGAGGGCGACCGCCTCGCGTTCGCGGCCGGTCAGCTCCTCCAGCCCGCTTCCGGCGCGGGCGCGTGGCGGCGGCTGGGTGACGTACCGGTCGATGAGCTTGCGGGTGATGGCGGGCGCGAGCAGGGCGTCGCCGCGGGCGGCGACGCGTACGGCGTGCAGGAAGTCCTCCGGCAGGATGTCCTTGACCAGGAAGCCGGCGGCACCGGCGCGCAGCGCGTCGAAGACGTACTCGTCCATGCCGTAGTTGGTCAGCATGACGACGTGCACGCCCGCCAGGGCCGGATCCGCGGCGACGCGCCGGGTCACTTCGATGCCGTCCATGAGGGGCATCCGGATGTCGACGAGCGCGACGTCGGGCAGCCGCTCCTTGAGGAGCGCCAAGCCCTCTTGGCCGTCGGCGGCCTCGGCCACCACCTCGATGTCGTCCTCCAGGTCGAGCAGCGCGCGGAAGCCGCTGCGGATGAGCGGCTGGTCGTCGATCAGCAGGACCCGGATCACGAGGCTCCGTTCGTGGGGAGTTCGGCCTGGACGGTGAAACCGCCCGCGCTGCGCGGTCCGGTGTGCAGTCGGCCACCCAGGGCCGTGACGCGTTCGCGCATGCCGAGCGTCCCGAGGCCGGGCGCCGGCGCGGGGTGCAAGGTGGCCTTTCCGTCGTCGTCGACACGGACGGCGAGGGCGTCCGGCCGGTAATCGATCCGTACCGAGGCGGTGGTGGCGGCGGCGTGCCGGGCGACGTTGGTGAGCGACTCCTGAACGATCCGGTAAGCGGTACGCCCCACCGCGGCCGGCACGGCGTGCGGACGTCCTCCGACCGTCAGCGTCGCCGCCAGGCCGGTCCCCTGGAATCGTTTCACCAGGTCGGGGATGTGCTCGAGTCCGTGCGGCGGGGTGGTGCCGTCGTCGCGCAGCGCCTCGAGGGTCGCGCGCAGCTCCCGGCTCGCCTCCCGGCCGGCTTCCTGGATCGCCAGCAGGGCCTCCGGCACCCGCTCGCCCCGCCGCCGGGCCACGTGGACCGCGACCTCGGACTGCACCTTGATGACCGAGATCTGGTGGGTGAGCGAGTCGTGCAGCTCCCGCGCGATGCGCAGCCGCTCCTCGTCGGCCCGGCGGCGCGCGGTCTCCTCGCGGGTGCGCTCGGCTTCGTCCGCCCGCCGTTCGGCCTGCCGCACCGCCTCCCCGGCGGCGAACGCGGCGATCAGCCAGGCGAGTTCAAGGGTGCTCCGGGCCTGCGCCACGACCTCGCGCGCGGACCCGTCATGGAAGACCAGGGCCGTGAGGTGGAGCACGGCCAGCAGGCCCGCGGAGACAGCCAGCACGACGGCGCGGCGCCCGGCGCGTACCGCGCCGTAGACCGCGACCAGATACGGGACGGCGAGCACCTCGAACCCGGCCCCCAGGTGGCCCACCGCGCACAACCCGGTGACGGCCAGGACCACGAGCGGCGCCCGGCGGCGCGCGGCCAGCGCCAGCCCACCGGCCGCCAGCAGCGCGGAACCGAGCAGCTCGCGCACTCCGGAGGGGTGTGCCCCGGACAGCCCGGTGCCCAGCGACAGCGCCGTCACGCCCAGAGCGGTCGCCCAGTCGGTGACCCCGGCCGGGACAGCGAACCGTCCTTTGTCCATGGGGGCACCGTAGCCGGACGCGGTCGCGGGCGAATCCGGCTCACGGACGAGCGCGCGGCTACCGCGTGCGCGGTACCCGCACGCCACCTGCCGCTGCCGCAGCCGCGGTATCCGGATCCCGCGGCTGCGGCAGCGGAAAGTGCCCGCATCCGCTGGACGACCGGCCGGGGGTCCGGCTCGCATGCTCGAGACACATCGGACCTCCACATCGGCGACGGAGAAGGAGCAGAGCGGCATGAGCGTTTCACTGGCACTGATGGCGGCCGCCGAGGGCGGGATCATCGGCGACGGCCGGACCGGGGCCAACCTGGCCCTCGGAGCAGGGGCGTTCGGGCTGGCCATCGGCCGACTGGCCCTGGCCCTGGCCCGTGCCGGCCGCCGGACCGGCACCGGCAACGCGCGCACCGGCGGGATGGCGGCCATCGCGGTGGGAACGGTCGGCACGGTTCTCGCGGTGCTGCACCTGGCCACCGCCGACGGCGGTCCCGGCACCGGCAACGGACTCGTCGGCGCCGTCGTGGCCGTCCCGCTGGGGCTGGGCGCCGTCCTCCTCGGCCGCCGGGCCCTGACCCGCTGCCGCCGCGCCGGCCGGATGACCGTCTGACCGCCCCCCCGGTCACGACGTGCGTGCGGCCACCACGCGCCGGACCCCGTAGGCGGCGGCACCGGCGGCCAGCACCGCTGCCCCGGCGGCCACCGAGGACGACGGCAGGGCGAAGGCCAGGAGGAGGCAGCCGGCCAGCCCCACCACGGGGACGATCCGCGCGGGACGGCCCTCCTGCGGCCGCAGGGTCCAGGCGGAGGCGTTGGCGACGGCGTAGTACACCAGCACACCGAACGAGGAGAACCCGATCGCCCCGCGCACGTCCGCGGTCGCCGCCAGCACCGCCACCACCGTGCCGACCACCAACTCGGCGCGGTGCGGCACCTTGTGCCTCGGGTGGACGGCGGCCAGGACGTGCGGCAGGTGCCGGTCGCGGGCCATGGCCAGCGTGGTGCGGGAGACACCGAGGATCAGCGCGAGCAGCGAGCCGAGCGCGGCGACGGCGGCGCCGACGCGTACGACCGGCGCGAGCCAGTCGGCGCCCGCCGCCCTGGCCGCGTCCGACAACGGCGCGCCGGCCTCCGCCAGCCCCTTCGGACCGAGGACCGTCAGGACGGCGACGGCGACGGCGGCGTAGACGACCAGGGTGATGCCCAGCGCGATCGGGATCGCCCGGGGGATGGTGCGCTCGGGATCGCGGACCTCCTCGCCGAGGGTGGCGATGCGCGCGTACCCGGCGAACGCGAAGAACAGCAGGCCCGCGGCCTGGAGCACCCCGCCGAACGTGGCGTCGTCGCCGATGTCCAGACCGGCCGCGTCCGACGCGGACGAGGTGAGGCCGGAGACCACCACGGCGGCGAGGACCGCCAGCACCACCGCGACGATCGCGCGGGTCAGCCAGGCCGACTTCTCCACTCCGGCGTAGTTCACCGCGGTCAGCGCCACCACCGCGGCCACCGCGACCGCGTGCGCCTGGCCGGGCCAGGCGTACGAGCCGACCGTGAGCGCCATCGCCGCGCAGGAGGCGGTCTTGCCCACCACGAAACCCCACCCGGCGAGATAGCCCCAGAAGTCGCCGAGGCGTTCGCGGCCGTAGACGTAGGTGCCGCCGGAGGCGGGGTAGCGGGCCGCGAGACGCGCGGAGGAGGTGGCGTTGCAGTAGGCGACGACGGCGGCGAGCGCCAGGGCGACCAGCACCCCGGAACCGGCCGACTGCGCGGCCGGGGCGAGTGCGGCGAAGATCCCGGCGCCGATCATCGACCCCAGGCCGATCATGACGGCGTCCGGCACCCCCAGCCGCCGGCGCAGCTCGTCCGGCATCCCGGCGGCGGTCGATGGCTCGCTCATGAGTTCACTCCTTGGCAGCAGGGCCAGTATTACGGACTCCGATATCGGGAGACGATATATGAGCGCGTGAACCCGCCCGGAGGGGGAACGACGCTCCGCCCTGTCCTCCGGCCGCACCGGTGGGCAGGACGCGGACGTCGCGCTGCCGCTCGACGGCTTGCCGGCCCGGGAACCGGTTCTCCGCCGCGGCCCGGTGCGGCGTGCCGACGAGGGCGGGGATCGCCGTCGACGACGGTGAGACCGGCGGTCCTGCCCGGCTCCACGGTGTCGGGTTCGGCGTCGAGGCCGACGGGGACCAGGGAGGAGTCGGCGCCCACGTGCCCCGCGCCGCACCGTCCCCCCGCGGTCCGGCACCGGGCAGGGCCGCCGCCCGCGCCCCGCAAGCCGGGACCGGCGTACGGCGCGGCCACGCACGCCACCCCGCGCGGAGCCGAGCCCCGTGCACCCATCGTGCCGACCGGCAGGGAAGTCCGGCCCGCCACGCCGGACCGCGCCAGTAGCCGCACCGGCTACGGCAAGCACCGGGGAGCCGCGCCGCACGCCGTCATCCGGCAGGAGTACCGAACTGCGGCCCGCCGTGCGGCGGCAGGCCCCCTCGGGCATGCTCATCGCGAGACAGACCCGTACATTCCGACCCACTGGACGGAGGCGTCCTTGAAGACGACCCTGCGCATAGCCCTGGCCACCGCGCTGTCCACCGCCGCCCTGTCGGCCACGGCACCGGTCACGGCCGCGCCGACCGCGGCCGATCCACCGCGATACGTCGCGCTCGGCGATTCCTACGCGGCCGCACCGCTGGTGCCGCCGCCCGATCCGGCCGACCCGATGTGCCTGCGTTCCCTGGCCGGCTATCCGCGCGTCGCGGCCGAGGAACTCGGCGCGCGACTCACCGACGTCACCTGCTCCGCCGCCGACACCGAGGACCTGAGCACGTCCCAGTTCCCGGGCACCGCCCCCCAGTACGACGCGCTCACGCCCGCCACCGACATCGTCAGCGTCACCATCGGCGGCAACGACGCCGACGTCTTCAGCGAAGCGCTGGACTGCGTCAACACCCTGCCCGAGCCCCACGGCACCAGCTGCGCGGAAGAGAACACCGCGAACGGTACCGACGAGGTCAGGGCCCGCATCGACGCCTGGGCACCGGTCTTCGGCACCGCCCTGGACGAGATCGCCCGGCGCGCGCCGAACGCCGAGGTCTTCGTCGTCGGCTACGGCAACTACCTCCGCACCGACGGCTGCCACCCCGCCCAGCCCTTCTGGAAGCAGGACGCCAACTACATCCAGGGCGTGATCAACCACCTCAGCGCCGTACTGAGGCGGACGGCCGAGGAGCACGGCGCGACCTTCGTCGACACCTACACGCTGGGGATCGGACACGACATCTGCGCCGCCCCCGCCGACCGCTACATCGAGGGCCTGACCACGAACCGTCAGGCCGCGCCCCTGCATCCCAACGCTTCGGGCGCCCGGGCCATCGGAGAGGCCCTCGCCGCGGCCGTCCGCGCGACGCCGGCACCGTCCGGCGGGACGGACACCGCACTTCCGAAAGCCTCGTGACTCCCGAGGCGCGTGCGGCGAGGACGTCCGGGAACCGGACCGGCGGAAGGGCCCGCGGGCGTGCCGTCATCGCAGCGTCAGGGCCATGACGGCACCCGGGGCGACCGGGGGACGACGGGGACGAGCAGTCCGTCGTGGACCGCCCGCCGCCGACCGGCGGACGAGCGCTCACCGGGAGCGCGCCGTGTCCTTCACGGTCCGGCCCCGGTCGCTGTCACGGGGCCGTGGGTGTCCGGGTCACGGGCCCGTGGGTGTCCGGACGGGCCCCGTTCCGCGCCCGCTCCGTACCCGGACGGCGGACGCGGTACGGAGTGAAGTGCGGCGCCAGTGGTGGCCGGCCGTTCTCCGGGGGGAACGGGACCGTCGGCCCTCATCTCCCGGCCGTGCCCGGCTCGGGGTGGAAGGGCGCAGGACCGCTGCACCAGGCGAAGGACGGGCCGGCGATGTACCCCGATGACGGTTTCCGAGAACTCGGGCGGCAGGAGTGCCTGCGGTTGACGGCCGGGGCACCCGTCGGCCGTGTCGTCTTCACGCGCCGGGCCCTGCCCGCCGTGCTGCCCGTCAACTTCCGCCTGGACACCGGCGGCGCGGTCCTGCTGCGTACCGCCGCCGGTTCGGAACCGGTCCGCGCGGTCGACGGCGCGGTGTCGCCTTCGGGGCCGACGACGTCGACGCCGCCCGGCAGTCCGGCTGGAGCGTCGTCGTCACGGGCCCGGCCACGGTGGTGACCGACCCCGCCGAACACCGGCGCCTGGCCCGCACCGGACCGGTCTCCTGGGTGCCCTCGGCGCGGGAGGTCTTCGTCCGCATCGAGGCCGGGCTGGTCACCGGGCGCCAACTCGTCGGCGGGCGCTCCCCGTACGAGGTGAGCCTGGCGGCCGCGGACGGATGAGGGCCGCCGGCCGGCCCGGAGCGGGGCGATGGGGCCGATCGGCCCTGGTCTCCCGGCCCTGGAGTGCGCAAGATGTGGGGGCCGGGGATTCCGGACGGCCCGGACGGTCACACAGCGCGGAACGAGGAGCAACCGATGGCGGACGGCGAGCAGCCCGGACCCGGCAGCCCGATCCGGGTCTTCCTGCTGGACGACCACGAGGTGGTCCGGCGAGGGGTGCACGACCTGCTGAACGACGAACCGGACATCACCGTGGTCGGTGAGGCCGCCACCGCGGAGCAGGCCCTGGTCCGCGTCCCCGCCCTGCGCCCCCGGGTCGCGGTCCTGGACGTACGGCTGCCGGACGGGGACGGGGTGAGCGTGTGCCGCGAGCTGCGCTCGGCCATGCCCGACCTGGCCTGTCTGATGCTGACCTCGTTCGACGACGAGGAGGCCCTGCTCGACTCGATCATGGCCGGCGCGTCCGGATACGTGCTGAAGCAGATCCGCGGCTCCGACCTGGTGACCGCCGTGCGCACGGTGGCCCGCGGCCAGTCGCTGCTCGACCCGAGCGCCACCACACGGCTGATGGCCCGGCTGCGCGGCGGACAGCGCAAGGAGGAGCAGCCGGACGCGCTGCCCGGGCTGACCGAACGGGAGCGCGAGATCCTGGCCCTGATCGGTGAGGGGCTGACCAACCGCCAGATCGGCCAGCGGCTGTACCTGGCCGAGAAGACGGTCAAGAACCACATCTCCCGGCTGCTCGCCAAGCTCGGCGTGGAACGCCGCGTCCAGGCCGCCGTCATCGCCACCCAGGTCCAGGACCGGCTGAGGCAGGAGGGCCGCTGACGGCACGCGGCGAGCCGCGCAGGCCGTACGCCGCGGCTCACCGTCCGGTCGCCGCTCCCCTGAGTCCGCGTCCGGTGACGCTCACGCTCCGGCCGGAGCGGGTCTCCGCGGGAACCCGTCCGTCTCGAAGGCGGCCACGGTGCCGTCGACGCCGACGACCCGCCCCTCGCCCGCCGGCACGGGCAGCGCGCCGGCCCTCCGCTCCCCGGCCGGCCGGACGACGCCCTCGCACGGGGTGGCGCGGCCGACGGCCACGACGGCGCGCGCCATGACGCCGCTCACGGCGTACGGGCCGCCGTTCACGGCCGTCACCTGCTTCCGCTGCCATAGGGGGCGTACAGGTCGAGCAGCCGGACCCGGGTGGCGTGCAGGCGCTGGGCGACCACCCGGCCGACCCACACGGCGATCACGCGGCCGAACTCGGGGTCCTCGGCGCACAGCGCCCGTACGGCCTCCGCGTCGAACTCCCAGGCCCGCACCGGGCTCGTGGTCTCGGCGCCCAGGTGCCACATGCACGGCGGGTAGTGCCAGGACCAGCCGATCAGCTCGCCGTGGCCCAGCGACTCGATCACGGCCGCGCGGTGACCGGGGACCCGCAGGTCGAGGGCGACGGTTCCGGTCCGGACGATCCAGAACCGGTCGGCGCGCCGTCCTTCCTCGAACAGGCGCACCCCGGCCGCGAAGGAGACCTCGCGGGCGTGCCGCAGCAGCCCTTCGCGGTGCGCGGTCGGCAGACCCGCGGTCAGAGTGGTGGTGGATGTCATCGTTCCGTCTCCTTCCGTGCCCGCCGCCACAGCCGAACGGCGGCTCCGGCCCCCCGATGTTCAGGGTGGGCCCGTCCGACGGAGGACACCACGGGCCGTCCGGCCCTGTCCGAGGGCCGTTCGGCCCCACCGGGACGGCCCTGCGGTGAGGAGCCGGCCGCTCCCGCTCGCCGGCCGCTTCCGCTCGCCGGCCGCTCCCGCTCACCGGGCGGATCCGCCCGAGGGCGGTGTGTCGCCGGTGTGCCCGGACCCGGGGGCGGACGGCCGCTGCACCTCCCCCTGGATGACCCGCGGGGCCGTGCCCGCCTCCCCGGCGTCGTCCTGCTCCTTCACGGCACGGGCCTCGGCCTTGAGGATGCGGGCCGACCTGCCTGCCGAGCGGGCGAGTTCCGGGAGCTTCCTGGCGGCGAGGACGGCTATGACGACGATGAGGACGACGGCCAGTTCACTCAGTCCGAACATGGATGCGATGCTCCTTCTCGCGAGCCCGGGCGGGGCGCAGGTCCGAGGCCCGCGGCACGGACCCGGAGCAGAATCTACATCACTGTAGAGAGATGTCGGGGGGCGTGCGGGAGCCGGTGGCGTCTATACGATGTCCGCGCGGGAAACGGATGGCGGCGGAAGGGAGGCGGGGCGCGTGGCGGAGCGACGGGAGGGTTTCCGGCGGCGGGGGCAGGGTGAGCTGGAGGCGTTGGTCCTGGCGGCGCTGCGGGAGGCGGGCGGCCCGGCGACGGCCGGCTGGGTGCAGGAGCGCC
>NZ_JBEZBE010000036.1:0-79643 GCF_040646935.1 Streptomyces sp. NPDC044984
AAGGCGACGCGGAGTGGAGCGCAGCGCAACGCAGCGCCCTTTACTCGGCTCGCGGAAGCACGACACTGACGAAGAAGCGAGTGGCCCCGACGGTGACCTTTCAGTCGGCGGTGACACCGAGGTGCGGCCCGCACGCCCATCCGGGTCGTGCGGGCCGCACCGGTCGGGTCACCGGGTCACGACTTCTCCGGGCACTCCTTCCACGCCAGGTGGTACACCGTGCTGATGTCCCCGTCCGTGGAGTCCATCGTCATGAAGCTGACGTCGTCGGGTGACGTGGTGCCCGCGCTCACCCGCAGCTCCGTGTTGATGTTGAAGTTGCGCTGGACCCCGCAGGGCGCGTAGACCAGCTGGGCCCAGTCGGTCTCGTCCGTGGCCTGCCAGTTGTCGTCGTAGGGGCCCGCGAAGGGGTGGCTGCGGTACTCGGTGTTCGGGGAGCCCTGGAAGTAGTACGACGCCCGCTGCGTGCCCTTCGCGCCGGGCTGGAGCGAGGCGAAGCCCCGGTAGTCGGCGCTGGCGATGGCGTAGGTGAAGCCCTGGGGGACGTGCACCAGCAGGCTGAGCTGGCAGTTCTTGCGGAAGGCCGTGGGGTCGGAGTCCCCGCCGGCCTGGGCGAGGTAGTCGCTGTACGTCACGGTGAACGCGGTGTTGTCCGCGGAGACGGCGACCGCGGCGGTGCCCTGGGGGCAACCGGAACCGTTCACCGTGGCGACCTTGATGACGATCTTGTCCGGCGGCGGGTCCTCGAACCCGGTCGACGGGTCGTGCGCGGGTAACGCGGCGGTGAGGAGCGCGGCCGCCGCCGCGCCCATGAGCAGTCCACCAGCCATGGTTCTCCGTCCTTCGGTGGGGGGTGATGTCTCGCCTTGCCGTTTCGGATCGTTGCTGCTATGGGCCGTTGAAACGTCATGTACATGCCAAATATGCACGCACATGCACCCCCGGCCCCCGTGAAGGAGGCGTGGAAGTGCGGTGAAGGCCGGGAGCGCTCGCATCGTATGGAGCCCCGCGACCGGCGGACAGGGTGAACTCCGGCCATTCACTTCCACCCCACCGAAAAGGGAGGAACCGGCCGTAACGGAACCCTCGTGTGAACGCAAGGGCACCGGTTCGTGGACAATGGCCCACCGGCACCCCGTGTGGCAGTACTACAGGAGGCGCTCCCTTGGAGCTCAGCAGGCGTACCTTCACCGCCCTGGCCGGTACGGCGGCGCTCGGTCTCGCGCTGGCCGGCAGCGGCGGGGCGGCGACCGGCGCGCACGGGCCGCGCAGCGTCCCGACGGGCCCGCCGCCCCCTCCCCCGAGCGCGGACGGCAAACGGCACCGGATCGGCCACGACCGGTACTCGCTGCTGGTCGACGGCCGGCGCCTGGTGCTGTGGTCCGGGGAAATGCACCCCTTCCGGCTGCCCAGCCCGTCCCTGTGGCGGGACGTGCTGCAGAAGCTGCGCGCCCACGGGTGCAACGCGGTCAGCGTCCCCGTGCCGTGGAACCACCACTCCCCCGCACCCGGTACGTACGACTTCACCGGGGTGCGGGACCTGGACCTCTTCCTGAGCACGGCCGCCGAGGAGCGGCTGTACGTCATCCTCCGTCCCGGCCCGTACCTCGGTTCCGCCGATCTCGACGCCGGCGGCTTCCCCGGGTGGCTGACGGCCACCGGGGGCCGCGCCCGCACCGCCGACCCGGAGTACCTGCGGCACGTCGACGAGTGGCTGAGCGCCGTCAACCGCATCGCCGTCCGGCACCTGTTCACCGCGGGCGGCGGCACCGTGCTGCTGTACCAGTTCGAGGAGGGGTTCGAGGTCCCCGCCGACGATCCGGCCGGGCGGGCCTACCTGACCCACCTGTACGACCGGGCGCGCGCCGACCGCATCGACGTACCGCTGTTCCACGCGGACGGGCGTTTCGGCGTCCGCGGGAACGGCCGGCGGACGCCCGGGGTCCTGGCCGGGGCGGCCGGCGGGGCGGCCGACCCGTGGGGCGGGGCCACCTCCGGCGGCAAGGGGTACGCGGAGGTGCGGCGGACGCACGACGCGGCCCACCAGCGGCGCGACCACCTCACGAGCCTCGCCGACGGCGTCACCGTGCACAACGTCCGCGTGGCGTTCGGCGGGACCTCGTGGGGCTGGCTGCCCGCGCCGGGCGTCTACACCTCGTACGACTACGGGGCGGCGATCAGCGAAGGCCGCCGGCCGACGCCGAAGCTGGCCGCGCTCCAGCAGCTCGGCCACCTGCTGCGGACCGTGCCCGACCTCGCCCGGCTGGACCCGGCGAAGGAGGTACGGGCCGAGGACGACCGGCTGAAGGTGCGCCACCTGGCCAACCCCGACACCGGCGCCCAGGTGTACGTCCTGCACAACGACTCCGCGGAACCGGTCGCCTCGATGCTGCCCGGCACCGGCATCGACGTACCGGTCACCGTCGGCGCGCGGGACGCCAAGCTGCTCACCACCGGGCTGGAACTGGGCCGGCGGAAACTGGCGTACACCACCGCGCAGCCCATGCTGAGCACGACCGTCGGACGGCAGGACATCGCCCTGTTCACGGGCCGCAGCGGTGAGACGGCGCAGGTCGCGCTGGACTGCGACAGCGAGCCGCTCACCTACCGGCTGGACGACGAGCCCGGGTGGTCCTACGACCGGGGCAGGCTGAACATCGTGGTGCCGCTGGGCGTGGGCGGACTGAGCCGGGTGCTGCTCGAGGGCGGGGACTCCGAGACGCCCATGGTGCTGCTGTTCGCCGACGACGCGACCGCGCTGCGCCTGTGGCCGTACGAGACCCCGTCCGGCCCGATGCTGGTCTACGGCCCGGCGCTGCTGCGCTCGGTCACCCTGCGCGGCTCCACCGCCCACCTCGTCGGCGACCTCGTCGGCGAGACCGGCCTGGAGGTGTGGACACCGCGCGGGATCACCGCCGTGACCTGGAACGGACGGCCGGTGCCCACCCAGGTCAGCCGGGCCGGGAGCCTGCTGATGGAGGGGCTGATGCCGGGCGTGCCCGAAGTGCGGCTGCCCGCGCTGGAGGGCTGGCGCCGACGGGCGGAGAACCCGGAGTCCGAGGCCGGTTTCGACGACTCGGCGTGGCCGTCCGCCGACCTCACCTCGTCGCACAGTACGACGCCCGTGCCCGAGGGCGGTCCCGTCCTCTTCGCGGACGACTACGGCTTCCACCACGGCGACGTCTGGTACCGGGGACGGTTCGAGGACACGCGGGGCGTCGAGTCCGTGTCGCTGTCCTACCGCACCGGTACGCAGGGACTGCTGATGGCCTGGCTGGACGGCCGCCCGCTGGGCACGCACCGCATGCCGGTGCCGGACGGGGACACGGCCCGGCGGGGCACGTGGACGGCGACGGCCTCCTTCGGCGTGCCGAAGAAGCGGCGCGAGCGGGGCCCGCACGTGCTGTCCGTGCTCGTACGGCCGATGCAGCACGACGGGGACGCGCGGGCGCGGGACCCGCACAAGGCCGCGCGCGGGCTCGTGTCGGCCGGGTTCGGGGGCGCGTCCCGGGACGTGGAGTGGCGGATCCAGGGCGCCACGGCGCCGGACCGGGTGCGCGGGCCGCTGAACAACGGCGGGCTGTACGGGGAGCGGGAGGGCTGGCACCTGCCCGGGTTCGACGACCGGGAGTGGCGGGCCGTGGAGTTCCCGCGGGCGGAGCGGCGGCAGGGGGTGGCCTGGTACCGGACGGGGTTCCGGCTGAACGTGCCCGCCGACGTGGACGCCTCGATCGGGCTCACGCTCGACGACGACCCGGAGCGCGCCTACCGGGTCCAGATCTTCCTCAACGGCTGGAACATGGGCCAGTACATCAACGATGTGGGCCCGCAGCACACCTTCGTCCTGCCGAACGGGATCCTGCGCACACGGGGGACCAACACACTGGCCCTGGCGGTACTGTCCGACGGGACCACACCCTCGGGCCCGCGTGATGTGCGGCTGACGCTGCTGGGCGCGGCACAGGGCGGGATCCCGGTGAAGGCGGTGGACTCACCGGGGAGGTGAGCCCACCGCCGGGCACATCACACCGGACGGTTCACGCCGGCCGGATCACGCCAGCCGGATCACGTTCCAGGACAGCGGCTCCAGCACGGCGGAGAGCCGGCCGTCGGCCAGGGTCGTGCCGTCGACCGGGTGCGGGGTGACCCGCTCGGGCTCGGCGAGGGTGTTGCGGGCGTCGGGGTCGGCGTCCGCGAGGGCGCTGTGCTCGACGACCGAGGTGAGGTCGAGTCCGTTGAGCGCGACGTCCAGCGGCAGGGACCCGGTGCGGCTGCGGTTGACGGCGAAGACGGTGACCGTGCCGTCCTCGGCGCGCACGGCGGTGGCGTGCAGCAGGTCGGCCTCGCCGTACTTCTTCGTCTCGTACGTCGGTGAGTCCACGCGGACGTCGAGCACCTCGCCGCGGCCGTACCGCGAGGCCTGGGCGAACGGGAAGAACGTCGTCTGCCGCCAGGCCGGGCCGCCGGGCTCGGTCATGATCGGGGCGATCACGTTGACGAGCTGGGCGAGACAGGCCACGGTGACGCGGTCCGCGTGCCGCAGCAGGGCGATGAGGAGCGAACCGAAGACGACGGCGTCGGTGACGCTGTAGTTGTCCTCGAGCAGGCGGGGGGCCTCGGGCCAGTCCAGGGCGCTGACCTGGGCCTCGGTCCGGGACAGGTACCAGACGTTCCACTCGTCGAAGGAGAGGTCGATCTTCTTCTTGGACTTGAGGCGGGCGCCGACGTGGTCGCAGGTGGCGACCACGTTCTCGATGAAGGACTCCATGTCGACGGCGGAGGCGAGGAAGGAGTCGACGTCTCCGTCGAGCGGCTCGTAGTAGGCGTGCAGGGAGATGTAGTCGACCAGGTCGTACGTCTCCTTGAGGACCGTCGCCTCCCACTCGGCGAAGGTCTCCATGGACTGGCCGGAGGAGCCGCAGGCGACGAGCTCGACACCGGGGTCGATCTGGCGCATGGCGCGGGCGGTCTCGGCGGCGATCCGGCCGTACTCCTCGGCGGTCTTGTGGCCGGTCTGCCAGGGGCCGTCCATCTCGTTGCCGAGGCACCACATGCGGATGCCGAACGGGTCCTTGTCGCCGTGCTCGACGCGCAGGTCCGACAGGGCGGTTCCGGAGGGGTGGTTGGCGTACTCCTGGAGCTCCAGGGCCTCGGCGACGCCCCGGGTGCCGAGGTTGACGGCCATCATGGGCTCGGCCTGGGGGCCGATCTTCTTCAGGAAGGCGATGTACTCGGAGAGGCCGAAGCGGTTGGTCTCGGTCGAGCGCCAGGCGAGGTCGAGGCGGCGGGGGCGGTCCTCCACCGGGCCGACGGAGTCCTCCCACTTGTAGCCCGAGACGAAGTTGCCGCCGGGATAGCGGATGGCGGTGACGCCGAGCTCCCGGACGAGGTCCAGGACGTCCTGGCGGAGGCCCTCCGCGTCCGCGGTGGGGTGGTCGGGCTCGAAGATGCCGGTGTACACGCAGCGGCCGAGGTGTTCCACGAACGAGCCGAAGAGGCGGGGGTTCACTTCACCTACGGTGAAGGCGGGGTCCAGGGTGAAGCGGGCGGTGCGCAATTTCTTCCTTTCGGGGGTTCGGTTTCGTCTGCGGGTCGGTGGGGGCTGGTCGCGCACACGCGGCGGAGCCGCACGTCGACACGGCCCCGCACCCCTAACGGATGACCGGCCAGCCGTTTTTCCTCCAGTTCAGGGTGTTGAGCCCCAGCTTGGGCGTGCCGTCGTCCTCGGCGTCGTAATAGTGGTAGGCCAGGACGTCCCGGCCCTTGTCCTTGAAGACCGACTGGCCGCCCGTGCCCACGTACCTGCCGTGGCCGGCCAGCAGGAGGTCGCCGCCGCCTTCCAGCATCGGGGTGCCCTCGCTGTCGACGTACGGGCCGGTGATCGACGTCGAGCGGCCCACCTTGATCCTGTACGTCGAGTTCACGCCCGAGCAGCACGCGTCGTACGACGCGAACAGGTAGTAGTGGCGGCCGTGCTTGACGATCTCCGGGCCCTCGACCGCGTACGGCTCGTCGGGGCGGGTGGCCAGGTGGTGGACCGGGGCGTCCTCGACCGCCTTGCCCGTCGCCGGGTCCAGTTCGACCATGCGGATGCCGGTCCAGTACGAGCCGAACGTCATCCACAGGCGGCCGTCGGCCCGGGTGACGGCCGGGTCGATGGCGTTCCAGTGGTCGGTGGTCTCCGAGGTGAAGACCTTGCCGTGGTCGGTCCAGGTGCCGGGCAGGCCCGTGCGGGAGGTGGCGACGCCGATCGCGGAGTGGTTGGTGCCCCAGGAGGAGACGGCGTAGTACAGCCAGTAGCGGCCGTCGCGGTGGGAGAGGTCGGGGGCCCAGGGGTCGCCGGTGTCGTTGTACTCGTACCACCAGGTGGGGGGTTCGGCGAAGGCGTTGCCCGCGTCCGTCCAGTGGACGCGGTCCTTCGAGGTGCGGGCGCCGATGACGCCGCCCGTCGAATAGGCCACGTAGCCGCCGGACTCGAGGCGCAGCACGGTCGGGTCGTGGATGATCTGCTGGCCGGTGACCGGCTGGGGGTCGGGGTACGTCACGTCCGCCCGGGCGGTGGTCGGCGGCAGGGCCACGGCCGCGGCGGCCAGGAGGGTGACGAGTCTCAGGCGCTTCACATCAGGCTCCCCTCGGCGGGATCACTGGCCGGCCAGACCGGTGTGGGCGACGCCCGCCACGATCTGGCGCTGGAAGAAGACGAAGACGATGATCAGCGGCAGGCCCGCCATGAGGCCGCCGGCCATGAGCTGGGCCCACTGGATGCCGTAGGAGTTCATGACGGTCGCGATGCCGTTCGGCATGGTCATCAGGTCGGGGTTGTTGGTGACCATGTAGGGCCACAGGAAGTTGTTCCAGGAGCTGATGAAGGTGAAGATGCCGACCGCCGCGAGGGAGGGGCGGGACAGCGGCACGATGATGGTGAAGAAGACGCGCCAGCGGCCGGCACCGTCGATGAAGGCGGCCTCCTCCAGTTCGCGCGGGATGCCCTGGAAGAACTTGTAGAGGATGTAGACCATCGCGGCGGGCGCGCACTGCGGCAGGATCATGCCCCAGTAGGTGTCGACCATGCCCATCTGCTGGACGGTGGTGAACAGGGGGACGCCGAGCACGGCCGGGGAGACCATGAGGCCGGCCATGACGACACCCATCAGGACGTTCTTGCCGCGGAACTCGGTGCGGGCGAAGCCGTATCCGGCGAGGGCGCTGACCACCAGCACGATCGTCGTCACGCAGACGGACACCACCAGGGAGTTCACGAACCAGTTGGTGATGTTGCCGGTCTCGAAGATGGCCGTCCACGCCTGGCCGGTCCACTCCTCCGGCAGCCAGTGCGTCGGTACCTCGACGGCCTCGGTCTCCGACTTCCACGAGGTGAACAGGGCCCAGGCGAGCGGGGCGAGGAAGACGACGGAGACGGCGGTGCCGAGGAGGGTGAGGACGATCTGGCTGGGGGTCCAGGTGCGCCGGGGCTCGACCCGTGTCTGCTGTGCGGCGGTGGTCATCGGCCGCCCTCCTCACGGTTGCGCAGCAGCCACATCCGGGCGAGGGCGATGGCCGCGATGATCACGAAGAAGATGATGGAGATGGCGGAGGCGTAGCCCACGCGGTAGCTGGTGAAGCCCTCTTCGAGGGTGTACTGCACGAACGTCCTGGTGGATCCCTCCGGACCGGGCAGGAAGTCCATCATCACGACGGCCTGGTCGAAGACCTGGAGCGAGGCGAGGATCTGCAGGGCGATGACCAGGCCGGTGATGTTGCGCAGCATCGGCAGGGTGATGTGGACCATCCGGTGCCAGGCGTTCGCGCCGTCCAGCTTGGCGGCCTCGTAGAGGTGTCCGGGGATGCCCTGGAGGGCCGCGAGGTAGAGCAGGAAGCTGAAGCCGACCGTCCACCACAGGGTGCAGATGACGACGGCGAGCATCGCGTACGACTTGTCGTTCAGCCACGGCGTCTCGATGCCGAAGACGTGGTTGACCATGCCGGTGCCGGGGTTGAACAGCCACTGCCACAGGTTGGCGGCGACGGTCGACGGCAGCAGGAACGGGGCGAAGAAGCACAGCCGCCACAGCCACTTGGCGCGCTCGATGTGGTGGGCGAGCATCGCGAGGAGGAAGGCGAGGACCGTGATGCAGGGCACGACGAGGAGCGTGAAGTACGCGCTGTTGCCGAGCGATTCCCACACCAGCGGGTCGTCGAGGGCCTCGCGGTAGTTGTCCAGGCCGATGAAGTCCGCGGCGTCGCCGGAGATGTTGGCGTCGGTGAAGCTGAGGTAGACGCCGCGCAGCAGCGGCCAGATCACGAAGAGCGCGAACAGCGCGAGGAACGGGGCGACGAACCAGCCGCCGTGCTGGAAGCCCTGCTTGCGGCGGACGGTGGCGCTGTCCGCGGCGGTCCGCACGCGCGCGGGCGCGATGACGGTCTCTGCGCCGGTCGTCGTCATGCGACCGCACCTCCCTGCGCGGCGGTGTGGCCGTCCATGGGGTTCTTCGAGGCGAGCAGTTGGGCGAGCGTGCTCTTCATGCTGCGGGCGGCGGCGTCCGGCTTGGCGGAGCCCATCGTCGAGGAGACCACGACGGGGCCGACGCGCTGGGCGAGGATGCCGGTGGAGCCGGCGAACCACACCTTCGGCTCGGTGGCCTGGTGGTCCATCGCGGAGACGTACTCGCTCTGCGGGTCGAGCTTCTGGTAGGCGGCCGTGGACAGGGTGGGCGTGTGGGCGGGGATGTGTCCGCCGGCGGCCCACTGCCGGGCGTGCTGGACGATGTAGGCGGCGAGCCGGTGCGCGCCCTCGTTGGCGGCGCCGCCGCGGTCGGACTGGTGCGGCAGGACGAAGGCGTGCGACTCGGCGTGGGTGGCCTGCCTGCCGAAGACGGGCGGCAGCGGGGTCGCACCGTAGTCGATCTTCGCGCTGTCGAAGACCGGCACCGACCAGTTGCCCTCCCAGACGAAGGGGCCGCCGTTGACGAACTGTTCGGCGCCCGCGCCGCCCGCGAAGTCCGGGTTCGCGTACCCGTCGGTGACGTGCCGGCGCAGGAACTCCAGGACCTGGGTGGCCTTGTCGGTGTCGAAGGTGACCTCGGTGTTGGCGTCGTCGAACCAGGTGCCGCCGAGCTGGGTGTAGAAGGCGACGAAGAACCACCACTGGAAGTTCTGGTCGGCGGACCACATGCCGATGGTCTGCAGGCCCTTCCCGGCGGCCCCCTTGGCCTCCTTGAGCACGTCGAACCATGCGTCGACCGAGGTCACGGGCACGATGCGGCCGTCGGCGCCGAGCAGGCCCGCCTTCTTCAGCACGTCCTTGCGGTAGAAGCAGAGCTGGACGTGGATGTCGAGCGGGAGGGCGTAGAGCCTGCCGTCGACGACGGCGCGCTTCCACAGCTCGGGGTTGAAGTCGGTTTCCTTCACGCCGTACTTGGCGAGCAGGCCGACGTCCCAGGGGTCCAGGAGGCGGCCGGGTGAGAAGCCGGTGACGCGGCCCAGGTGCATGACGCCGAGGTCGGGTGCGCGGTTGCCCGCGGCCGCCATGGCGAGCTTGGTGTAGAAGGGGCTGCCCCACTGGAGGGTGGAGTCCTTCACCTCGATGCCGGGGTGGTCCTCGCGGAAGGAGTCCAGCATCGCGATCATGTTGTATCCGTCGCCGCCGCTGAAGAGGTTCCAGTAGCGCACCCGGGTGTCCGCCCCGGAGGCGAGCGCGTCGGCCCCGGTCCCGAGCGCCGCGAAGCCGAAGCTTCCGGCGACGGTCAACCCGCCTAGTCCGGCGAGCAGTTGCCTGCGATTCAGGCCAGGTCGTCCCATGCCCTGCCCCATCCGTTCATGGATCGTTCGAAATATCGAATGACGCCCGTAACTTCGAACGGACCGTAAGGGGGATGGACCGGCGCGTCAATGACCCGGACAAGAACTCACAGCGGGACTTTCCGTGGACGTCCCTCGCATGACTCCGCGGACCTCCCTCGCATGACTCCGCGGACGTCCCTCGCATGACTTCGCGGACGTCCTTCGCATGACGCGGGCACGTTCGGCCGCGTAGGCTCGAACGGCCTTGGGTTCAGCGGTGAACGGGAGCGAGGGGACGGGATGGGGTTCGCGGACGCGGCCGTGGGTCCGGCCTCGTTCCTCAGCACGTTCTACACGTCCTTCTGGTGGATCCCGGCCGCCGTCCTCGCCACCGCCCTGGCGATCAAACTGCCGACCATCATCCGGCTGTGGACGGACCCGCTGCTGCGCGCGGTCGGCGGGCTGCTGCTGCTCGCCTGCGCGGTGTTCGTGTTCGTCGCCCCGTCGACCATCGTGTGGGTCAACCGGGTCACCGGCGTGCCGAACATCTCGGCGCCCTGGGTGTACTCGCTGCTGACCGCCTTCTGCGGCTCCTGCCTGGTGCTGATCATCGCCTGGCGCGACGGGCCGGCCGAGCACTCCCCCTCCACCCGCCGCGCCACCCGCCGGGTGCTCCGCGCGTACGGGGCCGTGATCGTCGCGCTGTGGGTGCTGTTCGCCCTCGCCGACGTGCCCGTGGAGCGCACCCGGGACCTGGACACCTACTACGCGACGACGCCGTTCATGCGCGAGGAGATCCTGCTGTACCTCGTCGCGCACACCACCGCCGCGCTCATCACCTCGAAGCTGATCTGGAACTGGATCCGCGCCGACGGACTCGACGCCTGGCTGCGCTGGGGACTGAAGTTCCTGGGCGTCGGATACGCGCTGAACCTGGCCTTCGACGCCGCCAAACTCACCGCCGTGGGCGCGCGCTGGACCGGCAACGACCTGGACTGGCTCAGTCTGGACGTGGCCCCGGCGCTGGCGTGTCTGGCGGCGGTGTCGATCGCGGTCGGCTTCATCCTGCCGCACGCCGGCCAGTACCTCCACGAGCGCTGGCGGCTGCGCCTGGCCCACCACCGGCTGCGGCCCCTGTACCTGCTGATGCGGTCCGTGCACGGCTGCGGCCTGCCGCTCGTGCTGCGCGCCGGGCCCGAACTGCGCCTGACCCGCCGCGAGACGTTCATCCGGGACGTCCTGCTGCCGCTGGCCCGCCACACCGACGAGCGGCTGCGCGAACGGTCGTACGCCGCCGCCCTCGGCCTGGGTCTCCCGCCGGAGCGGGCGCGGGCCCTCGCCGCGGCCGTGGTGGTCCTCGACGCCGTCGAGGCCGGGGCCGGTACGCGCCGCGGTCACGAACTCGACACCACCGAGCTGCTCCGCGAGATCGGGGCCGTCTCGCGCGCCCTGCGCCGGCCCGACGTGATCCGGGAGGTCCGCGCGCTCGCCGTGGCACCCGGGGACATCGCGGCGGTCACCGAGTGACCGCTTCACCTCCGGAACTGGCCGGGACGGCACCCGACTTGGCATATTGCACAGGTGACCGGGCGACACCCAGGGGAACAGGGAGACAGCGGTGCGTACCAGGAAGGAGATGCGTCGCCTCGCTGACGCCCTCATCGACCCCATCCGGGTGGCGGTCCCGGCGGACCCCGAGGTCCTGTTCGAGGCGCTGGTCGCCTCCGTCAGCGCCTGGCGGGGACGTGACGTGGTCGTCCACCGGGCGGCGTTCCCCCCGCACACGGCGAGCGGACTGTGGCTGGAGCGCGAGGGCCACGACGACGTGGTGGTGGACGAGCGGGCCGCCGTGTGGCACCAGATCGTGATCCTCTGCCACGAGGTGTGGCACATGAACCGCCGCCGGGAGGAGGCCGGTGAGCGGCCCGGACCGGTCGCCGCGCGCACCGACTTCAGCCTGGCGGAGGAGCAGGAGGCGGACCGCTTCGGCATGCTGATGGGCCGCCGGCTGCGCACCTGGCTGGACGCCTCCACCGACTCGGTGTACGCCGCGGAGGGCGGCGACCCGCAGGACCTCGCCGGACGCATCGGGGCCGCACTCAACTACCGCGGGACCAGGAGATGAGCGGCCTGATCAACTACGTCAGCTGCGGGGTGCTGTGGCTCGGCCTGCTGGTGAAGGCCCCCGATCTGCTGCGGCACCGGCGCGACCCGTACCTGCGGACGATCTGCGCGGTGCTGGGCCTCGCGGGCCTGTGCTTCTTCCTGGGGGCGCCGCCGACGGTCGGCGCCGTCAACCGGATCGGCGACGTGCCGAACCTCGCGGCGCCGGTCACCTACGTGGTGATCACCGGGTACTGCGCCGCGTCCCAGCTCCTCGTCGTGCACTGGCGCGGCGGTCCCCGGGTGCGCCGCACCGCCCGCCGCTGGCTGCTCGCCTACACCGTCGTCGTCCTCGGCATCACGGTGACGTTCACGCTCGGCGAGGCGCCCGTGGAGCGCCGTACCGACCTGGACACCTACTACGCGACGACGCCGTTCATCGCCCAGATGATCGTGCTGTACCTGCTCGCGCACCTCACCGCGGTGACCGTCACCGCCGTGTCCTCGCTGCGCTGGGCGCGCCGGGTGCGGGGCGGACTGCGGGCGGGGCTGACGCTGCTCGGCACCGGTTCGCTGTGCGGGGCCGGGTACAGCGTGGCCAAGCTGGTCGCGGTGGGCGCCCGCTGGTCCGGGCGGGACTGGTCGAAGCTCGGCACCACCGTCTCCCCGGCCGCCGCCGGGCTCGGCGCCCTGCTGACGGTCGTCGGGGTGCTGGTGCCGCTGGCGGCGCCCCGCGCCACCGAGTGGCGGCGGGCACGGCGGACGTACGCCCGGCTGGAACCGCTGGAGCGAGCGCTGGACGACCTCCTCACCCGCCGGACGCTGCGGCTGCCCCGGCCCGGGCTCGCCTCCCCCACGACGCGGCTGGTGTGGCGGCAGACCAGCATCCACAACGCGCTGAGCCACCTGGACGCCTACCTCGACCGGGAGCTGTACGACCGGACCCGCGCCGGCGCGCTGGCGGCGACGGGGGACGCGGAGCGCGCGGAGGCCGCCGCGTGGGCGGCGGTGATCACCGCCGCGGTGCGCGCCGAGGCGGAACCGGGGCGCCCGGTCCCGCCGCGCGACGGCGGCGGCCGGCTCCCGGACCGGGTGCCGGACCCGGCCGCCCTGGCCCGGATCGCCGACGCGCTGGCCGGTGCGGCCCCGGCGCCGGCGGCCGCCTCGGTGCCGAGCGGCACGACCACGGCGGGGACCGCGTGAACCGGGCCCCGGACGGGAGGAGCCGGCCGGTATGAGTCTCGTCGTCTACCTGGCGGCCTTCGTGTTCGGGATGACGTCCGTGCTGCTGTTCCGCCGCCCGCGCACGGCGGCCCCGCGCAACCCGCTCACCCTGTCCACCTGCGCCGCGATCATCCTGGGCGCCCTGGTCTTCGTGTGCGCCGCACCGGCCACCCTGGCCGCCGTCAACTCCCTCACCGGCGTCCCCAACTTCGGGGCCCCGCTGACCTACGGGATGCTCTCCGCGTACAGCTGCGCGGTGCTGGTGCTGCTGATCAACTGGCGGGGCGGGTCGCGGGAGCGGGTGCGGCGCATGGTGCTGCGCAGCGTGGCCGCCTACGGTGCGCTGGTGGTCGCCATCGTCGTCCTGTTCGCGCTCGCCGACGCGGACACCGAGCGGCTGACCGACCTCGACACGTACTACGCCAACACCCCGTTCATGCGGGAGATGATCCTGCTGTACCTGGTCGGGCACAGCGCGGCGATGCTGGTGATGTGCGTCGTCTGCGTCAAGTGGGGGCGCGAGGTCGGCGGGCTGCTGCGGACCGGGCTGCGGCTGATCCTGGTGGGGGCGCTGCTGGACGTGGTGGGGTTCCAGCTGACCAAGTACACGGCGGTGGTGGCCCGTTGGTCGGGGCACGACCTGGACTTCCTGTCCACCTCGGTCGCCCCGCCGATGGCCTCGCTGGCCGCGCTGCTGTGTTCGGCCGGGTTCGTGCTGCCGCGGCTGCTGCCGTCCGTCCGCGCGCAGTGGCGGGGGCTCGGCGACTACCGGCGGCTGGGCCCGCTGTGGTCGCTGGTGGGGACGGTGGCGACCGCGCCCAAGCCGCAGGCCGCCTGGTGGCAGCTGCCGCAGGCGCGGCTGCAGTGGCGCGAGGTGTCGATCCACGACGCGCTGCTCGCGCTGGCGCCCTACTTCGACCACCGGCTCCGCGAACGGACCCGGGACACCGCCCTGCGCGCGGGCCGCTCCCCCCACGAGGCGCGGCTGGCGGCCGAGGCGGCCATGCTCGCCGACGCGGCGCGCCGGGCCGCCGCCCGCGAGGACCCGCCCGAGACCGCCGGTACGTACCGACTGCACGCCACCGAGGTCTCCGGCACCGACGGGCTGGTGGAGCTGGCACAGGCGCTGCACCGCCCTCCCTCCGCGACCGCCGCGCCCGACGGCGCGGCGCCGCCCGCCACGACCGAAGCCGTGACCGAACCCGAGGAGCCCCATGTCGCGTAGAGCTGTCGTCATCGGTGCCGGCCTGGCCGGCATGCTGGCCGCGGCGGTGCTGTCCCGCGCGGGAGCGGACGAGGTGATCGTCCTGGACCGCGACGAACTGCCGGACGGCCCGGAGCACCGCAAGGGGCTGCCGCAGGGCCGGCACGCGCACCTGCTGATGGCGGGCGGCCTGGACGCCATGGAGGAGCTGCTGCCGGGCGCGGGACTGCGGGGGCGGCTGCTCGCCGCCGGGGCGCACGAGATCCCGCTCAACTCGGGCATGCTCGCGCTCACGTCCGAGGGCTGGCTGCGGCGGTGGCGCCGCGAGGGGCCGGTGATGGTGACGTGCAGCCGGGCGCTGGTGGACTGGGCGGTGCGCACGGCGGTACGGGAACGGGTGCCGGTGGAGGTCCGCAAGGCGGCGGTGGTGGGGCTGACGGGCTCCGCGGGGCGGGTGCGCGGGGTGCGGATCGCGGCGCCCGGCGGGGACACCGACCTCGAGGCGGACCTGGTCGTCGACGCGAGCGGACGCGGGACACGGGTCACCGGCTGGCTCGACGGGCTCGGACTGACCGGCGTGGAGGAACGGACGGTGGACTCCGGGCTGGTCAACGCGTCGCGCGTCTACCGGGTGCCGGACGGCGCGGAACGGTTCCCGCTGACGATCGTGCAGGCCAACCCGTATGTGTCCCGGCCGGCGCGGAGCGCGATGGTGATGCCGATCGAGGGGGGCCGCTGGCTGGTGAGCTGCGGCGGTTCGCGGGGTGGTGAGCCGCCGGCGGATCCGGAGGGGTTCCTGCGGTACACGCTCGATCTGCCGGATCCGATCGTGGGGCGGCTGATCTCCGGCGCGGAGCCGCTCACGGACGTGCACCTGAGCCGGTCGACCAGCAACGTGCGGCGGTACCTGGAGCGGATGCCGCGGTGGCCGGAGGGGCTCGTGGTCCTCGGGGACGCGCTGGCCACGTTCAACCCGGCGTACGGGCACGGGATGTCGGTGGCCGCGTTCGGTGCGCGGGTCCTCGGGCGGGAGCTGGAGCGGGGCGGGGACCTCGGCGCGCCGGGTCTGGCCCGGCGGGTGGTGCGGGGCGCCGCGCGGGCGGCGGACGCGGCGTGGTCGATGGCGGTCGGACAGGACGTGCTGTACCCGGACGTACGGGGCGGGAGGCCGCCGGGTGTCGGCGACCGGATGGTGACGGCGTACACACGCCGCATGATGAAGGCGGCCACGGGCTCCTACCCGGCGGCCTCGGCGGTCTGGGACGTCACCAGTCTGCGTACGCCGCCGACGCGGATGTTCCGTCCCGGCGCGGCGCTGGCGGCTCTCGCCGGTTCCCCGCTCCCTCCGTCGACCGAGCCCCCGCTGACGCCGGGTGAGCGTGAGGTCCTGCGGGGGCTCGACCGTACGGGGGTGTGAGCCGGAGGGTTTTCACCCGCCGGCCCTTCCCGTCCCCGTCCCCCGGGGCCGCCTGCACCGCGGGTACTTCGACCACGGCGACGGCCGCGGGAAGGCCCTGCCTCGCCCCTCTCGCCATGGCCGGCTGCGGTACCGCTGCCGGCACTGTCAGCGGTGTGGCTGCGGGAGCGGTGGAGGACGCGCTCGAACGAGGAGAGGCAACGGCCGTGAAGAGGCATCCGGACGGCGGCGAGATGGTGGACCCGCATGCGGGATCCGAGCCGGGGAGCTCGGTGGCGGCCGCGTCACTCCGGATCGGACCCTGCGCGAGTGTCTTCGCCGGCCCCACCCCTTCTGGCCGGGAGAAGAGCTCCCGCCTCTACGCCGAAGGCGACCGCGTCAACCGGAACCGACCTCGACGGACTGCTCTCCCTCGACCTCAGCGGTGAGTCTCGCACCGGGTGGGGCACGGCCTCGCGCCGCGCGGTATCGCACGCATGGCCCCGTGTCCTCGGGGCAACCGACAGACACCCCTCACGTTCAGGAGTCCCATCATGATGATCGTCGGGATTGTCGCAGTGTGTGTCGTCCTCGCCCTTCTGGCTTTCCTCGTGCCGCGCCTGTCCCACCATCCGCAACGCGGCACTCAGCGCACGCTCGGCGTCGGGTCACGGGCCGGCGGGAAGGCCCCCGGATTCCTCGGCCGAGCGCTCAGCAAGCCGTTTCGCAGCAGTTCCAAGGCTGTCGGCCGCAGCGGGTCGGCCGGCCGGCGAGCCCGTGGTCGCATGCCGTTCTGACCGGCGCCGTGGCCCATGGTGAGCATCTCCGGGAGAAGCACGCACTCGGCCGGTGCCCTGCGCACCATCGCTCACAAGGGCGGCGAATTCCTACCCGCCTGGCTCCTCCTCACCGTCATCGGCGCGGTCGTGGTTCTGATGGCCGTTCTCGCGTTGCGCAGGAAGAATCAACGGTGAGTCGGCGGAACGGTGTTCTTCGCGGCCGTCTCCGCCTCCCTGCCGAGGAAGGAAGGCGAAGGCAGGGAGACCACGCCAAGGGCGTGTCGGGCAGTACAGCGCCCGACACGCCCTTCGGCATTCGTCGGGCTCGGTGCCGCCTTCCCCTGTTCCGCCTTCCGACTCGACCGAAGTCGCCGCTCATCCTCAACTCGCCCCGCAAATAGGTGTGTTGGCCTTCATTCGGGGCATTCGGCCCAGCAGGCCGACGTGATGTGACGGCGGCCGGCACTCGTTGAGGAGATGGGGATTCGCATGGGTCACAGGGGGACGAAGGCCGCCGCGATCGTGGTCGCCGCGGTGATGGGGAGCGTTGTCCTGTCGGGTTGTGGTGACGGCAGCGGCTCGAAGGCCGAGGAGGACGGCACGTCGCCGAGCGCGAGCAGAAGCGCCGACGCCCAGGAGCAGGGCACGACGGAGGTGCGGGCCGCCTACGACAAGACGGCCGAGGCCGAGTCCGCGCGGATGACGATCAAGGTGAATCTCGCCGCGGAGGGCAAGACGATCACCTCCGAGGGCAAGGGCGTCCTCGACCTGGCCGAGGGCGACAGCGTCATGACCACCACCGCGCAGGACGAGACGATCGAGCAACGCGTGGTCGACCAGGTCCTCTACCAGAAGATTCCTGGCCAGAAGGCCCCGGGCGGCAAGCCCTGGATCAAGATCGACCTGGAGAAGGTCGCCGCGCAGCAGGGCCTGGGCAACCAGCAGATCGGTGACCCGGCCCAGACCGCCGCCTACGCCAAGGCGATCACGGACAAGGACGTCACCAAGGTCGGCACCGAGAAGGTCGGCGGAGTCGACACCACGCACTACAAGGTCTCCGTGGACGTCTCCAAGCTGCCGGGCGGCGACCGGATGAGCAAGCAGCTCGGCCCGACGCTGCCGATGCAGGTCTGGCTCGACGACGAGGGGCGGCTGCGCCGCCAGCAGATCGACATGACCGTCAAGGCCCCGGCCTCCGCCCAGCCGGAGGGCAGCGCCTCGCCGCAACAGCTGAAGATGAACACGGTGATGGAGTTCTCGGACTTCGGGACCGAGGTCGACGCCGAAGCCCCGTCGGCCGGCCAGGTCACCGACATGACCGACGAGACCCTCCAGGGCAGCCGGCAGCAGAGCTGAGCGGCGCAGGCCCGGTCGGTACTCGACCGTACGGGGGTGTGAGCCGAAGGGTTCTCGCCCCCGTCGGCCCTTCCCGCCCCGAACCCAGACCCCCGGGGAACGGGGATGGGAACGGGAAGGGCCGGCGGGGGCGCATCGGAATCAGCCCGCGAACGGCGGCTGGGGCACCCCCTTGCCCGCCCCCGGCACCACCAGCAGCGAGCCCGCCAGAGGGTGCGGAGCCGTCAGGCCCACCCGGGCCGTGGTGATGTAGAGGTCCGTCAGGTCGGGGCCGCCGAAGGCACAGGCCGTGACGAGGGGGACGGGAAGGGGAATCACCCGGTCCAGCTCCCCGGACGGGGTGTAGCGGCGCACCGCACCCCCGTCCCACAGGGCCACCCACACGCAGCCGTCCGCGTCCACGCACAGCCCGTCCGGGAAGCCGGCCCCGTCCTCGATCGCAGCCAGCGAACGACGGTTCGCGATCCTGCCGTCCGCCTCGCCGACGTCGAAGACGTCGATGCGGCGGGTCGGCGAGTCGATGTAGTACATCAGCCGGCCGTCGGGGCTCCAGCCGATGCCGTTGCTCACCGCCACGTCGTCGAGGAGGACCTTGACCGTGCCGTCCCCGGTGACACGGGACAGCGTGCCGCCGCAGGGCGCCTCGTCGTAGCGCATGGTGCCCGCGAAGAGGCTGCCGTCGGGGGCGACGGCGGCGTCGTTGGCGCGGCGGCCGGGGACGACCTCGCGGTGCAGCCAGCGGAAGGTGCCGTCGGGGTCGAGCAGGCCGATGCCGTCCCGCAGGTTGAGGACGAGTCCGCCGCCCGCGCGGGGCTTGACGGCGCCCACGTGCTGCTCGGTGCGGC
This sequence comes from Streptomyces sp. NPDC044984, assembly GCF_040646935.1. NCBI lineage: Bacteria > Bacillati > Actinomycetota > Actinomycetes > Kitasatosporales > Streptomycetaceae > Streptomyces > Streptomyces sp. NPDC044984. The sequence continues at coordinate 18,688 of NZ_JBEZBE010000036.1, forward strand.
GGACCGTGCGCCGGCCGGTCGCCGGGTCGTAGGTGTGGACGCGGGAGCCGAGGATGTCGATCCACAGCAGGCGGCCGGTGGCCGGGTCCCAGGTGGGGCCCTCGCCCAGGGCCGCCTCCGCACGGACGGCGACGTCGTAGGTGTTCGTCATGCCACGCTCCGGTAGCCCAGTCGCTCGGACAGTTCGGCGGCGCCCTTCGCGGCGAGCTGCTCCAGCTCGCCGAGCCGCTCGTCGCTCCAGCGGATCATCGGTACGGAGATGGACAGCGCGGCGACCACCTGCCCCGTGCGGTCGCGCACCGGGGCGGCGACACAGGAGACGTCCGGGTTGGACTCGCGGCTCTCCACGGCGACGCCCCGGGCCCGGATCTCCGCGAGGGTCTCGCGCAGGGCGGCCACGTCGGTGATGCTGTTGGGTGTCATCGCGGACAGCTCGGCGTCGTCGGGGACGCGCGCGGCGAGTTCGTGCTCGGGGAGGGAGGCCAGCAGCATCTTGCCGACGGAGGTGCAGTGGGCGGGCAGTCGGCGGCCGGCCGCCGACACCATCCGCACCGCGTGGGTGGAGTCCACCTTGGCGATGTAGATGACGTCGGTGTCCTCCAGGATCGCCACGTGCACCGTCTCGTCGCAGGTCTCGGCGACCGACCGGGCGACCTGCTGGCCCTCGGCGGCGAGGTCGAGGTGCTCGGCGTAGCGGGCGCCGAGCTGGTACGGGCGTACGCCGAGCCGGTAGCGTCCGGGCTGGCCCGCCACCGGGACGATGTACTTCCGGGCGGCGAGCGTGGTCACCAGCTCGTGGACGGTGGTGCGCGGCAGCTGGAGCCTGCGCACGATGTCGGGGGCGGAGAGCGTCCCGTCCCCGTCGAGGAAGAGCTCGAGAATGTCGAGAGCCCGGGTAACGGCTGGTACGAGGCGTCCCACGACCGGCCCCCTCCCTATGTGTCTCAGGCGCCTGCGATCGTTCGAGATTTCAACAGGCGATCGGAATGACGAACACACAGGCTAGCGATATGAGACGACCCTGGGCAATGGGACGATGCGCGACGATGGATCCCGTGCCCACCGGACACCCCCCCACCGCCCCGTTCACCCCGCTCGACTTCCAGCTCGTGCTGCTGCGCCGCATGGCCGACCACAACCCCGGCCCGGTGGAGGACGCGCGGCGCGCACTGGGCGTCTCCCCCGCGGAGCTGCGCGAGGCCAACAGGCGCTGGCAGGCGATGGCCCGCTCGCCGCGCTCCCGCCCGGCCCTCTCCCTCCCCCACTGCCCAGAACGGCGTGGGGGGACCCCCATCCGCTCGGTGCTCGGCGAGCCTGAGTCCCGGACCCCGCGCAGGGTCGGCGACCTGGAGTGCGAGGCGTGGCGGTGGCCGGTCCCGCTCTGGCCCGACCTGCGCTTCGAGGTGCTGACCCCGGCGGCCGGTGGCGCGGTGTGGAACGAGTGGCTGGTCCGCGCGCCGGACGCCGAACCGCCCGTCCTGCGCACGGTGGAGGACCTCACGCCCTGGTCCTGCACGGTGGACGAGGCGGCCCGCGCCTTCGCCCCCGCCCGCCCGCTGGAGGGCACGGCCCCCACCCGCTGGGGTCTCGCCTTCACGGCCCCGGACGCGACCGGCGTACGGCACGAGGTGGTCGCGGAGTTCACCTGGGGACTGCTGCAGCGTACGGCGGTCAGCGGACCGCGGCCTTGAGGATCCCCTCCACCACGCGCGGCACCGACTCCGGGTGCAGCCACAGGAACAGGTTCGGCTCGACCAGCTCCAGCTCCATCACGCGGGGCCGGCCGTCCTCCCCGTCCACGAGGTCGACGCGCGCGTACAGCAGCTCGGGCCGGCCCGGTACGGAGGCCAACGCCTTTCTGGCGATGGCGGCCTCCTCGAGGGTCGGGGTCCAGTCGGTCAGCCCGGGGTGGGCCACCTTGCGCTGGTCGTAGGGCGTGCCGGGGGCGAGGACGGGCCCCTTGCGGCTGGCGTGCAGCAGGCTCCCCCCGAAGTACTGCAGCGCCCGCTCGCCGGTGGTGTCGATGCCGCGCACGTAGGGCTGCACCATCGCGGTGAACCCCTCGGCGTGCATGCGCCGCAGGTGCCGTACGGCCGTGTCGTGCTCGTCGGGCGTGTAGCGGGCGGCGAACCGGGCGCCGGCGCCGGAGGTCGGCTTGACCACGTACTCGTGGCCGTCGGGGAGGTCGAGGGCGTCCCCGGGTGCCAGGTACCGGGTGTCCACCACGGGCACCCCGGCGGCGGCGAGTTCCCCGAGGTACCGCTTGTCGGTGTTCCAGCGCACCACGTCCGCCGGATTGGCCAGCCGGGTCACCGTGCCGCACCGCTCGGCCCACGCGGTGAACTCCGCCGCCCGCCAGCTGTAGTCCCAGGTGGAGCGGATCACGGCGAGGTCGAAGCCGGACCAGTCCACCCCGTCGTCGTCCCACGCCTCGGCGGACGCCTCGGCCCCGGCCTCCTCCAGCGCCCGCACCAGCCCCGGCAGATCCCGGTCCTCGGCCACCTCGGGGCCGGGCCGGCAGGTCACGAGCGCGATACGGGGCACGGCGGCTCCCTCCTCGTACGAACGGTTGATCGACGGGCAGGCTAGCAACCGGGGCGGGGCCGCGACAGGCCGTTCGCCGGCCAGGCGACGTACCGGAGGCGGTCAGGAGGCGGTCCGGAGGCGGTCCGGAGGCGGTCAGCGGTCCTCTTCCGGATCCCAGTCCAGGAGGCGGACCTTGGCGACCGTGCGGACGTGGCGGCGCATGGCGGCGGCCGCCTGGCGGGGGCGGCCGTCGGCGACGGCGTCGAGGATGGCCCGATGCTGGGCCAGGGAGCGGTGGGGGCGGCCGGGCTGGCGGAGGGACTCCGTGCGGCTCTCGGCGATCTGCCCGGCGATGGAGCGCATGAACTCCGCGAGCAGACCACTGTGGGCGGCCGCCGTCACCGCCGCGTGGAACAGCCGGTCGCCCTCCACTCCGCCGCCGCCCGCCTCGATCTCCTCGGCCATGTGCGCGAGCGCGGACCGCATCGCGGCCAGGTCGTCGTCCGTGCGGCGCTCGGCGGCCAGTTCGGCGAGCTTCGTCTCCAGCGCCTCCCGGGCCTCCAGCACGTCGGGCAGGCGCCGGCGGCGTTCCACCATCCGGTCGACCGGCTCGACGTCGAGGCTGTCCCGTACGAGATAGGTGCCGCCGCCGTGCCGGGCCTCCACCAGGCCCTGGACCTCCAGGACCACGATCGCCTGCTTCACCGAGGCGCGGCTGACGCCGAGCCGCTGGGCCAGGTCCCGTTCGGGTGGGAGGCGGTCGCCGGCACGCAGGCCGCCCTCGGTGACGTACTGGCGCAGACGGTCCAGCACCTGCTCGTACAGGCGCTGTCTCGTCATGGGGCGCAAGGCGTCGGTCACGGAGTCCCCCTCTCGTCGCGAGGTTAGCACCGGGGCCCTCACAGTGGACGAGTGGCTGAGCCAATTCCCGCGCGACCCCTTGACGGCCCCTCCCCCGGGGCCCACGCTGTCCAGCCAAACGGACCACACCACTCCAGTGGGCAAGTGGTTCAGCCACTCAGCCACTCGGGAGCCCGTATGTCCCCCGAACTCGTCTCGATCCTCGTCCTGGCGGTGGTGTTCGTCATCGCCACCACCCGCTCCGTCAACATGGGCGCGCTGGCCTTCGCCGCCGCCTTCGGGGTGGGTACGCTCGTCGCCGACCTCGACGCGGACGGCGTCTTCGCCGGTTTCCCCGGCGATCTGTTCGTCGTCCTGGTCGGCGTCACGTATCTGTTCGCCATCGCCCGCGCCAACGGCACCACCGACTGGCTGGTGCACGCGGCCGTCCGGCTGGTGCGGGGGCGGGTCGCGCTGATCCCCTGGGTGATGTTCGCCCTCACCGGCGCGCTCACCGCGATCGGCGCGGTCAGCCCGGCCGCGGTCGCGATCGTCGCGCCGATCGCGCTGAGCTTCGCCGCCCGGTACCGGATCAGCCCGCTGCTGATGGGCGCGATGGTGGTGCACGGCGCGCAGGCCGGCGGCTTCTCCCCGATCAGCATCTACGGCTCGATCGTCAACGGCATCGTCGAGCGCGAGAAGCTCCCCGGCAGCGAGATCACCCTCTTCCTCGCCTCGCTGCTGGCGAACCTCTTCATCGCCGGGGTGGTGTTCGTCGTCTGCGGCGGGCTGAAGCTGTGGAGCCGGGGGGCAGTGACCCAGGGCGAGAACACCGGGAGCACGGACGGTGGCGGCGGCTCGGGCGCCACCGTCAAGGGCAGCGGGGGCGGCACCCGTACCGCCCCCGCCCCCACCGCCACGGCCACCCGCCCCGGCACCCCCGCGGCCGGCCCGCTCACCGCCCCCGTCGTCGCCACCCTCGTCTCCCTGGTCGCCCTCGTCGTCGCCGTCCTCGGCTTCGACCTGGACGCCGGTCTCACCGCGATCACCCTCGCCGTCGTGCTGAGCACCGCCTGGCCGGACGACAGCCGCAAGGCGGTCTCCGAGATCGCCTGGCCCACGGTCCTGCTGATCTGCGGTGTGCTCACCTACGTCGGGGTGCTGGACGAGATGGGCACGATCACCTGGGCCGGTGAGGGCGTCGGCGGCATCGGCGTCCCGCTGCTCGCCGCGGTGCTGCTCTGCTACATCGGCGCGATCGTGTCGGCGTTCGCCTCCTCCGTCGGCATCATGGGCGCGCTGATCCCGCTGGCCGTGCCGTTCCTCGCCCAGGGGGAGATCGGGGCCGTCGGCATGGTGGCCGCGCTCGCGGTGTCCGCGACGGTCGTGGACGTGAGCCCGTTCTCCACGAACGGCGCGCTGGTCCTGGCCGCCGCGCCGGACGTCGACCGCGAGCGCTTCTTCCGGCAGCTGATGGCGTACGGCGGGATCGTGGTCGCGGCGGTCCCCGCGGTGGTGTGGCTGGTGATGGTCGTGCCCGGGTGGGGGTAGGTCCCGGTCGGCACGAGCACCTGGCAGCCTTCGGACGGCGGCACGAGCACCTGGCAGCCTTCGGACGACAGCTGGTCAACGACAGCTAGTTAAGGAGTACGACGCGTGTCCTCTCTCTTCCCGGCCCTGACCGACGGCCCGGCCGACCGGCCCGCCCTGCGCTTCGGCGAGCGCTCACTGACGTACGGGGAACTCGCCGCGGCGGCCGGAGCGGTGGCCGGGGGCCTGACGGAGGCGCGCCGGGTCGCCGTGTGGGCCACACCGGCGCTGGAGACCGCGGTCGCGGTCACCGCGGCACTGCTCGCCGGGGTGACCGTGGTGCCGCTCAACCCGAAGTCGGGCGGGAAGGAACTCGGCCACATCCTCTCCGACAGCGCCCCGGACCTCCTGCTCACCGCGCCCGGCGAGAAGCTGCCCGCCCCCCTGGGCGACCTTCCCCGACTCGATGTGGACCCGGCGGCGCGGGGCGACCTCCCCGACGACCGCGCCCGGAACGCGGAGGACCCCGCGCTGGTCGTCTACACCTCCGGCACCACCGGCCCGCCCAAGGGCGCCGTCATCCCGCGCCGCGCGATCGCCGCCACCCTGGACGCCCTCGCCGACGCCTGGCGGTGGACCGGCGAGGACGTGCTGGTGCACGGGCTGCCGCTGTTCCACGTGCACGGCCTCGTCCTCGGCATCCTCGGCCCGCTGCGCCGCGGCGGCTCCGTGCGCCACCTGGGCAGGTTCACCTGCGAGGGCGTGGCGCGCGAGCTGAACGACGGCGCGACCATGCTGTTCGGCGTGCCGACGATGTACCACCGCCTCGCGGAGGCGCTGCCCGACGGGCCGGAGCTGGCCGGGGCGCTGGCCGGGGCGCGGCTGCTGGTGTCGGGTTCCGCCGCGCTGCCCGTGCACGACCACGAGCGGATCACGGCGGCGACCGGGCGCCGGGTCATCGAGCGGTACGGCATGACGGAGACGCTGATGCTGTGCTCGTCCCGGTGGACACCCCCGGACCCCCGGCCCGGCATCCGCGCGGACGGCGAGGCCCGCCCCGGCACGGTGGGCGTGCCGCTGCCGGGGGTGGAGCTGCGGCTGGTGGAGGAGGACGGGTCGCCGATCGCGTCGTACGACGGGGAGACGGTCGGTGAGATCCAGGTGCGCGGGCCGAACCTGTTCACGGAGTACCTGAACCGGCCGGACGCGACGGCCGCCGCGTTCACCGCCGACGGCTGGTTCCGCACCGGGGACATGGCGGTGCGCGACCCTGACGGCCATGTCCGCATCGTCGGCCGCAGGGCCACCGACCTGATCAAGAGCGGCGGTTACAAGATCGGCGCGGGTGAGATCGAGAACGCCCTGCTGGAGCACCCGGGGGTGCGGGAGGCCGCGGTCACCGGGGAGCCGGACGCCGATCTGGGCGAGCGGATCGTGGCGTGGGTGGTGCCGGCCGATCCGCAGTCCCCGCCCGGTCTGGAGGAGCTGGCCGGTCATGTCGCCGGGCGCCTCGCCCCGCACAAGCGCCCGCGCGTGGTCCGCCACCTCGACGCCCTGCCGCGCAACGACATGGGGAAGATCATGAAGCGGGCGCTGTCCGATGGCTGACCGGCTGTCCGCGCGGGAGGCCGTCGCCCTCGTCGCGGACGACTTCACCGAACTCCCGCACCCCGCGGGAGAACCGGCCCCCGACGGCCCGCTCGGCTGGCCCGGCTACGGCGCCGCCCGCGCCCGTGCCGCCGAGCGCACCGGGGAGCGGGAGTCCGTGGTCTGCGGCACCGCGAGCGTCGAGGGCACCCGGGCGGTCGTCGTCGCGTTCGAGTTCGGCTTCCTCGGCGGCTCGCTCGGCGAACGCACCGGCGACCGGCTGGTGGCGGCGTACGACCACGCCCGCGCGCACCGGCTGCCGGTGGTGCCGCTGGTCGCCACCGGGGGCAGCCGGATGCAGGAGGGCATGCTCGCCCTCACCCAGCTCCAGCGGGTGGCCCGCGCGTCGGCGCTCACCCGGGAGGCCGGGCTGCCGCAGATCGCGGTGGTGCGGGACCCGACGACCGGCGGCGGGTGGGCCACCCTGGGCGCGGGCGCCGACGTCGTCCTCGCCCTGCCCGGCGCGCAGGTCGGTTTCGCCGGATCACGGGTGCGGCCCGCGGACGCGGACCCTGCGGCGTACACGGCCGAGGCGCAGGTGGCGGCGGGGACGGCGGACGCGCTGGTACGGCCGGAGGAACTGCGGGGGACGCTGGGCCGCTGGCTGCGGCTGCTGACCCGTCCCTCCACCGCACCGGTGCCGCCACCGCCGCCGCTGGGCGCGACGGACCTCCCGGCCACCGGCTGGGCCGCCGTCCGCCGCGCCCGATCCCCCGAACGCCCGCGCGCCACCGCGTACCTGGACGCCTGCCTCACGTCCCGCGTCACCCTCAGCGGCGACCGTTGCGGCGGCACGGACCCGGACGGCATGCTGTGCGGCTTCGGTGAGCAGGAGGGCCGTACGGTCGCCTACGCGGCGCAGACCGGGGCCGCCACCCGTCCCGCCGGGTACCGCACCGCCGCCCGGCTGGTCCGGCTCGCGGACCGGCTCGGCATCCCGGTGCTGACGCTGGTGGACACGCCGGGCGCGGCGAACGACGCGGAGGCGGAGCGGCAGGGCGCGGGGGCCGCCATCGCCGACCTGTTCGGCGCCGTGGCCGCCGCCCGTACGCCGGTCACCACGCTGGTCGTCGGCGAGGGCGGCTCCGGCGGCGCGCTGGCGCTCGCGGCCCCCGGCAACACCTGGGCCACCCCCGACAGCTACTTCTCGGTGATCGCCCCGGAACTCGCGGCGGCCATCCTCAAACGGCCCCCGCAGGAGGTGGAGGAGACGGCGGACCGGCTCCGTGTCCGCCCGCAGGACCTGGTGGAGCTGGGGGTGGTCCGGGGGGTCGTGGGACCGGCGGACCGCACCCCCGCGCCTGAGGGGCCCCGTTCGGCGGCCCCCCACCCGGCCCCCCAGGAAAGGCGCCCGCCCCCGCCCGCCGCGCACGATGCCTGAGAGGTCCGCCGCCCGGCGGGCCGCTGGGCGCGCACTCGGGAGGAACCGCCGTGACCGCCAGTCTGGAGCAGCTGCGCCGCTGCCACTTCGCCGTCGACCTGGGGGCGGCCCGCACCCGGGTGTACGTCAAGGGCGCCGGACTCGTCGTCGACCAGCCGTCCACCGCCGCCGTGAACACCCGTACCGGAGCGCTGATGGCGGTCGGTGAGTTCGCGGAGAAGATGACGGGCCGTACGCCGGACTACATCCGCGTCGTACGGCCCGTCTCCGGCGGCACGGTCGTCGACATCGAGATGGCCCAGCGCATGCTGCGGCAGTTGATCGGGGACAGGATGCGCCGCACCCTGCGCCGCAGGCCCCGGCTGCGGGCCGCGGCCTGCGTCCCGCACGACGCCGATCCGCTCGCCCAGCGCGCCGCGATCGAGACCCTGGTCGGTCTCGGCGCCCGCCGGGTGGAGCTGGTCGACACGCTCATCGCCGCCGCCGTCGGCTGCGGTCTGCCGGTGGAGCAGCCCGAGGCCACCATGGTCATGGTGTGCGGTGCGGCGGCCACGCAGGTGGCCGTGCTCTCCCTCGGGGCGATCGTGACGGCGGAGCGCGTCCCCGTCGGCGGGGAGGCCGTGGACAACGCGATCGTGCAGCACCTGCGCCACCAGCACGAGCTGGTGCTGCCGAGCCAGTCCGTACGGCCCCTGCAGCTCGCCCTGCACGACAACGGGCTCACCTCGCAGGGCCCGGAGTCGACGGAGATCCACGGGCGGGACGTGGCCACCGGTCTGGCCCGTTCCGTGCGGGTCGACACGGCCGCCGTGCGGCGGGCCATCCAGACGCCGCTCACCGCCGTCCTCGACGGCATCGGCAGGACGCTGCGGGAGTGCCCGCCGGATCTGGTCGCCGACCTGGTCGACCGGGGGATCATGATGGTCGGCGGGAGCGCCCTGCTGCCGGGCCTGGACCAGATGCTGCGTCAGGCGACGGGCATGCCGGTGCACATCGCCGAGCGGCCGGAGCTCTGCGCCGTACAGGGGCTGGGCGAGATGCTGGAGGGCAGGATCGCACCGATCGTGCTGGACCCGCTGCGGGCCTGAGCCGGGCGGGGCCGGCGGGGGACGTCAGCGGGGGACCGGCACTCCCTCGCCCCGGCGGGCACCCGCGGGCGCGGGCGGCCGGGCGGGCGTCAGCGGGGGAACCAGCACCTGATCGTCGTGCCCTCGTCCCCGGTGTGCACGCGCACCAGGTCGGCGATCAGATGGACCATCAGCAGGCCGCGCCCGCCGCGCTGGTCGCGGGAGGCGGGGCGGCGCCCCGCGAGGGGGTCGGTCATCCGGCCCCGGTCGCGCACCTCGCACAGCACGTGGCCGTCCTCGGCCCAGATCCGCAGCACCCCCGAACCGCCGCCGTGGACCACGCTGTTCGTGGCCAGCTCGGCCGCGGCGAGGGCCAGGTCCCCCAGGGTGACGCCGGTGAGGCCGAGCCGCCGTCCCTCCTCGGAGGCGGCGTGCCGGGCCGGGGTCAGCGACTCGGCGACGAACGGGAAGGTCATCGCGTCCGTCACGAGCGGCAGCGGCTCGTTGTAGCGGGCGACGACCGCGTCGGGGGCGTACGCCTCGCTGTCCCGGGCCGGGCTGGACCCGGCGGGGATGACGGTGGGGTGGGTGGCGTGGGCGTCGGCGAGGACGTGCGCGGGCAGGCGCACGGCGTCGTAGGGGCACAGGATCGTCACCGTGCGGCCCTGGAAGGCGGCGTTGATCAGTGCCTCGTGCTGGACGCAGGCGGGGTACTCGGCCGCGGAGCGGCCGGCCCAGACAGGCTCGCCGATGATCCGCACCCGCTGCCCGGCCGGGTGGGTGTCGGCGAAGGCGCGCAGCACGCCGGGGATGATCCGGCCGGGGTTGCGTCCGGCCTCGCGCATGTCGAGGAGGCGGACGGTGTCCGCGTCCCCGCCGAGCGCGTCCCGGACCATCCGCAGCCGGTCGCCGGGTACGGCGACCGCCACGGGTTCGCCGGCCGCGAGCCCCTCGCGCACGAAGGGGACGGTGCCCTCCAGGTACTCCTGGTCGTCCCGGTAGAAGAGGGCGGGATGGACGAAGGGACCGGCGGGGGTTTCCAGGGGTTCGGCCGCGGCGCTCATGACATCGACACCTCGATCGTCGGCAGGCCGGGCCAGAACATCTCCAGCACCCGGCGCAGGGCTGGCGGCGGACGGCGCACCACGAACCGGCGGCCGTCCCCGAGGCGCCCGGCCGCCGCCGCGAGCGCTCCCGCGCCCGCGACGTCGACGAACGTCACCTCGGACAGTTCCAGGTAGTACACGGCCTCACCCTCGCGCACCGCCTGCTCCAGCACGCGCTCCCAGATCGTATGCGTGGCCAGGCCGATCTCCCCGGTCGCGCGGACACCGCGGCCGCCCTCCAGCGGGCGCACCGTCAGGCACGGCGCCGGAGTCCCGGGCCCGTACGGCGTCCGGTGGTGATCGCCCAACACCCGTCTCCCCCCGCTCCCGGGCCTGCAGGTACCCCGTCGGTACCCGGCCACTCCCCCGGCACGGTGTGTAGTACGCCGCAGGGTGGGCAGGCGCACCCCCAGCGCAGCCGGGACCGTGCGCAGCCTACCGCTCCGGTACCGGCCGGACCTCACCCGAACGCCCCCAGAGGACCGACAAGGCGGTGACATGACCTCCACGGCATCCCTCCCTCTTCCCGGAAGGCTGGACACCTTGGTCATAGGCGGTCATACGGACGCGGACCGGGTGCTGCTCACCCCGCGCGGCGAACTGGTCCGCGGGTGCGCCCGGATCCTGGCGGAGAAGCTGGCGCGGCTGCCCGCCGGCACGGCCCGCGTCGACGTGGACATGAGCGGCGTGCACTTCATGGACACGGCGGGACTGGAGTTCCTGGAGGTGCTGCGCGACCACGGCCGGCGGCGGTCGGTGCCGGTCACGGCCACCCGCTGGAACGGCCAGCCGCGCCGCGTCCTGGAACGCGCCGGCCTCGACACCACGGACCCGCTGCGCTCCCCGGCCCCGGAGGGCGCGCCGCCGGGAACCGTCTCGGCGGTGGCTCTGGAGCGGGAGGAGCGGCTGCAGCTGCTCGAGGAGGAGGTCGAGCAGCTGCGCCGGGCGATCGCCTCCCGCCCGGTGATCGACCAGGCCCGCGGCATCCTGATGGCCACGTACAGCTGCACCTCGGACGAGGCCTGGCACATCCTGCGGGAGGCGTCCCAGCTGTCCAACACCAAGCTCCGCACGGTCGCGGAGGCGCTCACCGCCGGCGCGGAGGCGGAGGGCGCTCCCCCGCCCGAGGAGGTCCGCTCCGCCCTGTCCCGGGCCCTTGCCCGCCGCTCGTCACGATGACACCGGCCCGCGCGGGGTACCCGGCGACGGACGACCACCGGCCCCGTGATCGGGAGGCAGCACCATGAGCGAGCTGAGCGAACACACTCCGTCCCAGGCCGAGGGCGACCGGGACGACGACGAGTGGACCACCCCCGAGGTCCCGCACTCGACCCCGTCCCAGGCGGAGGGCGAACGCGATCCGGCGGACGCGCCCTCCTCCGGCGAAGGGGCCGCCGAGTAGCGGCTTCGCCGTGTCGTCCGGGGTACCGCGCGGGATGCGTGGTGGGGCGGGTGGGACTCGAACCCACGGCCGACGGATTATGAGTCCGCTGCTCTAACCGGCTGAGCTACCGCCCCATGACGGCGTGTCGCGTACATGTGTGCGCGCCGTCTGCCGCAGCATAGCCGCTCATACGATCTCCTGCTTCGGATGGTCGGCTGCGTACGGTCTTCGTGACCATGGAGACTTCGCCGAGCCCCGCGCGGTTCCCCCGGACATGAAAAAGGACCCCTGCGGGGTCCTCGTTCAGCATGCTCCCCCGACTGGACTCGAACCAGTAACCTGCCGGTTAACAGCCGGCTGCTCTGCCAATTGAGCTACGGAGGACCGAGCTCCCCCGACTGGACTCGAACCAGTAACCTGCCGGTTAACAGCCGGCTGCTCTGCCAATTGAGCTACGGAGGAATGCCTCGTTGCATCGAACGCATCCGCCTGGGTATTCGCCAGGGGGCGCGCGCTCGCTGCGACACATACATTAGCGCAAGCAGGGGGGTGCTCCGCCAATCGGTACTCCCCGGCGCCGTCGCCGCACCGGATACCTACGCAGACTGGAACAACGGGAAGGGTGGCCGACACATGCGTTACCGGCTCACGTTCGTCGCCGGAGTCGTCCTGGGTTACGTGCTGGGCACGAAAGCCGGGCGCGAGCGCTACGAACAGATCAAGAGGTCCGCGCAGCAGTTCACGCAGAACCCCGCCGTCCGCAACACCGCGGAGAGCGCGGCGCAGCAGGGCCGCGAGTTCGCGGACAAGGCGTACCACGCGGTCAGCGACAAGGTCGGCGATCGCATGCCCGACTCGGTGGCCCAGCGGGTCCGCACGCTGCGCGAGCGCACCGCCCACGGACCGGCCGAGGACGACTGGGGCACCAGCAACACGTAACGGCGGAACCTGTGAGCGCCCCCGCCCCACCTTCCCCTCCTCAATACGGCAAAATCGCCGTATGGGGATAGTCGCCGGACTGGACAGCGCGCCAGACTTCACTCGCATCGTCGTCTGTGACACGGACACCGGAGCCGTGCTCAGGCAGGGATACGCCCAGCATCCGGTACAGAGCGCCGACGGCGGTGGCCGTCCCTCCGACGTCGACCCGCAGGCCTGGCTGCTGTCCCTGGGCGAGGCGGCGGGCGGTGGCCTGCTGGAGGGCGTGCAGGCCATCGGCGTCTCCGCGCAGGCGAACGCGCTGGTGCCGCTGGACGCGCAGGGCAACACCGTGCGGCCGGCGATGACCGGCGGCGACAAGCGGGCGCAGGTCGCGGCGGCGGATCTGATCGACGCGTTCGGCGGGCGCGAGGCGTGGGCGCAGGCCGTGGGCTGTGTGCCGGGGGCCGCTCAGCCGGTGACCAAGCTGCGCTGGATGGCCCGCAGCGAACCGGAGAACGCGGCGCGCACCGCCGTACTGCTGCAGGCGCACGACTGGCTGGTGTGGCAGCTCCTCGGCCGGCCGGTGCGGCGCACCACCGACCGGGGCGGGGCCTCCGGCACCGGCTACTGGGCGGCGGCCACCGGCGGCTACCGTCCCGATCTGGTGGAACTGGCGCTCGGGCACCAGGCGATGCTGCCCGAGGTGATCGGCCCGGCGGAGGCGGCCGGTACGACACCGGAGGGGCTGCTGATCTCCGCCGGTACGGGCGAGACGATGGCGGCGGCGTTCGGGCTCGGCATCGGGCTGGGCGACGCGGTGGTGTCGCTGGGCGCGTCCGGGTCGGTGATGGCCGTGCACCCCGAGGCGCTCGTCGACCAGTACGGGATGATCACCTCGCTGGCGGACGCGACCGGCATGCACCTGCCCGTCGTCACCACCCTGAACGCCGTGCGCGCCCTGCGCGGGACCGCCGAGCTGCTCGGGGTGCCCGATCTGGAGACCCTGTCCGACCTGGCGATGAAGTCGACGCCGGGGTCGCACGGGCTGGTGCTGCTGCCGTACCTGGAGGGCGAGCGCACCCCGAACCTGCCGCACACCGCGGGGACGCTGGCCGGGCTGCGGCGCGAGTCGATGAAGCCGGAGCACCTGGCGCGGGCCGCGTTCGAGGGGATGCTGTGCGGGCTCGGGGACGCGCTGGACGTGCTGCGCGGCCGGGGCGTGGAGGTGCGGCGGGTCTTCCTGCTGGGTCCGGCCGCGGAGCTGCCCGCCGTGCAGTCGGCGGCGCCCGCGCTGTTCGGGGCGCAGGTGGTGGTGCCGCAGCCCGCGGACTACGCGGCGATCGGCGCGGCCCGGCAGGCGGCGTGGGCGCTCGGAGCGTCGCAGGGCACCCTCGATCCGCGCACCCCGCCCGTCTGGCAGGGCCCGGTGGCGCAGGTGCTGGACCCCGGGGAGGACCTGGCGGTGGGGCAGGCGGTGCGCCAGCAGTACGTGTCGGTGCGCGAGCAGACGCATCCGGGGGCGTTCCACCTGTAGCCCGGGCCGGTGGTTCCAACCGGTGGATCGAACCGGTGGGTTAATTCGGTTGAGGTAACGCGGGTGGAGTGTTCGACGATAGGGGCCACGGGCAACCAACGCCCCCGCCGACCACTCCGAGAGACTCAGCGTGCTCATACGACTCCTGCGGACCCATCTCCGGCCCTACAAGAGACCCATCGCCCTGCTGGTGCTGCTGCAGTTCCTGCAGACCTGCGCCTCGCTCTACCTGCCCACGCTCAACGCGGACATCATCGACAGCGGTGTCGTCGAGGGCGACACCGGTTACATCCTGGGCTACGGCGCCCTGATGATCGCCATCTCGCTGGTCCAGGTCGTCTGCAACATCGGTGCCGTGTACTACGGCGCCCGGACCGCGGCGGCCCTGGGGCGGGACGTGCGCGCCGCCGTGTTCGACCGGGTGCAGTCGTTCTCCGCGCGTGAGGTGGGTCACTTCGGCGCGCCCTCGCTGATCACCCGCACGACGAACGACGTCCAGCAGGTGCAGATGCTGGCCCTGATGACGTTCACCCTGATGGTGTCGGCGCCCATCATGTGCGTGGGCGGCATCGTGATGGCGCTCGGCCTGGACGTCCCGCTGTCCGGGGTGCTGGTCGCGGTGGTGCCGGTGCTGGGCGTCTGCGTGACGCTGATCGTACGGCGGCTGCGTCCGCTGTTCCGGACCATGCAGGAGCGGCTCGACACGGTGAACCGGGTGCTGCGCGAGCAGATCACCGGCAACCGGGTGATCCGCGCCTTCGTTCGGGACGCGTACGAGCAGGGGCGGTTCCGGACGTCCAACACCGAGCTGACCGACGTCTCGCTGCGCACGGGCAATCTGCTCGCGCTGATGTTCCCGGTGGTCATGACGGTGGTGAACCTGTCGTCGATCGCGGTGGTGTGGTTCGGCGCGCACCGCATCGACGACGGCGGGATGCAGATCGGCGATCTGACGGCGTTCCTCGCCTATCTGATGCAGATCGTCATGTCCGTGATGATGGCCACGTTCATGTTCATGATGGTGCCGCGCGCCGAGGTGTGCGCCGAGCGCATCCACGAGGTGCTGGACACCTCGTCGAGCGTGGTGCCGCCGGCCGCGCCCGTCACCGAGCTGCGCCGGCACGGCCATCTGGAGCTCCGGGGCGCGGGCTTCCGCTACCCGGGCGCCGAGGAGCCGGTGCTGAAGGCCGTCGACCTGGTGGCGCGGCCCGGTGAGGTCACGGCCGTGATCGGTTCCACCGGCAGCGGCAAGTCCACGCTGCTCGGTCTGGTCCCCCGGCTGTTCGACGCGACCGACGGGGAGGTGCTGGTGGACGGCGTGCCCGTGGCGGACGTCGAACCGCGGCTGCTCGCGAGGACGGTCGGGCTGGTGCCGCAGAAGCCGTACCTCTTCGCGGGTACGGTGGCGACGAACCTGCGCTACGGCAATCCGGACGCCACGGACGAGGAGCTGTGGCACGCGCTGGAGGTGGCGCAGGGCAGGGACTTCGTGGAGCGCCTCGAGGGCGGCCTCGACGCGCCGATCGCGCAGGGCGGGACGAACGTCTCCGGCGGTCAGCGCCAGCGGCTCGCGATCGCCCGGACGCTGGTGCAGCGCCCGGAGATCTACCTCTTCGACGACTCCTTCTCCGCGCTCGACTACGCCACCGACGCGGCCCTGCGGGCGGCTCTCGCGCGGGAGACGGCCGAGGCGACCGTGGTGATCGTCGCCCAGCGGGTGGCGACCATCCGGGACGCCGACCGGATCGTGGTCCTGGACGGGGGCCGGGTCGTCGGCACCGGCCGGCACCACGAACTGATGGCGGACAACGAGACCTACCGGGAGATCGTGCTCTCCCAGCTGACGGAAGCGGAGGCTGCCTGATGGCGGGGCCCGGAGGACGGATGATGGCCGGGGGCGGCCCCGACCAGCGGTCGATCGACTTCAAGGGGTCGAGCAGACGGCTGATCACGCGGTTCAGGCCCGAACGCCTCACGATCCACGGGCTGCTGGCCTGCGTCGTCCTGAGCGTCGGCCTCAGCGTGGTCGGGCCGAAGATCCTCGGTGAGGCGACCGACCTGGTCTTCTCCGGCATCGTCGGACGCGAGATGCCGGAGGGCGCCACCAAGGAACAGGTGCTCGACTCGATGCGGGAGCGGGGCGAGGGCGATGTCGCCGACATGCTCCGCAGCACCGACTTCACCCCCGGCGAGGGCATCGACTTCACGGCGGTCGGCAATGTCCTGCTGTTCGCGCTGGCGGTGTTCACGGCCGCCGGACTGCTGATGGCGGTCGCGACCCGGCTGGTGAACCGGGCGGTCAACCGCACCATGTTCCGGATGCGCGAGGACGTGCAGACGAAGCTGTCGCGGCTGCCGCTGTCGTACTTCGACAAGCGGCAGCGCGGTGAGGTGCTCAGCCGCGCCACCAACGACATCGACAACATCGGGCAGACGCTCCAGCAGTCGATGGGACAGCTGATCAACTCGCTGCTCACCATCATCGGCGTGCTCGCGATGATGTTCTACGTCTCCTGGATCCTCGCGCTGGTCGCGCTGGTGACGGTGCCGCTGTCGTTCGTGGTCGCCACGCGCGTCGGCAAGCGGTCGCAGCCGCACTTCGTGCAGCAGTGGCGCTCCACCGGCACCCTCAACGCGCACATCGAGGAGATGTACACCGGGCACACCCTGGTGAAGGTGTTCGGGCGGCAGGAGGAGTCGGCGAGGAAGTTCGCCGAGGAGAACGAGGCGCTGTACGAGGCCGGGTTCAAGGCGCAGTTCAACAGCGGCGTCATGCAGCCGCTGATGTTCTTCGTCTCGAACATCAACTACGTGCTGGTGGCGGTCGTCGGCGGCCTGAGGGTCGCGTCGGGCGCACTGTCCATCGGTGACGTGCAGGCGTTCATCCAGTACTCGCGGCAGTTCTCCATGCCGCTGACGCAGGTCGCCTCGATGGCGAACCTGGTGCAGTCGGGTGTCGCCTCGGCGGAGCGGGTCTTCGAACTGCTCGACGCCGAGGAGCAGGAGGCCGACCCCTCACCGGCCGAGAAGCCCGAGCGGTTGCGCGGGCGGGTGGCGCTGGAGCACGTGTCGTTCCGGTACGACCCCGGGAAGCCGCTGATCGAGGACCTGTCGCTGACGGTCGAGCCGGGCCACACGGTGGCCATCGTCGGCCCGACCGGCGCCGGCAAGACGACCCTGGTGAACCTGCTGATGCGGTTCTACGAGGTGTCCGGCGGGCGGATCACGCTCGACGGGGTCGACATAGCGAGGATGTCCCGGGACGAACTGCGCGCCGGGATCGGCATGGTGCTCCAGGACACCTGGCTGTTCGGCGGCACCATCGCGGAGAACATCGCCTACGGTGCGGCGCGCGAGGTCACCCGGGAGGAGGTCGAGGAGGCCGCTCGGGCGGCGCACGCCGACCGGTTCGTCCGGACGCTGCCCGACGGGTACGACACGGTGATCGACGACGAGGGCAGCGGGGTCAGCGCCGGTGAGAAGCAGCTCATCACGATCGCCCGGGCGTTCCTGTCGGACCCGGTGATCCTCGTCCTGGACGAGGCGACGAGTTCCGTGGACACACGTACGGAGGTGCTGATCCAGAAGGCGATGGCGCGACTGGCGCACGGGCGGACGTCGTTCGTGATCGCGCACCGGCTGTCCACGATCCGGGACGCGGACACGATCCTGGTGATGGAGAACGGCGCGATCGTCGAACAGGGCGCGCACGAGAAGCTGCTGGCGGCGGACGGGGCGTACGCGCGGCTGTACAAGGCGCAGTTCGCGGAGGCGGTGGCGGAGGTGGACTGAGCCCTGAACGCCGGAGGTGCTGAGTTCCAGCCCCTCCGGCGTTTGAGGAGCGGGGGTCCGGGGGCGCTGCCCCCGGGACGGGACCGGGAAGGGGCGGCGGGGGCGAAAGAAGTCAGTCCAGGTACCCGCGCAGCTGGTCGGCGAAGGCGTGGTCGCGGAGCTTGTTCAGCGTCTTGGACTCGATCTGCCGTATCCGCTCCCGCGTCACACCGAAGAGGCGACCGATCTCCTCCAGAGTCCGCGGACGCCCGTCGACGAGGCCGTAGCGGAGCTGGACGACCTTGCGCTCGCGTTCGCCGAGGGTGGAGAGGACCGCCTCCAGGTGCTCCTTGAGCAGCAGGAACGCGGCCGACTCGACCGGGCTCGCGGCGTCGCCGTCCTCGATGAGGTCGCCGAGCGCCACGTCCTCCTCCTCGCCCACCGGCGCGTGCAGCGACACCGGTTCCTGCGCGAGCCGCAGCACCTCGCCGACCCGCTCGGGCGGCAGGTCCAGCTGCGCGGCGACCTCCTCCGGCGTCGGCTCGTACCCCCGCTCCTGCAGCATCCGCCGCTGCACCCGCACCACCCGGTTGATGAGCTCCACCACGTGCACGGGCACCCGAATGGTCCGGGCCTGGTCGGCCAGCGCCCGGGACATGGCCTGCCGGATCCACCACGTGGCGTACGTCGAGAACTTGTACCCCCGCGCGTAGTCGAACTTCTCCACCGCCCGGATCAGCCCGAGGTTCCCCTCCTGGACCAGGTCGAGCATGGTCAGCCCGCGGCCCACGTACCGCTTGGCGACGGACACGACGAGCCGCAGGTTCGCCTCGATCAGCCGCCGCTTGGCCATCCGGCCCATGACGACGAGCCGGTCCAGGTCGACGGCGAGCCGGCTGTCCAGATCGGGGGTGAGCCGCAGCTTCTCCTCGGCGAACAGCCCCGCCTCGACACGGCGGGCGAGCTCGACCTCCTCGGCGGCGGTCAGCAGCGGGATGCGGCCGATCTCGCGCAGATACTGGCGGAACAGGTCCGAGGAGGGGCCGCCGGTCTCGGTCCGGACCGGCGCGGGCGGTTCGGCGGGTTCGGCCGGTTCCAGAGCCTCGGCCGGGGGTTCGGCCGGTTCCGGAGCCCGGGCCGGGGGTTCGGCCGGCTCGGGCGGGGCCTCGGGGTGGTGCACGGCGCGGCTCTGCGCGGGCATGGCGGCGAGAACGCCGACGCCGGGCTGGGTGAGGGTCTGGGTCTGCACGGGGGCGACCTCCAGGATGATCGCTGCCGGGGGGTGGGGCAGCGGTACTTCGGGGACGGAGTCGGCGGCCTCGCCGCTGTCCGTCCCGTACGCGATGAGCGGACCCGCGGATGTCCGGGACCCGTCCGTGACGGATCGGCCGCGCTCCGAGGACTCAGGCACCGGGACCAGTGTGGGGTACGACACATCGTCCCCACGAGGGGCGTGCGATGACTTTTTGCGTCCGGTCGGTGACCGGCCGATTACCCGGGCCCGCCCCCGGCCGCCCTCACAGCGCGGCCGCGCCGTGCTCCCGCAGGGCCTGGTCGTACTGCTGGAGCACCCACAACTCGTTCTGCACGGCGGCCAGTTCACCCGGGTCGCCGTGGGTGCTGAGGCGGGTGAGGCGGCTGGCGACGTCACCGATGCGGCGCTCGACCGCGCGGCGCCGGACGGTGACCAGCTGGGCGCCCGCGTAGGTCTCGTCGACCTCCTTGACGCCCCGGTGCAGCATGATCGCCTCGACGGCGAGTTCGGTGACCATGGCGCGGACGGTGTCGTCGGGGGCCGCCTCGCGGACCCGGATCAGGTACTCCTGCGGGTCCTGGGTGCCGTACTCCGCGCCGCCCGCGTCCAGGATCGCCTGGCGTACGGCCGCGTAGGGCGGGGCGGTGAACTCGTCGACGCCGTACGCGTCGAAGGCCGGGGAGACCAGCTCCGGGCGCTGGAGGGCGAGCTTGAGCAGTTCGCGTTCGGTGGCGAAGACCGGGTTGCGGAGGTTGAGGGCGGGGCCGCGCGGGGCGGCCTGGGCGGGGGCGTACTGCTGGGGCCCGCCGCCGCCCCCGCGCTGCCGGTGGTCCGGCGCCGGGCCCTTGCCGCCGCGGTCGCGGGCCCAGCGGGCGAGCTGGGCGACCCGCTTGACGACGAACTGGGTGTCGAGGATGCCGAGCATCCCGGCGAGCTGGACGGCGACCTCGTGCTGGGCGCCGCTGTTCTTGATCCGGGCGACGATCGGGGCGGCCTCGTCGAGGGCGGCGGCACGGCCGGCCGGGGTGTCGAGGTCGTAGCGGCGGACGATCTGGCGGAGGGCGAACTCGAAGAGCGGGGTGCGGGGTTCGGCCAGGTCGGCGACGGCCTCGTCGCCCTTGGCGAGGCGCAGGTCGCAGGGGTCCATGCCGTCGGGGGCGATGGCGATGTAGGTCTCGGCGGCGAACTTCTGGTCGTCCTCGAAGGCGCGCAGGGCGGCCTTCTGGCCGGCCGCGTCGCCGTCGAAGGTGAAGATCACGCGCGCGCTGCCGTTGTCCATGAGCAGCCGGCGCAGGATCTTGATGTGGTCACCGCCGAAGGCGGTGCCGCAGGTGGCGATGGCGGTGGTGACGCCCGCGAGGTGGCAGGCCATCACGTCGGTGTAGCCCTCGACGACGACCGCGCGGGACGCCTTCGCGATGTCCTTCTTCGCCAGGTCGATGCCGTAGAGGACCTGGGACTTCTTGTAGATCGCCGTCTCGGGGGTGTTGAGGTACTTGGGGCCGGTGTCCGCCTCGTAGAGCTTGCGGGCGCCGAAGCCGACGACGTCCCCGCCGATGTCGCGGATGGGCCACATCAGCCGGCCGCGGAAGCGGTCGATGGGGCCGCGGCGGCCCTCCTGGGAGAGGCCGGAGAGGATCAGCTCCTTGTCGCTGAAGCCCTTGCCGCGCAGGAAGCGGGTGAGGTGGTCCCAGCCCTGGGGGCTGTAGCCGACGCCGAAGTGGACGGCGGCGGCCTGGTCGAAGCCGCGGTCGGCGAGGAAGACCCGGCCGGTGTCCGCCTCGGGGGAGGTCGCGAGCTGTTCCGCGTACCACTCGGCGGCGATCTTGTGGGCCTCGACCAGGCGGATGCGCTCGCCGCGCTGGTGGGTGGGGTTGTACCCGCCCTCCTCGTAGCGCAGGGTGATGCCGGCCTGTCCGGCGAGGCGCTCGACCGCCTCCGAGAAGGAGAGGTGGTCGATCTTCATCACGAACGTGATGGTGTCGCCGCCCTCCTGGCAGCCGAAGCAGTGGAAGAGTCCCTTGCTCGGGCTGACCTGGAAGGACGGCGACTTCTCGTCGTGGAAGGGGCAGAGTCCCTTGAGGTTCCCGCCGCCCGCGTTGCGCAGCTGGAGGTACTCGGAGACGACGGCGTCGATCGGGACCGCGTCCCGAACCGCCTTCACGTCCTCGTCATTGATCCGTCCTGCCACGCGTGAATTCTACGGGTGCGCCGTGACGTCTCCGGGGCGTGCGGCACCCCGGAAGGGGTGCGGGGCTGTGACATATGCGGCTCCTCGCCGGAGCCAGGTGCCCTGTCCAGCGCGGTGAGCGCCGCGCGCACGCCCGGTTCATCGCGTTCCGGGCACGGAGCATGCGGCAGTCGGTCCCTTCCACGGCGCGACGCACGGGAGCATCCCACCACTCGGGTCCGGGCCCCGGCAGACCGGTGCGCCCGGGGGCCGGACCTTCGTGCGCAGTGGTCAGGTACTGCTCCACCGCTGGTTGTCACGGTCGTTGCATTCCCAGAGCACCACCTGGGTGCCGGACGCCCCTCCGAAGAGGTCCAGGCATTTACCGCTCGATGCGGACAGTAAAGACTTTCCCGACATGCTGAACCGCTGGGCTGCCGACCGGTCGCACGGTGCGAGGAGCACCGGCGTGCGGTCCGCGGTGCCGGTGACGGTCGCGCAGAGGTCACCCTGCTGGAGTGCCGTGCCGGACCCGAGGTTCCACAGCTGGGAGGATGCGCCGGTGCATGCGGTGACCACGAGTTCGGACCCCGAGCCGGCGCCCGTCAGGCAGTTGCCGGAGGCTTCGACCACGAGCGCCCTGCCGGGATCGGGAGCCGAGTCGCCCTCTCGGTCGGCTCCGTCCTTGTGCGGAACCTTGCTCACGGTGGGCCCCGCGTCGGCCTCCGCCGTCTTGCCCGTGTCCCGTTGCGTTTTCCGGCCGGAGGATGTGGGGGAGACGGCGGAAGGGGACGGGGACGATGCGGTCGCGCTCGGGGACCGCTCCGTGTCGGGGCTCTCAGGTCTGGCCGCATCGGACTGACCCGGCCCGCCTGCGACGTGGGAATGCCGGTCGGTCTCCTCCTGTGTCCCGCCGGTCGTGACGGCCACTCCGGCGGCTGTCACCACGATGGCCACGGCGGCGGCGATGGCCATCCACTTCGCGGACGGGCGGCGTGGGCCGGACCGGGGGCTGTCGTCCGGTGCCGCGGGGCCGGTGACGGTTTCGTCACGCCCTGCGATACGGGCAGGCGGCTCCGGTCGTGCGGTTTCCTTGTCGTCCCCCGTGTCGGCTCGGTGAGCCGCAGCCGCACGGGCGAGAGCGGCACGGGCTGCCGCCAGCTTCGCCGCATCGTTGACACCGGAAGGCCTGTCCGGTGGCGAGTCCACGTGTCGGCTCTGGTCCGTGTTCCGTTTGGGCAGCTCCGGCATTCTGGCGTGCTCCTTGCGCAGGGGTTAAGTGCGTCCGGAAGTCGTGCTCCGGGAGAGGGCGAATGGTGCGGTCGCCGTGGGGTCCTGACCCGTTCCCGGCCGACCGTGAGCCTCTTGTGCTCCGCGAGCACCCAATAGGCCATTTTCTGATCATCACTGTCCATTTAAGCGCACTGGCGACGGAACCCTGCCCGTGTCCGACGGCGCCGCACGGTGAACCGGCGTGCCAGGGACCGCCGTTCGCCTCGGGAAGGGACCATCGGCCCGGCGCGCGGCAGCTGTTCACGACGTTCCCCATCGGGGCAGGTGGGCCGGCGACGCGGGCCGATCGGCCGATGTCCGCCGACCGGTTCTTCAGAAGAGTCCGCGGAGGCGGAGCAGGACCCCGGCCGCCGGGCCGCGCGCGGTCCGGACGCGGAACCTCCTCGACGACAACGCCAGGACCTCCTCCGACCGCACGGCGAACCGAGGACTCGGAACACCGGGAGACTCAGGAAGATCTTGGTGAGTCTTCCGGTGCCGCAGCCGTGGATCGCCGGTGCAATGTCCGACCGGCCGCGCCCACGGGTGCGCGTCCGTGATCGCGATGACCTCGTCGAGGCGGTCCAGGGCTGCCTGCAGGTCGTCGGCCTCGGCCCGGATGCGGTCATGCTCGGCGCGCGGCACGGCTCGCTGCTCGGCGTCGGTGTGCCCGGAGCCCCGGCACGGAAGGAGTTCCGCGATCCTTCGGCAGGCGCGACGTTGCCTCGGAAGCACGGGATCCGCCGACGGGGCCGTTCGCACCGCTGGAGCGCAGGAACCGCTGGACGATCGCCGAGCACGCCGGTCACGCGCCCCCGCACCGATCGCGGCATGTGCTGGGCCGAGCGGTGTGGGACGCCGACGACGTGCGCTCCTACGTGATCGGGCGCCCCGGCCCGGTCGGTCGCCGGTGACGAGGTCCACGGCGCTGAAGCCGCCACCGCCGAGACCGAGCTGATCGCCGTCACACCGGCCGGGGCACGCCGCTTGTCCACCGCGCTCCGTGCCCGCACGACAGTCACCACCGAGCAGATCCCGGGCCGGTCACGCCGGCGACGACGCCACCGGCACCGCCCACTACCGCAGACGCGGAACCCCGGGCCGCAATCCCGACCTACGACTGGAGCACGAGGCTCTCCAGCGGTACGTGCGGATCCGCAAGCGCCTCCGTGTCCACCCGCGCCCGCCCGCGAATCAATCCCTGGATCGGATCCGTGACGTCCCACACGTTCACGTTCATCCCCGCCAGCACGCGCCCCTCCTTCACCCAGAACGCGATGAACTCGCGCTTGCCCGCGTCGCCCCGGACGACCACCTGGTCGTACGAGCCGGGCGGTGCCCACCCCGAGTACTCCATCCCCAGGTCGTACTGGTCGGTGAAGAAGTAGGGAACGCGGTCGTAGATCTCGTCCCGGCCCAGCATCGAGCGGGCGGCGGCCGGCCCGCCGTTCAGCGCGTTGGCCCAGTGCTCCACCCGCAGCCGCGTGTCGAAGAGGCCGTGCGGGAAGGACGCGACGTCGCCGGCCGCGTAGACGTCGGGGTCCGACGTCCGCAGCCGCTCGTCGACGAGGACGCCCCCGCCGGCCGCGCGGTCGGCGAGCTCCAGTCCCGCCGCCTGCGCGAGGGAGACCCGCGGGACCGCGCCGATCGCCGCGAGGACGGCGTGCGCGGGGTGCTCCTCGCCGTCGTCGGTGCGGGCGGCGAGGACCATGCCGTCCTGGCCGGTGATCTCGGTGAGCGTGGCGCCGAAGTGGAAGCGGACGCCGTGCTCGCGGTGCAGCTCGGCGAAGAGCTGGCCGAGCTCGGGTCCGAGGACCGAGTGCAGCGGGGTCTCGCCGCGGTGGACGACGGTGACCTCCGCGCCGTACTGGCGGGCCGCCGCCGCGATCTCCAGGCCGATCCAGCCGGCGCCGGCGATCACCAGATGGCCGTTGTCCCGGCCGAGGGCGGCCAGGACGCCCTTGAGGCGTTCGGCGTGGGCGAGGCGGCGCAGATGGTGGACGCCCGCGAGGTCCGTGCCCGGGATGTCCAGGCGGCGGGGCTCGGCGCCGGTGGCGAGCAGCAGTTTGTCGTAGCGGACGACGGTGCCGTCCTCGCCGAAGCGGACGGTCTTCGCGGTGCGGTCGACGGCGTCGACGATCTGGCCGAGGTGCAGTTCGATGTCGTGGCGCGCGTACCAGGCGGGCTCGTGGACGAAGACGCTGTCGCGTTCGTCCTTGCCGAGGAGGTAGCCCTTGGAGAGGGGCGGACGCTCGTAGGGGTGGTCGCGTTCGTCGCAGATCAGTATCACCCGGCCGGTGAAGCCCTCCGCTCTCAGCGTCTCGGCCGCCTTCGCGCCGGCCAGGCCGCCTCCGACGATGACGAATGTCTGATCCGCGTCGACCACGTCGTTGCCTCCTCGTAAGGATGTCGCCACCTGCGAGCGTCCCGCACTCGGGGTGGTGCCGGAAGGGGGAATGCCCCGATCAGGCCATACGGCTCATGCCTGCCCCGTGAGACGGGCGTGAAGCGAGCGGGCCGAGGCGTCGGTGAGCGACGCGATCTGGTCGACGATCACCCGCTTGCGGGCGCGGTCGTCCGGGGCCCGGTCGAACAGGGTGCGGAACTGAGGGCCCAGGCCGTCGGGGGCGCGGGAGGTGAGCGCCTCGGCCAGTTCGAGGACGACGATCCGCTGGTCGGCGCGGAGCCGTTCCTGTCCGGCGCGCTGCATGACGTACCGGTCGGCGACCGCCTTGAGGACCGCGCACTCCATGCGGGTGCTGCGCGGTACGACCAGCTCGGCGCCGTACCGGGTGAGGCGCCCGGTCCCTCCCCCCGTGCCTGAACGGCCCGGGCGGTGCCCCCACGCCTGGCGGGTGGCGCCCTCGGCGGCGAGGCAGAAGCGGCCGATGAGCTGGCTGGTGGCGTCCTTGAGGCGGGCCTGGGCGACCGCGGTGCCGTCGTAGCCGTGCGGCCACCACTCCTGGTCGAGGAGGCGGTCGAGGGCCTCCGCGAGTTCTTCCGGGTCTGTGCCGGCGGGGACGTACCGGCCGACGGCGACGGCGAAGACCGCCTGGCGTTCGGGTTCGGCGTGCAGGCAGTTCGGGTCGATGTGTCCGGCGTGCAGACCGTCCTCCACGTCGTGCACCGAGTAGGCGACGTCGTCGGACCAGTCCATGACCTGGGCCTCGAAGCAGACGCGGGTGCCGGGGGCGCCCTCGCGGACCCAGTCGAAGACGGGGCGGTCGTCCTCGTAGACCCCGAACTTCGGGGAGGCCGGGTCGGTGGGGTGGGCGCCGCGGGGCCAGGGGTACTTGGTGGCGGCGTCGAGGGCGGCGCGGGTGAGGTTGAGGCCGACGGAACCCTCGGGGGTGAACCGCTTGGGTTCGATGCGGGTGAGGAGGCGGAGCGACTGGGCGTTGCCCTCGAAGCCGCCGCAGTCCTCGGCGAACTCGTTCAGCGCCTGTTCGCCGTTGTGGCCGAAGGGCGGGTGGCCGAGGTCGTGGGAGAGGCAGGCGGCCTCCACGAGGTCGGGGTCGCAGCCGAGGGCGGCGCCGAGTTCGCGGCCGACCTGGGCGCATTCGAGGGAGTGGGTGAGGCGGGTGCGAGGGCTGGCGTCCCAGACCTGGCTGTGCTCTCCCGGGGTAACGACCTGCGTCTTTCCGGCGAGGCGGCGGAGGGCCGCGGAGTGCAGGACGCGGGCGCGGTCGCGTTGGAAGGCGGTTCGGCCGGGGCGTTTGTCGGGTTCGGGGGCCCAGCGGGCGACGGACGTCGGGTCGTACGCGGCGGGGGGTGCGGTGCCTTCCATGTCATGACAGTACGGGGGAGGTGTGACAGTCGGGGGGCGTGACCGGTCGGTTCGGGGTGCGGTGATTTTCTCGCCCCCGCCGCCCCTTCCCGTTTCCGTCCCCGTCCTCCGGGGGCCGCGCCCCCGGCCCCCCTTTGCGCCCCCGCGGCGGAGCCGCATGTCGGCACAGCCCGCGCCCCTTCAGCCGACTGACGCCAGTTCCAGGGGGGTCGTGGACGGGGTCCGCAGAGCCTGGTCGTAGCGGTGGAGGATCAGGTGGGCCATCGCGGGGTGGGTGCCCAGGGGGGCGGACGCGATGCCCGGGGCCGCTGCCGCGCACTCCGTGGCGAAGCGGCCGGGGGCGGTGAAGTAGGAGGCGACGGCCACGCGGTGGCGGCCCCGGGCGGCCAGGGCGCGGACGGCGTCGGGGACGGTGGGGGCGGCGGCGGAGGCGTACGCGGGGATCACGGGGACGCCGAGGCGGTCGGCGAGCAGGCGCGCGGTGCGGCCGGTGTCGACCCTCGACTCGGGGTCGCGGGAGCCCGCGGCGGCGAGCACGACCCCGCTCGCGCGGCGGGTCGCCGCGTCCGCCGGGGTACGCCAGCCGGCCTCGGTGAGGCGGGCGTGCAGGGCGTCCACGAGCAGGGGGTGCGGGCCGAGCGGGGCGGCCACGCGCGTGTGCGACCGTGCTCCGGCGGCCATCTCGGGGATGTCCCGCTTGACGTGGTAGCCCCGGCTGAGCAGCAGCGGTACGAGGACGGCGGCCCCGGTGCCGGGCGCGTCCAGCTCGGCGAGGGTGTCGGGGAGCAGGGGCGCGTTCAGCTCGATGTGGCCCAGGTGCACGGGCAGGCCCGGCCGCAGCGCGCGGACGCGGTCCAGGAGCTGCCGTACGGTGCCCAGCGCGCGCGGGTCGCGGCTGCCGTGGGCCACGACGACGAGGGAGGGGGGGTTCATGGTGTGCACCGTCATGCACCGATCGTGGCGGCGGCACGTTGCCTTCCCGTTGCGTGGACGTGACGGGTGTTTTCCGGCGGTTCACGATGCGGACGGCGGCGGGTGTGAGCCGGTTCCACCGGCCGTTCCACCCCCGGGCCGTGAAACCGGTCACGGTACGTGATGCGAACCGGAAGGCTCGGCGGGGCGTCTCTCACCGTCGAGGACCGACCGGGGAGGGCCCGTCCGATGCGCCGTTTCACAGTCCGCCGTCCGCGTCTGCCGCGCACCCGTACGGGGTGGCGGCGGCTGGTGCAGGGGGTGGCGGCGGTGTGCGTGCTGGCGCTGCTGCCGGCGACCTGGCTGCGCGTGACGACGGACGACCGGCTGCGCACCACCGCCGACGTGCCGCGCACCGACGTCGCCGTGGTCTTCGGCGCGGGCCTGTGGGACGGGGAGCCGTCGCCGTACCTCGCGCACCGGCTGGACGCCGCGGCGGAGCTGTACCGCGCGGGGCGGATCGAGGTGGTGCTGGTCACCGGCGACAACAGCCGTAAGGAGTACGACGAGCCGGACGCGATGCGCGCCTACCTCACCCGGCACGGTGTGCCCGACGCGCGGATCGTCAGCGACTACGCGGGCTTCGACACCTGGGACTCCTGCGTCCGCGCGAAGAAGATCTTCGGCGTGGACCGCGCGGTGCTGATCAGCCAGGGCTTCCACATCCGCCGCGCGGTGGCCCTGTGCCGGACGGCCGGCGTCACCTCGTACGGCGTCGGCGTGGCCGACCGTCACGACGTCACCTGGTACTACGGGGGCGTCCGGGAGATCTTCGCGGCGGGGAAGGCGGCCCTGGACGCCGTCTTCCGCCCGGACCCGCGCTTCCTCGGGCCGAGGGAGCCGGGGGTGGAGCGGGCGCTCGAGGAGGCGTCCGCGCGGAGCGTCGGATGAATCCCTCACCGCGGGCCCCGGCCGGCGGGGAGGTCGCCGTACCCGGGGTGTAACAGCGGCCGGCGCGGTGCGTAACACCGACGGCGCAGCCTGGGCCGTATGCGAGACACCGTGACGCCCACGCACTGCCCGTACTGCGCCCTGCAGTGCGGGATGAATCTGACGCCGTCCCCCGACGGGAGAGCCGTCGAGGTGAGCGAGCGCGCGGACTTCCCCGTGAACCGGGGGGCGCTGTGCGGGAAGGGGCGCACGGCGCCCGCCGTGCTGTCGTCGAGCGTGCGGCTGACCTCGCCGCTGGTGCGCTCCGCGGGGGGCGCGCTGGTGCCGGCCTCCTGGGAGGAGGCGCTGGAGCGGGTCGCCGGGGGGCTCGGTCGGACGCGTGCGGAGTACGGGGCGGACGCGGTCGGGGTGTTCGGCGGGGGCGGGCTGACCAACGAGAAGGCGTACAGCCTGGGGAAGTTCGCGCGGGTGGTGCTGGGGACCTCCCAGATCGACTACAACGGGCGGTTCTGCATGTCGTCGGCCGCGGCGGCGGGCGGCAAGGCGTTCGGCCTCGACCGCGGACTGCCGTTTCCGCTGGAGGACATCCCGCGGACCGGGTGCGTGATCCTGGTCGGGTCGAACCCGGCGGAGACCATGCCGCCGTCGCTGCGCTACTTCACCGAACTGCGGGAGAACGGCGGCACGCTGATCGTCGTCGACCCGCGCCGCACGAAGACCGCCGAGCAGGCCGATCTGCACCTGGCGCCGCGCCCCGGCACCGATCTCGCGCTGGCGCTGGGCCTGCTGCACCTGATCGTCGCCGAGGGGCGCACCGACGAGGCGTACATCCGGGAGCGCACCGGCGGCTGGGAGGAGACCCGGGCCGCCGCGATGGCGCACTGGCCGGAGTACGTGGAGCGGATCACGGGCGTGTCCGTGCCGCAACTGCGGGAAGCCGTAAGGCTGTTCTGCGAGCCGGAGGCGGCGATGGTGCTCACCGCGCGCGGGCCCGAGCAGCAGTCCAAGGGCACGGACACGGTGGGCGCGTGGATCAACCTGTGCCTGGCGACGGGGCGGGCGGGCCGGCCGCTGTCCGGGTACGGGTGCCTGACCGGGCAGGGCAACGGGCAGGGCGGGCGCGAACACGGCCAGAAGGCCGACCAGTTGCCCGGCTACCGCAAGCTCACCGACCCGGCGGCGCGGGCGCACGTCGCCGGGGTGTGGGGCGTCGACCCCGACAGCCTTCCCGGCCCGGGGCGCAGCGCGTACGAGCTGCTCGACGCGCTCGGCACGGACATCCGCTCCCTGCTGCTGATGGGCTCCAACCCGGTGGTGTCGGCGCCGCGCGCCGCGCACGTCGAGGAGCGGATCCGCTCGCTGGACTTCCTGGTGGTGTGCGACGTCGTGCTGTCGGAGACGGCCGCGCTCGCCGACGTCGTCCTGCCGGTGACGCAGTGGGCGGAGGAGACGGGGACGACGACGAACCTGGAGGGCAGGGTGCTGCTGCGGCGGCGCGCGATCACTCCGCCGGAGGGCGTCCGCAGCGACCTGGAGGTCATGCACGAACTGGCCGCGCGGCTGGGCGGCGACCGGAACCTGGAGAAGGGCTTCCCGACCGACCCCGAGGAGGTCTTCGAGGAGCTGCGCCGGGCGAGCGCGGGCGGGCCGGCGGACTACTCGGGGATCACCTACCGGAGGCTGGCGGAGGAGAACGGCGTGTTCTGGCCGTGCCCGGCGGACGAGGGCCCGGGAGACGGCGCCCACCCCGGCACCCCCCGGCTCTTCCTCGACCGGTTCGCCACCGAGGACGGGCGGGCGCGGTTCGCGCCGGTGTCGCACCGGGCGGTCGCCGAGGAGCCCGACGACGCGTACCCCGTGCTGCTGACCACCGGGCGGGTCGTGGCGCAGTACCAGTCCGGTGCCCAGACCCGGCGCGTCGACGAGCTGAACGCCGCCGCGCCCGGCCCGTTCGTGGAGCTGCACCCCCGGCTCGCGGAGCGGCTCGGCGCGGCCGAGGGCGACCCGGTGGCCGTGGTGTCCCGGCGGGGGCGGGCGGTGGCGCCGGCCAGGATCACGACCGCGATCCGTCCGGACACGGTCTTCATGCCGTTCCACTGGGCCGGTGAGGGCCGCGCCAACACCCTCACCAACCCCGCCCTCGACCCGACCTCCCGGATGCCCGAGTTCAAGGCGTGCGCGGTACGCCTCGAGGTGGTGGGGGCCGACCGGCCCGCGCCCTCCTCGCCGTAGCGGCCACGGGGGCGCGGGGTGAGACCGCACGCGCGACCGGCCGGTTCGTCCGGTACCGGCGGCCACGGGTGCGCGCGGGGCGAGAATCGTCCCCGCAAGGCTCCGCCGACCGTCCGCGCAGGTGAACCAGTGATCCTCCCCTTCTTCGTCTACGGCACCCTCCGCCCCGGCGGGACCAACCACGGCCTCTTCCTGCGCGGCCGCACCCTGCGCGAGGAACCCGGCCGGCTCCGGGGCGCGGTGCTGTACGAGGGGCCGGGATACCCGTACGCCGTCGAGGAGCCGGGCTCCGTGGTGAGCGGGGAACTGGTGACCGCGCTGCCGGAGGCGTACGCGGGGCTGCTCGCCGAGCTGGACCGGCTGGAGGAGTACGTGCCGGGCGATCCGCGCAACCTCTACGAGCGGGTGGCGCGGGACGTCGTCCGGGCCGCCGACGGCACGGCGGTGCGGGCCTGGGTGTACGTCGCCGCGCCCGCCGTCGCCGCCCGGCTGCGGGTGCGGGGGAAGCCGATCGAGGGCGGGGAGTGGCGGGGAGCGGGAGCCTAGTCGCGGCCCCGCGGCCGTCGTGTCCGCTCGTCCCGTGGCTCGTCACCCCCTGGCCGGCCTGGAACAGCCCCCGGAGCACGAGGGCCCACATCGCCGTCGGCACGCCGGTGCGCACTCCCACTCCGCCCCACCTCCCCGCACCCGATCGTCGCGGACCCGCCGGTCACCCGTTCACCCCCGTACGCCGCACCCTTCGGACGCTTCACCGCGACCCGATCGGCGCGGCACCGGTGACCTGCTGAAACGCGGTGAAGGGGGCGGCCGTCCGAGTGTGGCCCGACACCCGTTCAGCCCGCTTCCTGACGCCCGCTCAGGAAGCGGTACGGCCCCGGTGGCACTTACCTCGAAGGGGCAGGGACGCGTCCGACGGCGGCACATGGGGGTGCCGCGGGCCGTGACCCGCTCGAGGGAGCATCGATGCGACGTACCGCCCGGCCGCTGACCGGCACCGTGCTCGCCGTGGCCGCCGCGGGGCTGCTCGCCGCGCCCGCGTACGCCGGGGAGTCCCACGGCACGCCGGCCGGAGGCCTGGAGGTGTACCCGTCCTCGGTCGCACCGGGATCGCACGTCACGGTGAACACCGGGACGTGCGGCGACGGCGGGACGGCGGCGGGCGACGCCACCGCCGTGGGCGCCGGCCGGTTCACGCTGGCGCCGAGCACGCACGAACGGAACGCGATCGGACAGTTCAGGGTGCCGCCGAGCGCGCAGCCGGGGACGTACGAGATCGTCGCGACGTGTGACGGGAACGGCCGGCGGGTGGCCGGTGACCTGGTGGTCACGCTGACGCCCGACACGCAGCAGGTGGTTCCCCGGGGGAGTGTGAAGACGGGGGTCGGGGGCGCGCTGGGCCCCGACCCCGTGCAGACCGCGGCCGGTGTGACGGCTCTCGCCGTCGCCGCCGCGGGCGGTACCTGGCTCCTGCATCGCCGGGCGAGAGGCGACGGGATCTGACGGGCATCCTCCGCCGCCCGTCCCGCCGGTACCGCATGTCCCCTCCCCCTCCGGGTCCGACGCCCCTCGCGGCCCGGAGGGGGGTACGGGGGCCGACTCGAGATGAGGTCAGTCCGTCATGCGCCGCAGGTTCCGCCGGACCGGGGGTCCGGGCAACGCAGCGACAGCCGCCATCACGGTGTTCGCCCTGTGTGCGGGAATGTGGCTGCTGCGCGACGGGACCGGGACGCAGGCGCCGCCGCAGCCGTCCGCCGCCCAGGCGCACACGGAGGACGACGACCGCAGCGCGGTCCGGGCCTCGGCCCCCGCCCTGCCGCCTTCCCCGCCCGACCGCATCCGCATCCCCGCGATCGACGTGGACGCGCCCCTGACCGGTCTCGGCCTGACGGACACCGGCAGCCTCGACGTCCCCCCGGCCGACCGCGAGAACCTGGCCGGCTGGTACGAGGCCGGCGCCACCCCCGGGGAGACGGGCACCGCGATCGTCGCGGGCCACGTCGACAACGCCGACGGCCCCGCCGTCTTCTACTCCCTCGGCGCCCTGCGCAAGGGCAGCACCATCGAGGTGGACCGCCGCGACGGCGGTGTCGCGGTGTTCACGGTGGACGCCGTCGAGGTGTACGACGCGCAGGGCTTCCCCGACGGGAAGGTGTACGGCGCGGCGCCCCGCCCCGAGCTGCGGGTCATCACCTGCGGCGGGGGCTGGTCACGGACGACCGGGTACCAGGGGAACGTCGTCGTCTACGCGCACCTGACGGGCAGCCGCTGAACCGCCCGGCACCCCGCGGTCCGCCTCCCCGAGCACGTTCTCCCGTCCCCAGGCCCCGAGCGGCTCCAGCGCCGCGTTGAGGGACACCCCGCGCGGCGTCAGCGAGTACTCGACGCGGGGCGGCACCTCGTCGTACTCCTCGCGGTGCACGATGCCGTCGGCCTCCATCTCCCGCAGGTGCGAGGCGAGCACCTTCTCGGTGACCCCGGACAGCTTCCGGCGCAACTCGCCGAAGCGGTGCGGCCGTTCGCCCAGCTCCCAGAGGATGAGCACCTTCCACTTGCCGCCGATCACGTCCATCGCCGCGTCGGTCCCGCACACGTACCCGCCCGGCCGCCGTCCCGTCACCATGCCCGCCACCCGTCCGCTTCCGCTGCCTGCACCCTTTCCCCGGGGTAAGCGCCCACTTCGAAGTACGTACTTGAGCAGGTCCTTCCCCGCGGCGAGCCTAGTCGCCATGACCGACAACACCCTTGCCCCCGCCCCCGCTTCCCGCACTCCCCTGACCCTCCTCGGCACCGGCGCCATGGGCACCGCGCTGGCCCGGACCTGGCTCGCCGCCGGGCACCCCGTGACCGTCTGGAACCGCACCCCCGCCCGCGCCGGGGCCCTGGCCGCCGAGGGCGCCGCGGTCGCCGCGAGCGCCGCCGAGGCGGTGGCCGCGAACCGCCTGGTGATCGCCTGTCTGCTGGACGACGCCTCCGTCGGCGAGGCGCTGGAGGACGCCGACCTGACCGGACGGGACCTGGTGAACCTCACCACCGGGACCCCGGAGGACGGCCGCACCCGCGCCGCCTGGGCCGAGGCGCGCGGCGCCCGTTTCCTGGACGGCGGGATCATGGCGATTCCGCCGATGATCGGGATCCCGGAGTCCGGGGGTTATGTGTTCTACAGCGGCTCCCAGGACGTGTTCGAGGAGCACCGCGACACCCTCGCCGTGCCCACGGGCACCCGTTACGTGGGTACCGACCCGGGCTTCGCCTCACTGCACGACGTGGCGCTGCTGAGCGCCATGAGCGGACTGTTCGCGGGCATCACCCACGCCTTCGCCCTGATCCGCCGGGAGGACATCTCGCCCAAGGACTTCGCGCCGCTGCTCACCTCGTGGCTCACCGCGATGACGCCGTCCGCGCACCGGACCGCCGAGCAGTTGGTGAGCGGCGACTACACCACGGGCGTGGTCTCCAATCTGGCGATGCAGTCCGCCGGCAACGCCACGCTGCTGCGCACCGCCGAGGAGCAGGGCGTCAGCGCGGAACTGCTGACGCCCTACATGGACCTGATGGCCCGTCACGTCGCCGACGGCCACGGCGACCACGACGGGGCGGGCCTGGTCGACGCGCTGGTGCGGGCGGCGGCTAGGGACTGACCGCGAGCGCCGGGGGATAGGTGTCGCCGTCGGCGTTGACGATCACCCAGCCGTCGCCCGCCCGGACCAGCTGCGGGCCGCTGTCGAGCTTGAACGAGATGTCGCGCACCGTGGTGCCGTCCTCCTCGCCCACCCGGGTGCCGTCGTCGGTGGTGAGCGTCCACAGGCGCTGCGAATCGCCGAGGACGGCCACCCGGTCCGGGCCCGCCGGGGCGAGGGCGACGACCCCGGTGCCCAGGTCCGCGTGCCAGCGGCGGCGGCCGTCGTCGAGCGCGTAGGCCGCGACCCGCTCGGGATGGTCCGCACCCGGCTTCGCGGCGGCCACGATCAGGTTCCCGCCGGCGACCACGGCCCGGAACACCGGCCGGGCGGCGAACGTGGGGCCGGACGCGGTGACGGCCAGGTCCTCCTCGTCGGCGGTGAGCGGGATCGTCACCGGCTCCCGCTTCGGGTCGTCCGGGTCGCCGTAGGACAGCACGGCGGCGAGGCCGCGTTCGTCCTTCTCCTCCACCAGCAGGGTGAACGGCTCGGCGGAGAGCACCGCGGCCGAGGACAGGTAGCTCTCGACCGGCAGCGCACGCCGGCTCAGCTCCTTGCCCGTGGCGGTGTCGAGGGTGAGGATCCACGCCGAGTGGAAGTCGGTGTAGTAGCCGCAGGTCACGGCCACCCGGGTGGTGCCGTCGGCCGAGGAGGCCGTCACCGGCTCGCACTCGGCGTCCTCCTCGCCCCCGGTCCCGGCGGCGGTGGGCTTCACGGTCCAGCGCGCCGCGCCGTCGGTGAGCCCGTACCCGTGGAGGGAGCGGTCCCCCAGCGCCACGGCCACGCCCGCGTCGGCGCTGAGCACCCCTCCGCCGCCATTCAGCAGTGTCCTCCCGGTGAAGTTCCGCTCCCACACCTTGCGTCCGCTGCTCACGTCGACGCCCCACACGGTGTCGCAGGGCTTGTCGTCCCGCTCGAAGGCGACCAGGCCGATGCCGTCGACGATCCGCTCGCTCATCGCGCACACCGACTCCCGCACGGGCGCCCGCAGCACCCACCCCCGGTCCCCGCTGCCGGAGTCGTACGCGACCAGCGCGTCGGTCCGGGCGCGTACGACCGTGCCGCCGTCCTCGCCCACCGCCCAGGCCCCGACGCCGCGCACGCTCGCGGGCCGGTCCGGGCCGGACTGCCAGGCGCGGTCGAGCACCGGTCCGCGCATCCAGAGGTAGGCCTGCCAGCCGGGCCACAGCGCGATCAGCACGCCCGCCGCGACGAGCGCCCCGGGCACGGCCTTGCCGGGGCGGATCCGCGTGAACGCGGCGAGGGCGATGGTGAGCCCGACGAAGCCCACGAAGGTGAGGACGAACGCCAGGATGAGGGTGGGCGTCGTACCCTCCGGGCAGGGCCGGTACCTGCCGCCGCAGCTGTTGCCGGAAAGGACGTCCACCCCAGCACGTGGAACTCCACCGCGAGCCCGGCCAACGCGCCCGCTCCGACCACCAGTGCGGCCTTCCCCAGCGGCCGCGTCCCTGACGGTCTGTCGTCCTCAACCATCTTCTCCCCCACCCTTGTTCCGTTCCGCGGCGCTCCCCAGCACCGGCCGCCCGCGTCATGGCGGCGCTGGAGCCTAACCCGCACGAGTGGATCACGTCAGCCGGGTTGATCACCGGGTGTGCCGCCCGGGCCGGCCGGCACTCGGACGCTCAGGCCAGCCACTGCTCGTACGCCAGGTTCGCGACCAGCGCGAAGACGACCGTCAGCAGGACGACGCGGACGAAGCCGCTGCCCTTCTTCAGGGCCGTGTGCGCGCCGAGCGTGCCGCCCGCCAGGTTGAACACCGCCATCAGCGCCGCCAGTTGCCACAGCACCGCGCCCTGCCAGGCGAAGGTGGCGAGGGCCCCGGCGTTGGTGCAGCAGTTGACGATCTTGGCGGTGGCGGAGGCGGTGACCAGGTCGAGGTGGAGCAGGGCGGTGAGCGCCAGGACGAGGAACGTGCCGGTGCCGGGGCCGACGAGACCGTCGTAGAAGCCGATGCCGAGGCCGGCCAGGCCGATCGCGGCGAGGATCTGGCGGCGGGTCGCCGGGCCGGTGACGGGGGCCGCGCCGAAGGCGGGGCGCAGGATCACGAAGGCGGCCACGGCGAGCAGCACCACCATGATCACCGGCTTGAGGACCTCGGTGCTCATCCCGGCCGCGAAGAAGGCCCCGGCCGACGATCCGGCGAGGGCGGCCAGTCCGATGCGTACGGCGGTCTTCACGTCGACCGGTGCCTTGCGGGCGTAGGTGACCGCCGCGCCCGTGGTGCCGACGATCGCGACCGCCTTGTTGGTGCCGAGCGCGTGCGCGGCGGGGGTGCCGGCGGGCAGGCCGAGCAGCAGGGCGGGCAGGAGCAGCAGCCCGCCGCCGCCGACCACGGCGTCGATCCAGCCGGCGGCGAGGGCGGCCAGACAGAGCAGGACGACCGTGGTCAGGGAGATGTCGGGCATGGCCGTGAGCCTAGGGACGGGGTAGATGCTGCGTCCATCAAGATGAGCGTTTGTTGAGGTTGGCCTCCTCACAGCCCCGCCCGGCCGCGTCCCCGGAACCCTCACATCCACCCCCCGGCCCCACTGAGGGCAGCGTTCCGCGGGGGAAACAGAGGGGATGCCACCGGGTAACACCCGCACCGCACGCTCAGGGACATGACCTCGAACGATCGTGTGGTGGTGATCGGCTCCGGCCTCGCGGGCGTACGGCTCGCCCGGCGGCTCGGCGAGCTCGGCACACCCGTGACGCTGGTCGGCGAGGAGGAGCACCGCCCGTACAACAGGGTGCTGCTCGCCGAGGTGCTGGCCGGACGGTACAGCCCCGAGGTGATCGCCCTGCCGGCGCCCGCGGCGCTGACCCGCGCCCGGGTCACCGGCATCGACCGTGCCGGGCGGACCGTCGTCTGCGCGGACGGGTCGGTGATCGCATACGACAGGCTGGTCCTGGCCACCGGCTCCAACCCCGTACTGCCGCCGCTGCGCGGCCTGTTCACCGAGGACCACGAGCTGCCCGAGGGCGTGCACGCGTTCCGCACCCTGGACGACTGCCTGGGCCTGGCCAAGGCGGTACGGCCCGGGGTGCGGGCGGTGGTGATCGGCGGCGGGCTGCTCGGGGTCTCCGCGGCCCGCGCGCTCGCCGTGCGCGGCGCGCAGGTCGTCCTCGCCCAGCAGTCCGAGCGGCTCATGGAACGCCAGCTGGACCCGGCCGCGTCCGCGCTGGTCGCGCGGCACCTGACCGACCTCGGCGTGGAGGTGCACACCGAGTGCCGGGTGCGGGACGTGCGCTGTGTCGGCGGCGCCGTCCGCTCGGTGGAGCTGGCCGACGGCTACGCCCTCGACGCCGACCTCGTGGTCCTGGCCTGCGGGGTGCACCCGCGCGCCGGCCTCGCGCAGGCCGCCGGGCTCGACGTCCGCAAGGGCGTCGTCGTCGACGACGAGCTGCGCACCTCCGACCCGTACATCCACGCGATCGGCGACTGCGTCCAGCACGCCGGCACGGTGTACGGGCTGGCCACCCCCGCCCTCGAACAGGCCGACGCGCTCGCCGCGCTGCTCGCCGGGGACACCGAAGCCCGTTACACCGGCACCCGTTCGCTGACCCGGCTCACCCTCACCGGGCCGGACAGCCCCTTCGACCTGGCCGCCTTCGGCGAGACCGAGGCGCTGCCGGGCGACGACGTCGTCCAGCTCACCGACCGCACCCGGGGCACCTACCGCAAGGTCGTCGTCCGCGACGACCGCCTGGTCGGCGGGGTCCTCGTCGGCGAACTCGGCACCGTCGGCGCCCTCGCGCGCGCCTGGGAGGGAGCAGAGCCGCTCCCCTCCGACGGCGGGCCCCTGCTCCACCTGCTCACCAACGATGGAGGCTCCTGATGACCGCCACTCCCGGGGCATCCCCCACGATCGTGCTCGTCGGCCACGGCATGGTCGGCCAGCGCTTCCTCGAGGCGCTCGCCGAGCGCGGCCTGACCGCCACGCACCGCGTGGTCGTGCTGTGCGAGGAGCCGCGCCCGGCGTACGACCGCGTCCAGCTCACCTCGTACTTCTCGGGGAGGACGCCCGAGGACCTGTCCATGACGGACCCGTCCTTCATCGAGGAGCACGGCATCGAGCTGCACGTCGGCGACCCGGCGGAGAGCGTCGACCGCGAGGCGCGCACGGTGACGGCCCGCTCCGGGCTGGTCGTCGACTACGACGTCCTGGTGCTGGCCACCGGCTCCTACCCGTTCGTGCCGCCGGTGCCGAACAAGGACGCCGAGGGCTGCTTCGTCTACCGCACGATCGAGGACCTCCTCGCGATCGAGGAGTACGCGAGGACGTCGACGACCGGTGCCGTGGTCGGCGGCGGTCTGCTCGGCCTGGAGGCGGCGGGCGCGCTCAAGGGCCTCGGACTCACCTCCCACATCGTGGAGTTCGCGCCCCGGCTGATGCCCGTCCAGGTCGACGAGGGCGGCGGCGCGGCGCTGCTGCGCACCATCGAGGAGATGGGCCTGTCCGTCCACACGGGGGTGGGCACGCAGGAGATCCTGACCGACGCCTCGGGCGCCGTCACCGGCATGAGGCTGTCGGACGGCTCCGAACTCGCCACCGACCTGGTGGTGTTCTCCGCCGGTGTCCGCCCCCGCGACCAGCTGGCCCGGGACTGCGGCCTCACCGTCGGCGAGCGCGGCGGCATCGCGGTCGACGAGCAGTGCCGCACGGTCGCCGACCCGCACGTCTTCGCGATCGGCGAGTGCGCGCTGGCCGCCGACGGCCGGGTGTACGGCCTGGTGGCGCCCGGTTACGAACAGGCCGAGACGGCCGCCGCGACGATCGCCGCCGACGAGGCGTCCTTCACCGGCGCGGACCTGTCCACCAAGCTGAAGCTGCTCGGCGTGGACGTGGCGTCCTTCGGCGACGCCCACGGCACCGCCGAGGACTGCCTGGACGTCGTCTACTCCGACTCCCGCTCCGGCCTGTACAAGAAGCTGGTCATCGGCCGGGACGGCACGCTGCTCGGCGGCATCCTGGTCGGCGACGCGGAGGCGTACGGCACGCTGAAGGCCTTCACCGGCTCCGTCCCGCCGGTCTCGCCGGAGTCGCTGGTGCTGCCGGCCGGCGCCGGGGCGCCCGTGCAGCTCGGCCCGTCCGCGCTGCCGGACGACGCGATCATCTGCTCCTGCAACAACGTCCGCAAGGGCACGATCCGCGAGGCGGTCACCGAGCACCGGTGCACCACCGTGCCCGAGGTGAAGAAGTGCACCAAGGCCGGGACGACCTGCGGAAGTTGCGTCAAGGTCCTCGGTCAGCTGATCAACGCCGAGCTGGAGGCGAGCGGCGTCGAGGTCGACAAGGGCCTGTGCGCCTGCTTCTCCCAGACCCGCGAGGAGCTGTACGAGATCGTCCTCGCCCTGCGCGTCACCTCCTTCCGCGACCTGCTCGACCGCCACGGCCGGGAGGCGGCGCGCGGCGGCGACGGCTGCGAGGTCTGCAAGCCGACGGTCGGCTCGATCATCGCCTCCCTCGCCCCGACGATCGGCGCCAGCACCCACGTCCTGGACGGCGAGCAGGCGGCGCTGCAGGACACCAACGACCACTTCCTGGCCAACCTGCAGAAGAACGGCTCGTACTCGGTCGTGCCCCGCATCCCCGGCGGTGAGATCGCCCCGGAGAAGCTGATCGTGATCGGCGAGATCGCCCGCGACTTCGGCCTCTACACGAAGATCACCGGCGGTCAGCGCATCGACATGTTCGGCGCGCGGGTGGAGCAACTGCCCGTCATCTGGGCCCGCCTGGTCGACGCGGGCTTCGAGTCGGGCCACGCCTACGGCAAGTCGCTGCGCACGGTGAAGTCCTGCGTCGGGCAGACCTGGTGCCGCTACGGCGTCCAGGACTCCGTGCGCATGGCGATCGACCTGGAGCTGCGCTACCGGGGCCTGCGCTCCCCCCACAAGCTCAAGTCGGCGGTCTCCGGCTGCCAGCGCGAGTGCGCGGAGGCCCAGTCCAAGGACTTCGGCGTCATCGCCACCGCGAGCGGCTGGAACCTCTACGTCGGCGGCAACGGCGGCGCCACCCCGCGCCACGCCGACCTGCTCGGCCAGGACCTCTCGGACGCCGAACTGATCCGCCTGATCGACCGGTTCCTGATGTTCTACATCCGCACCGCGGACCGCCTGGAGCGCACCAGCGTATGGCTGGACCGCATCCCCGGCGGCCTGGACCACGTGCGGGACGTCGTCGTCCACGACTCGCTCGGCATCTGCGACGAGCTGGAGGCCCTGATGGCCGCCCATGTCTCGCACTACCGCGACGAGTGGGCCGAGACCCTCGACGACCCGGAGAAGCTGGCCCGCTTCGTGTCCTTC
Organism: Streptomyces sp. NPDC044984; assembly: GCF_040646935.1. NCBI lineage: Bacteria > Bacillati > Actinomycetota > Actinomycetes > Kitasatosporales > Streptomycetaceae > Streptomyces > Streptomyces sp. NPDC044984. The sequence goes on from NZ_JBEZBE010000036.1 coordinate 58,961, forward strand.
GTGAACGCCCCCGACACCCCCGACCCGGTGGTCGCCTTCGTCCCCGAGCGCGACCAGATGAAGCCCGACCTGCCGCTGCTGAACATCGGCCTGCGCCCTGCCGACGACATCCTGGAAGGAAGCGCCACGCGATGACCCTGACCCTCGAGACCACCGATCTGAAGGTCCGGCTCCGCCTCGCCGACGACTGGTTCACGGTCTGCGACCTGAGCGCGCTGCTCCCGGGCCGCGGGGTGGCCGCCCTCCTCCCCGACGGCCGCCAGGCCGCCGTCTTCGCCGACCGCGTCGGCCGCCTGTACGCCATCGACAACCGCGACCCCTTCACCGGCGCGGCGGTCCTCTCCCGCGGCCTGACCGGCACCCACCAGGGCCGCCCCTTCGTCGCCTCCCCGCTCCTGAAGCAGCGCTTCGACCTGGAGTCGGGCCAGTGCCTGGACGACGAGGCGGTACGGGTGACGGCGTACGAGGTGAAGGCGGCGTAGCCGGCCGCGCCGGGCTCCACGCCGGGACCGGCACCGAATTCCACACCGGGTCCGGCACCCGAATTCCACACCGGGTCCCGGGGCCTGTCGACTTCCTGTCGGGTTCGTGTCCCGTGTTCAGCGGGGCCGGTCCATGGAGTTTCATCGGGGTGGTTCATCCCCCCATCCGTCACGGAGGCCCGGACCATGACCCGGAACCACCCGCAGCACATCCAACCCTCCCGGCGCGCCGTGCTCGGCGGTGCCGCCGTCGCCGCGCTGGCGGCGACGGCCGGCACCGGTACGGCGCGGGCCGCCGGCCACCGGCCCGCCTGGCCGACCGAGTTCCCGCTGCCGGACGGCTGGCTGCCCGAGGGCATCACCATCGGCAGCGCGCCGTACGCCTACCTGGGCTCCCGCGCCGACGGCGCGATCTACCGCACCGACCTGCGCACCGGCAAGGGCGCAGTCCTCCACGAGGGCGCCCCCGGCCGCGCGGCCATCGGCCTCAAGCTGGGCGACGACGGCCTGCTGTACGTCTCCGGCGGCGGTGGCGGCACCGCCCGCACCGTCGACGCCCGCACCGGCGAGCTGCGGACGACGTACGAACTCACCGCACCCACCGGCCACTTCGTCAACGACGTCGTCCTCTTCCGGGACCGCGCCTGGTTCACCGACTCCCGCGACGCGGTCCTCCACGGCGTCCCGCGCGGCCGGGACGGCAGCGTCCGCGCCCTGCCGCTCACCGGCGACTGGGAGCAGCTGCCCGGCGTCAACAACGCCAACGGCATCGTGAGCACCCCCGACGGGCGCGACGTGATCGTGGTCAAGAGCACCCCGGGCGAGCTGTACCGCGTGAGCCTGCGCACCGGACGCGCCACCCGCATCGCCCTGTCCGGCGCGGAGAACGTGGTCAACGGCGACGGCCTGGTCCGCGTCGGCCGCACCCTGTACGTCGTGCAGAACCGCTCGAACGTCGTCACGGTCTTCGACCTGGACGCCCGCGCCGCCACGGCGACCCTGCGCCGCTCGATCACCGACCCGCGCTTCGACGTCCCCGCCACCGCGGCCCGCTTCCGCGACCGCCTCTACCTGGTCAACGCCCGCTTCACCAGCCCGCAGACCCCGGAGACGACGTTCACGGCGGTGGCCGTGCCCCTGTAGGCCCCTGGGATGGTCATCCGCCGGTACGCCCCCGGCCATGAAGCGTCCATTCCGCGCCCCTAGGTTCCCTGACCGCACGCCCCCGCCGCCAACTGGCGGCGGGCCGGTCACGGCACCTCTTGGAGCGGCAATGGAACGTCGTACCTTCCTTCGTGCGACCGCCGTCGGCGGCACCTCCTCCGTCCTCGGCGGGACCCTGTGGCGCGGCGCGGCGTACGCCGCGCCCGCCCAGCCCGGCAGCGGCCCGTACGGTCCGCTCGGGGCGGCGGACGCCAACGGCATCAGCCTGCCCGCCGGTTTCACCAGCCGGGTCGTCGCCCGTTCCGGCCGGACGGTCACCGGCACCTCGTACACCTGGCACAACGCCCCCGACGGCGGAGCCTGTTACGCGGACGGGTCGGGCTGGATCTACGTCTCCAACTCGGAGATCAACCCCTCCGGCGGGGCGAGCGCGCTGAAGTTCTCGGCCACCGGCGCCATCACGGGCGCGTACCGCGTCCTGTCCGGCACCCGGCAGAACTGCGCGGGCGGGAAGACCCCGTGGAACACCTGGCTGTCCTGCGAGGAGGTGGACCGCGGGTACGTCTACGAGACCGACCCCTGGGGCGTGAAGGCGGCCGTCCGCCGTGACGCGATGGGCCGCTTCAAGCACGAGGCGGCGGCGGCCGACCCGGTGCGCAGGGTCGTGTACCTGACGGAGGACGTCACGGACGGCTGCTTCTACCGCTTCCGGCCCACCACCTGGGGCGACCTGTCCTCGGGCACCCTGGAGGTACTGGTCGCCGGCAGCGGCACCAGCGGCCCGGTGAGCTGGGCGCGGGTCCCGGACCCGTCCGGCGCCACCGCCACCCGCAACCAGGTCTCCGGCGCCAAGCGCTTCAACGGCGGCGAGGGCTGCTACTACGCCGACGACACCTGCTGGTTCACCACGAAGGGCGACAACCGCGTCTGGCAGTACAACGCGTCCGCCCAGACCATCGAACTCGCCTACGACGACTCGCTGGTGACCGGCGGCGGCGCTCCCCTGTCGGGCGTCGACAACGTCACCGGCGCCGCCTCCGGCGACCTCTTCGTGGCCGAGGACGGCGGCACCATGGAGATCTGCGTCATCACGCCCGACGACGTGGTGGCCCCGTTCCTCCGCATCGGCGGCCAGTCCGGCTCCGAGATCACCGGCCCGGCCTTCTCCCCCGACGGCACCCGCCTGTACTTCTCCAGCCAGCGCGGCACGAGCGGGAGTTCGTCGGGCGGGATCACGTACGAGGTGACGGGGCCGTTCCGGGCGTGACGGCCGGGACACAGCGGAGAGCTACCACCCGGTCACGTCACGTTCACATCACAAGCTTTCCATAAGCCCCATACGGCACGAGCCCCCCAGTAGCTTCGTCACCCTCGTACCAAGCACACGCAATCGCCCGATCTGGGGGGCTCTTCACCATGAACCCGTTCCGTACCTCCGCCGCCGCGGTCCTCGCCGCGCTCGCCCTGGCCGCCGTACCGGCCACCGCCGAGGCGCACGGCGGCAACACCCCGTTCGAGAACTGTTCCGAGGCGTACGAGAACGGGCACGCCGACATCCCCGAGACCAGCGCCCACTACGGCGAGCACCTGGACCGCGACGGCGACGGCATCGGCTGCGACAAGCCGCCGGCCGACTTCACGCCCCACGAGGAGACCGAGAGCGACACCGACACCGGGAACACGGAGAACACGGGGAGCACCGGCTCCGGCAGCAAGGAGCAGGGCGGCGGCACCGACCTCGCCGAGACCGGCGGCAGCAACGCCACCCCGTACATCGCGGCCGGCGGCGCGGCCGTCGTCCTCCTGGGCGGCGGCGTGATGATCGCGGCCCGCAGGCGCCGCGGCGACTCCGACTGACGCCGTCCCGCGCGAAGACCGGCTCCCCGGCCCTACAGGGACAGCAGCAGGGAGTCGGTCTTCCCCCGCCGGCGCCGCACATGCCCGCGCCGCCCGGCGAGGACCGCCATGAGGGTCCACGCCACGAGGCCGCCGATCAGACCGTCGAGCCGCCCCGCCGGGTCCACGTCGTCCGCCTGCTCCATCGGCACCACGCCCTCCGGGTCACGGAGGACGTCGAACCGGTCGCCCACCTCCGGGGCCCAGGCGTCCCCGTTGTACGTGAGCCGTTCCTCCAGTTCCTCGCCGTCCGCCGTGCGCAGCGTGAACCGGTGGTTGTCGCCCCCGGTCTCGTCCACGCTGTCCGCCACGATCACCACGCTCTCGCGCACCCCGCGCAGCTCCAACGCCGCCTCGGGCGCGTACTGGACGGCCCCGAAGAGGATGAACGCCCCGGGGACGAGGGACAGCACGCCGATCCACGCCGCGCGGTGGAGGATGCACAGCAGCACGACGAAGCCCACGCACATCGCCGTCCCCACGATGATGGGGACCGCCACCCAGCGCAGCGACAGGTAGGACACCCCGGCGGTGACCGCCGCGGCGGCCCATCCGGACAGCGCCACCCCGACCGTCCGCCGCACCGACCGCCACGGGTCGACGGCGTACCCGCCCATACTGCTCAGTGGCCTGATGCCGATCCTGCGCATCCCCAGTGGCACTGCTGCTCCCTGTGCTCCCCCGCCACGGCGGCTCCGTGAGTCCGGCACGGGACACTACATCGGGACCCACCGTCAAAAGACAGCAGCCTGAGCGAACGCACCGGGGTGACCGTGAGCGCAGCGAGCAGGTTGCCCGCCGCGCGCGGCGCCGGGAGGGTGGACGCATGCGCCGACTGCTGCTGCTCACACCGCTGTTGCTGTTCACCGTAGGCTGCGGAGCGGTGCAGTCCTCCGAGGGGGAGGCGACGGACGCCGCACGGGAGGCGGCCAGGAAGGCGGGCGAGCGGCTCCACGGCCAGCGTCCGCGCACGGCGGAGGAGGTGGGGCGCTCCGCTTCCGGCATCGACGGGGTGGAGGTGCTGCGGGTGACGGGCACCTCGACTCACGACGGGGACGGCGTCGACGTGGTCGTCCGCACGTCCGGCTCGGCGTACAACGGATGGTTCGACCCCGAGGAGGTCGTCGTGCGGCGTTGTTTCGCGGTGCGGGTGCCGCCCCGGATCCAGCGGATGCCGGGAGAGGGCGGCTGCACCGTGGCCAACGCCCTGGACCCGCTGCCGCCACCGCACTGAACGCGGTGCCCGGCTCCGGCGGAGGGCCCCGCACACGCGAAAGGGCGGCACCCCCGCACGGGTGCCGCCCTCTCTTTCGTGGTCCGGAGCCGTCGCCGATCGGTGAGGGTGGTCGGGTGACAGACGACGGCTCCGGGGCTCGATTCGCCCCGTGGGGGCTAGCGGTGGTCGCTGCCCGTCGACGTGACGGCCGCGCGGCCGGCCTCCAGGCGGGCGACCGGGATGCGGAACGGGGAGCAGGAGACGTAGTCCAGGCCGACCTCGTGGAAGAAGTGGACCGACTCCGGGTCGCCGCCGTGCTCGCCGCAGACGCCGAGCTTCAGGTCGGGGCGGGTTTCGCGGCCGGCCTTCGCGGCGGCGGCGACCAGCGAGCCGACGCCGTCCTTGTCGATCGTCTCGAACGGCGACACCCCGAAGATGCCCTTCTCCAGGTAGGCGGTGAAGAAGCTGGCCTCCACGTCGTCCCGGGAGAAGCCCCACACCGTCTGGGTGAGGTCGTTGGTGCCGAAGGAGAAGAACTCCGCCGCCTCCGCGATCTGGCCGGCGGTCAGCGCGGCGCGCGGCAGCTCGATCATCGTACCGATGGAGAGCCTGAGCGAGGTGCCGGTGGTCCGCTCGACCTCGGCGATGACCTGGTCGGCCTCCTCGCGGACGATCTCCAGCTCCTGGACCGTGCCGACCAGCGGGATCATGATCTCCGCACGCGGGTCGCCCTTGGCGGCCTTGCGCTCGGCCGCCGCCTCCGCGATGGCCCGCACCTGCATGGTGAACAGGCCGGGGATGACCAGGCCGAGGCGGACGCCGCGCAGGCCCAGCATCGGGTTCTGCTCGTGGAGGCGGTGCACGGCCTGGAGCAGGCGCAGCTCGTTCTCGTGCGGCTCCTGCCGGGACTCGGCGAGGGCGACGCGGACCGACAGTTCGGTGATGTCGGGCAGGAACTCGTGCAGCGGCGGGTCGAGCAGGCGGATGGTGACCGGGAGGCCGTCCATCGCCTCGAAGAGTTCCACGAAGTCCCGCTTCTGGAGCGGCAGCAGGGCCTTCAGGGACTCGTCGCGCTCGGCCTCGGTGTCGGCCAGGATCAGCCGCTCCACCAGCTCGCGGCGGTCGCCGAGGAACATGTGCTCGGTGCGGCACAGGCCGATGCCCTGGGCGCCGAAGCGGCGGGCGCGCAGCGCGTCCTCGGCGTTGTCGGCGTTGGCCCGCACCCGCAGCCGGCGCTTGCGGTCGGCGAAGGCCATCATCCGGTGCACGGCCTCGACCAGCTCGTCGGCGTCGTCGGCGCCCGGGTGCATCCGGCCCTCGAAGTACTCCACGACCGGGGACGGGACGACCGGGACCTCGCCCAGGTAGACCTTGCCGGAGGAGCCGTCGATGGAGACGACGTCGCCCTCCTCGACCACGTGCCCGCCGGGGACGGTCATCCGGCGGCGCTTGGTGTCGACCTCCAGCTCCTCCGCGCCGCAGACACAGGTCTTGCCCATGCCGCGCGCGACCACGGCCGCGTGGGAGGTCTTGCCGCCGCGGGAGGTGAGGATGCCCTCGGCGGCGATCATGCCGTCCAGGTCGTCGGGGTTGGTCTCGCGGCGGATCAGGATGACCTTCTCGCCGGAACGCGACCACTTCACGGCGGTGTAGGAGTCGAAGACCGCCTTGCCGACGGCCGCGCCCGGGGAGGCGGCGATGCCGCGTCCGACCTGCTCGACCTTGGCGTCCTCGTCGAAGCGGGGGAACATCAGCTGGGCGAGCTGGGCGCCGTTGACGCGGGTGAGCGCCTCGGCCTCGTCGATCAGGCCCTGGTCCACCAGCTGCGTGGCGATGCGGAAGGCGGCGCCCGCCGTGCGCTTGCCGACGCGGGTCTGGAGCATCCACAGCCGACCGCGCTCGATGGTGAACTCGATGTCGCAGAGGTCCTTGTAGTGGTTCTCCAGGGTCTCCATGATCTGCATCAGCTGGTCGTACGACTTCTTGTCGATCGACTCCAGCTCGGCGAGCGGCACGGTGTTGCGGATGCCCGCGACCACGTCCTCGCCCTGCGCGTTCTGCAGGTAGTCGCCGTAGACGCCCTGCTGGCCGCTGGCGGGGTCCCGCGTGAACGCGACACCCGTGCCGGAGTCCGGGCCGAGGTTGCCGAAGACCATGGAGCAGACGTTGACGGCCGTCCCCAGGTCGTGCGGGATGCGCTCCTGGCGGCGGTAGAGCTTGGCGCGGTCGCCGTTCCAGGAGTCGAAGACCGCCTTGATGGCGAGGTCCATCTGCTCGCGCGGGTCCTGCGGGAAGTCCCGGCCGGCCTCGGTCTTGACGATCTTCTTGAACTTGGTGACGAGCTTCTTGAGGTCGGCGGCCTCCAGCTCGGTGTCGACGGTGACCTTCTTGGCCGCCTTCGCCGCGTCCAGCGCGTCCTCGAACAGCTCGCCGTCGACGCCGAGGACGGTCTTGCCGAACATCTGGATCAGGCGCCGGTAGGAGTCCCACGCGAACCGGTCGTCGCCGGCCTGCGCGGCCAGGCCCTGCACGGACTTGTCCGACAGACCGATGTTGAGGACGGTGTCCATCATGCCCGGCATGGAGAACTTCGCCCCGGAGCGGACCGACACGAGGAGGGGGTCGTCGGCCTGCCCGAGCTTCTTGCCCATCCTCGTTTCGAGGGCGTCGAGGTGCGCACTCACCTCGTCACGCAGTGCCGTCGGTTCCTCGCCACTGTCGAGGTAGGTCTTGCAGGCCTCGGTGGTGATGGTGAAGCCGGGCGGGACGGGAAGGCCCAGGTTGGTCATCTCGGCGAGGTTGGCCCCCTTGCCGCCGAGGAGGTCCTTGAGATCCTTGTTGCCCTCGGTGAAGTCGTAGACGAACTTCACGCCCTCAACGCTCGCGCCCGGCTGAGCTCCATGGTGATCTTTGTTTTCCGACACGGGTCTCGACTCCTCGAGGACGCGGTGGCTGCCCTGACGGCGAGGAATGTACCCAGATCGAAGGCGCCTGGGTACGTCCACTTGTGCGTCATGCGCCTGTAACCACTCGTCCGCCAGCGGATCGAAAGTCAAAGCTTGGCAAGCCACAGTGGCCGAATGTTTTCACTTCTTGAACGCATCGACCTCCTCAATCCCCTCCCGTTCGCTCACATGAGCAACAATCTCCACGTTTGATTTCGCCCGCTGAACGATCAAAGGGTGGCACTGAGTGCCACCCTTTGAGAAGTGCAGTCGCCCAAGATCCGCTCATCTGAGCGCAACCCTTATCAAGGGTGGCGAGAATCACGCTGCCACAGCGAGCCGGATTCCACCATGCGGACCGGTTCCGGCACCCGAAATCCGCCGGTCGGATGAACGCACCGGCCACCCCGCCCGTACGGAACGACGGCGGACCCGGACCCCCACGCCGGGTCCGCCTCCCACCGGGCTCGGTACGGAAGGGACCTCCGGGCTGCCTGTCTTCACACGCCCGCGCGGCACACGTCCGCGCGACACACGCCTGCGCGGCACACGCCCGCGCGGTACTGCACGCGACGCACACCCCCGCCGTCGCCCGCGCCCCGCCGAGGACGCACCGGTGTGGAAGATGAGCTCCTTCCGCGACCGCTTACTGACGGCCTACGGCTCCGTCCCGCACCCCACGAAGGGCCGATCAGCCGCCGGAGGTGTCCAGTTCCGCGTCCTCGCCGACGCCCGCGCAGTCGTAGGGGTCCTTCAGCCAGCCGTCCGGCAGCACCACCCGGTTGTTGCCGGACGTACGGCCGCGGGGCCCGTCGGCGCCGGTGGGCCAGGGCTGGTCGAGGTCCAGCTCGTCGAGCCCGGCCCGCAGCTCCTCCAGCGAGGAGGTGACCGCGAGCCGCCTCCGCATCCCGGAGCCGACCGCGAAGCCCTTCAGGTACCAGGCGACGTGCTTGCGGAAGTCGATCACGCCGCGCGACTCGTCGCCGATCCACTCCCCCAGCAGCGTGGCGTGCCGGACCATGACGTCGGCGACCTCGCGCAGGGTGGGCCGCACATAGGCGTCCGTGCGCCCCTCGAAGGCGGCCACCAGGTCCGCGAACAGCCACGGCCGGCCGAGGCAGCCCCGGCCCACGACCACCCCGTCGCAGCCGGTCTCGCGCACCATCCGCAGCGCGTCCTCCGCCGACCAGATGTCGCCGTTGCCGAGCACCGGGATCTCCGGGACGTGCTCCTTCAGCCGGGCGATGGCGTCCCAGTCGGCGGTGCCGCCGTAGTGCTGGGCGGCGGTGCGGCCGTGCAGCGCGATGGCGGTCACGCCCTCCTCGACGGCGATCCGGCCGGCGTCCAGGTAGGTCAGGTGGTCGTCGTCGATGCCCTTGCGCATCTTCATCGTCACCGGCAGGTCCCCGGCGCCGCTCACGGCCTCGCGCAGGATCGACCGCAGCAGATTCCGCTTGTACGGGAGGGCCGAGCCGCCGCCCTTGCGGGTCACCTTGGGGACCGGGCAGCCGAAGTTGAGGTCGATGTGGTCGGCGAGGCCCTCCTCCGCGATCATGCGGACGGCCTTGCCGACGGTCACCGGGTCGACGCCGTAGAGCTGGATGGAGCGCGGCTTCTCGCTCTCGTCGAACCGGATCAGCTGCATGGTCTTGTCGTTGCGTTCGACCAGCGCCCGGGTGGTGATCATCTCGCTGACGAACAGGCCCTTGCCGCCGCTGAACTCCCGGCACAGGGTGCGGAAGGGCGCGTTGGTGATCCCGGCCATGGGGGCGAGCACGACGGGCGGCCGGGCCGTGTGCGGGCCGATCTGCAGGGGCGGGGCCGTGGCGGGCGCGAGCGTGGGCATTCCCCCATTGTCCCGCATGCCGAGGGGTACCCGGTGCGTCGCCGTACGGAGATCATGTAACGGTCATTAGTTAACCGCACTATCGAAACGCGCGTACGATGGCACCCATGCCCGAGCTCAGCCACGGCCGACGCATGCTGGTGCTCGCGATCTGCTGCATGAGCCTGCTGATCGTGAGCCTGGACAACACGGTCCTCAACGTCGCCCTGCCCGCCCTGCAACGGGAGTTCCACGCCAGCACCTCGGGGCTGCAGTGGACCATCGACGCCTACACGCTCGTCCTGGCCTCGCTGCTGATGCTCGCGGGCTCCACGGCGGACCGGATCGGCCGCAGACGGGTGTTCATGGCGGGCCTGGTGGTCTTCACCCTCGGCTCGGTGCTGTGCTCCCTGGCGCCGGACCTGTCGTGGCTGGTCGTGTTCCGGATGGTGCAGGCGATCGGCGGCTCGATGCTCAACCCGGTCGCCATGTCGATCATCACCAACACCTTCACCGACCCCCGCGAGCGGGCCCGCGCGATCGGCGTGTGGGGCGCGGTCGTCGGCATCTCGATGGCCGCGGGGCCGCTGGTCGGCGGGCTGCTGGTGGAGTCGGTCGGCTGGCGCTCCATCTTCTGGGTCAACCTGCCGGTGGGCCTGGCCGCGCTGCTGCTCACCTGGCGCTTCGTCCCGGAGTCCCGCGCCCCGAAGGCCCGCCGCCCGGACCCGGTCGGCCAGTTCCTGGTGATCGTCCTGTTCGGTTCCCTGACGTACGCGATCATCGAGGCCCCGCACGCCTCCCCCGCGTCGATCGCTCCGTACGCCGTCCTGGCCCTGGCCGCCCTCGTCGCCCTCCTGCGCTACGAGCCCCGCCGCCGCGAACCCCTCATCGATCTCCGCTTCTTCCGCTCGGCTCCGTTCAGCGGGGCCACGGTGATAGCCGTGAGCGCGTTCGCCGCGCTCGGCGGCTTCCTGTTCCTGTCCACGCTGTACCTGCAGAACGTGCGGGGCCTGAGCGCCCTGGACGCGGGCCTGTGGATGCTCCCGATGGCCGTCCCGACCTTCCTGTGCGCCCCGCTCTCCGGCCGGCTGGTCGGCGGCCGGGGCCCGCGCCTGCCGCTGCTGGTCGCCGGCGGCGCGATGACGGCCAGCGGGCTCCTCTTCGCCCTCTTCGAGGCCGAGACCTCCAACACCACCCTCTTCATCGGGTACGTCCTCTTCGGCGTCGGCTTCGGCTTCGTCAACGCCCCCATCACCAACACCGCCGTCTCCGGCATGCCGACCGCGCAGGCGGGAGTCGCCTCGGCGGTCGCGTCCACCAGCCGTCAGCTGGGCCAGGCGCTGGGCGTCGCGGTGATCGGCGCGGTGCTGGCGGCGGGGGTGGGCTCGTCGTCGTACGCGGAGGCGTTCGTGACCGCGGCGCGGCCGGGGTGGTGGATCCTCGCGGGGTGCGGGCTCGCGGTGCTGGTGGTCGGCGCGCTGACCTCGGGGCGCTGGGCGCGGAGGACCGCCGAACGGACGGCGGAGCGGCTGGAGTCGACGGAGATGCGGCGGAATGCGGGCGTGAGCGCCTGAGCAGTCGCCCCCGCTCCCGCGGACAATCGTGCCGCGGGGCGGCACGGGTGGGCGATGGGGGTCCCCCCGCTCGAGCGCGGCCGGGAGCGGGGGAGGCACCCCGCAAGCGCCGGACTGCGCGATCCGCCCCCGGCCCACGGCCACGCGGCCGCGCGATGTCGCCCTCGCCTCACGGTCCTTGCCGCCCCCGATCCGGGGCAGTAGAACGACGACACCCCACCCGGACCCCGGAGGAGCCATGCCGCAGATCGACACGAGCAAGGTCAGCCGCTGGGACCTGCACGGCCGTGAACACGTCGTACGCCTCCAACGCACCGGCGTACAGCGGACGATCCGGTGTGACACGTGCGGCTGGCTCGGAGGCGCCCGGTTCCTCCCGTGGGCCAAGGCGCAGAAGCACCTGGCGGAGGAACACCTGGCGGAGGAGCACCAGGCGACGGTGGACCCGTCGAACCGACGGGCGTCCACGACGAGGCCCCCGGTACCGGACCACTGAGTGATCCGGGCCGGGGGCCTCGGGGTGAGCCCGCGCAGCGGCTACGCGCCGATCAGGCGGGCCGCCAGGTACCCCTCGATCTGGTCGAGCGAGACGCGCTCCTGCTTCATGGAGTCGCGCTCGCGCACGGTCACCGCGTTGTCGTCCAGCGTGTCGAAGTCGACGGTCACGCAGAACGGCGTACCGATCTCGTCCTGGCGGCGGTAGCGGCGGCCGATGGCGCCGGCGTCGTCGAACTCGACGTTCCAGTTCTGCCGCAGCGCCTGCGCCAGGCCCTTCGCCTTCGGCGACAGCTCCGCGTTGCGGGACAGCGGGAGCACCGCGACCTTCACCGGGGCCAGGCGGTGGTCGAGCCGCAGCACGGTCCGCTTCTCCATCTTGCCCTTGGCGTTGGGCGCCTCGTCCTCGACGTAGGCGTCGAGCAGGAAGGCGAGCATCGCCCGGCCGACACCGGCCGCCGGCTCGATGACGTACGGCGTCCAGTGCTCGCCAGCCTCCTGGTCGAAGTAGGCGAGGTCCTGGCCGGAGGCCTTGGAGTGGGCGGAGAGGTCGTAGTCGGTGCGGTTGGCGACGCCCTCCAGCTCGCCCCACTCGCTGCCGCCGAACTGGAAGCGGTACTCGATGTCAGCGGTGCGCTTGGAGTAGTGGGAGAGCTTCTCCTTCGGGTGCTCGTACCACCGCATGTTCTCCTCGCGCAGGCCGAGACCGGTGTACCAGTTCCAGCGCTGCTCCATCCAGTACTCCTGCCACTCCTCGTCCTCGCCCGGCTTGACGAAGAACTCCATCTCCATCTGCTCGAACTCGCGGGTGCGGAAGATGAAGTTGCCGGGCGTGATCTCGTTGCGGAAGGACTTGCCCATCTGGGCGATGCCGAACGGCGGCTTCTTGCGCGAAGCGGTCTGCACCTGGGCGAAGTTGGTGAAGATGCCCTGGGCGGTCTCGGGACGCAGGTAGGCGATGGAGCCGGAGTCCTGCGTCGGGCCGAGGTGGGTGGAGAGCAGGCCCGAGAACTGCTTGGGCTCGGTGAAGGTGCCCTTGTTGCCGCAGTTGGGGCAGTTGAGGTCGGCCAGGCCGTTCTCCGGGGCGTGGCCCTTCTTCTCCTCGTACGCCTCCTCCAGGTGGTCCGCGCGGAACCGCTTGTGGCAGGAGGTGCACTCGGTCAGCGGGTCCGTGAAGGTGGCGACGTGGCCGGAGGCGACCCACACGTCCGGGGCCAGGATCACGGACGAGTCGATACCGACCACGTCCTCGCGCGAGGTGACCATGTAGCGCCACCACTGGCGCTTCAGGTTCTCCTTGAGCTCGACACCCAGCGGTCCGTAGTCCCAGGCGGCCTTCGTGCCGCCATAGATCTCACTACTGGGGAATACGAAGCCACGGCGCTTGCTCAGGCTGACGATGGTGTCGATCTTGTCGGCGGCCACGGTGCTCTCTTCATTACGACGACGGGCGACGAAGCGAGATTGCTTCCAGCGAAGCCCTCAGGCTACCGGCGTGGCCTGCCCCTCGACCAATTCGGTGCCCCCCAAGGCCTCCCACGTGCTTTGTTGACAACGGTTTCCATATTTGTTGAAAATGAGTGTCATGAACGTACGACGACACCACATATCCGCGGCCGCCCTGGCCGCGGTCACCGCCCTCGGTCTCGGCACCCTGACCGCCTGCTCCTCCGACAGCGCCGCCGCGGGCAACACCGACAAGTTCGACGTCGTCGCGTCGTTCTACCCGATGGCCTTCCTCGCCGAGCAGATCGGCGGCGAGCACGTCAACGTCACCAGCCTCACCGAGCCCGGCCAGGAGCCGCACGACCTGGAGATCAGCGCGAAGCAGACCGCGCAGCTCCAGGAGTCCGACGCGGCCCTCTACCTCAAGGGCCTGCAGCCCACCGTCGACGAGGCCGTCGACCAGTCCGAGGTCGAGACGAAGATCGACGCGGCGACCCTGACCTCCCTCGAGGAGCACGGCACCGAGGCCGGCGGCCACGCGGACGAGCACGCCGAGGAAGGCCACTCCGAGGAGGAGCACGCCGAGGAGGAGCACGGCCACGAGGACGAGCACGGCCACGAGCACGAGGGCGGCCAGGACCCCCACATCTGGCTGGACCCGGTGAAGTACGCCGAGGTCGCCGAGGGCGTCGGCAAGGCCTTCGAGAAGGCCGACCCGGACCACGCCGCCGACTACGAGAAGAACACCGCGGCCCTGGTCGAGAAGCTGAACGAGCTCGACACCACCTTCAAGACCGGCCTGAAGGACAAGAAGACCGACGTCTTCATCACCACCCACTCCGCCTTCGGCTACCTCGCCGAGCGCTACGGCCTGACCGAGGAGGCCATCAGCGGCCTGGACCCCGAGTCCGAGCCCAGCGGGGCGCGCGTGAAGGAACTTGAGAAGATGGCCAAGGCCGACGGCGTCACCACCGTGTTCTACGAGACGCTCGTCAGCGACAAGACCGCCAAGACCCTCGCCGGCGACGCCGGACTGAAGACGGACGTCCTCGACCCGCTCGAGGGCATCACCGACAAGTCCCGCGGCGACGACTACTTCCAGGTCATGGAGGCCAACCTCGAGGCCCTGCAGACGGCTCTGGGAGCCAAGTGACCTACGCGACACCGGAGGACGGCATGACGACCGAGCCCGTCATTTCCCTGCGCGGCGTCCGCGCCGAGCTGGGCTCGCGCCCCGTCCTGCGCGGCATCGACCTCACCGTGCGCCACGGTGAGGTCGTCGCCCTGCTCGGCGCCAACGGCTCCGGCAAGTCGACCGCCGTGCGCAGCGTCATCGGCCAGGTGCCCGTCACCGCCGGCGAGATCGAACTCTTCGGCACCCCGCGGCACCGGTTCCGCGACTGGGCGCGCGTGGGCTACGTCCCGCAGCGCACCACCGCCGCCGGCGGCGTGCCCGCCACGGTCACCGAGGTCGTCTCCTCGGGCCGTCTGGCCCGCACCCGCTTCGGCCTCTTCCGCAAGGCCGACCGCGAGGCCGTGCGCCACGCCCTGGACCTGGTCGGCATGGCGGACCGCGCGAAGGACTCCGTCGACGCCCTCTCCGGCGGCCAGCACCAGCGGGTCCTGATCGCCCGCGCGCTCGCCGCCGCCCCCGAACTCCTGATCATGGACGAGCCGATGGCGGGCGTCGACCTGGCCAGCCAGGAGGTCCTCGCCGAAACCCTGAGGCACCAGGTCTCCGAGGGCGCCACGGTCCTCCTCGTCCTGCACGAACTGGGCCCCCTGGAGCCCCTGATCGACCGGGCGGTCGTCCTGCGCGACGGCTGCGTCCTGCACGACGGCCCGCCCCCCGAGGCGGTCGGCCAGCACGCGCTGCCCGGCCACGACCACGTACACCCGCACGCACCGGCGGGCGCCGAACCGATCCGCACAGGACTGCTGAGCTGATTCCGATGGAGATCCTCGACTACGCCTTCATGCAGCGGGCGCTGCTCGCCGCCGTCCTGGTCGGCATCACCGCCCCCGCGGTCGGCATCTACCTGGTCCAGCGCCGCCAGGCCCTCATGGGCGACGGCATCGGCCACGTCGCCATGACCGGCGTCGGCCTCGGCTTCCTGCTCAGCTGGTCCCCGGTGTGGATGGCGACCCTGGTCTCCGTCCTCGGCGCCGTCTTCATGGAACTGGTCCGCTGGTACGCCAGGACCCGCGGCGACATCGCCCTCGCGATGCTCTTCTACGGCGGTATGGCCGGCGGCGTGATGTTCATCAACCTCGCCCCCGGCGGCTCCACCACGAACCTCTCCTCGTTCCTCTTCGGCTCCCTGTCCACGGTCTCCGAGTCCGACGTCACCGCGATCTGCCTGCTGGCCGCGTTCGTGGTCGCGATCACCGTCGGTCTGCGCCGGCAGCTGTTCGCGGTCAGCCAGGACGAGGAGTTCGCCCGGGTGACGGGCCTGCCGGTGCGGTTCCTGAACCTGCTCACGGCGGTCACGGCCGCGGTCACGGTCTCCGTCGCGATGCGCGTGGTCGGCCTGCTGCTGGTGAGCGCGCTCATGGTGGTGCCGGTCGCGGCGGCCCAGCAGCTCACCCGCAGCTTCGCCGCGACCTTCGCGATCGCCGTCGCGATCGGCGTGAGCGTGACCATCGGCGGCACGGTCACCTCGTACTACCAGGACGTGCCGCCCGGCGCGACGATCGTGCTGCTGACCATCGCCGCGTTCATCGCGCTGACCGCGCTGGCCGCCCCGCTGGCCCGCCGCCGCGCCCGGGCCCTGGCCGCCGCGCAACCCGGCGGCGACCCCGCCGAGTGCGCCATTCCGGCCGGCCGCGAGGCCGGCGACACGGTCGGCGCCTGACTGCCCTCCGCCCGGGCTGGCACAATGGCCCGGGCAGAGGCCAGAGATGAGGAGGCATCCCCGTGACGACCGCAGGACCGCCCGTGAAGGGCCGCTCCACCCGGCAGCGTGCCGCTGTGGCGGCCTGCCTCCAGGAGGTGGACGAGTTCCGCAGCGCGCAGGACCTCCACGACATGCTCAAGCACAAGGGCGACTCCGTCGGCCTGACCACGGTCTACCGCACGCTGCAGTCCCTCGCCGACGCCGGCGAGGTCGACGTCCTGCGCACCGCCGACGGCGAGTCCGTCTACCGCCGCTGCTCCACCGGCGACCACCACCACCACCTGGTCTGCCGCAGCTGCGGCAAGGCGGTGGAGGTGGAGGGCCCGGCCGTGGAGAAGTGGGCCGAGGCCATCGCGGCGGAGCACGGCTACGTCAACGTGGCCCACACGGTCGAGATCTTCGGCACCTGCGCGGAGTGCGCGGCCGCCGCGCACGCCGGCTGAGACCGCGGCGACGGCAGTCCCCCTTCAGGGCAGCATGTCGCCGCGGTGCACGCAGGAGTACGAGCCGTCGTCGTTCCGGCCCACGCTGTCGTGGGACCAGCAGTGCGGCATCGGCGCGAGCGTCCACAGCCGCACCGCGGCGAGGGCGCCCAGGACGACGACGACGCCCCACCCCGCGTACGACCGCCGCCCCGCGAGCGCCAGCCCGCCGACGGCGAGCAGCGCCGCGCACACCAGCAGGTACATGGCGAGCGGCGCCAGGTTCTCCCGCAGTCCCGGGAAGGACTCCATCTCCACCGTGCTGCCGAAGGCGAGGAGCACGGCCGGCCCCGCGAAGGCGAGGACGACGGCCGCCGCACACCCGCGGGCGGCACGGGCGACCGTCACACGCGGGCGAGGTGCCGGTCGAGCAGGGCCCGCAGGCGCTGGAGGTCCTCCTCGCCGCGCAGACCGCGCTTGGGCTCGACCCCCAGCACCAGGATGCCCGGGTCGCGGCTGAGCAGCACCAGGTGCTCGGGGGTCTCGCGGTAGCCGCGGAACAGCGTCCAGCGCTGCACCACCGTCGTGTGCTCGGTCTCGACCGTGATCCCGGCGTCGGTCACCGTGACGCGGTACTCGCCCTGCCACGAGACGGCCCGGAGCACCTGACCGGCCTGGATCCGGGGCGTGCCCCAGACCAGGACCGCGGTCAGCAGCGAGAGCGCGGTCAGCACCGCGGCGTCCGCCCCTCCGAGCGCGGTGAACGCGGCGAACCCGGTGAGCAGCACGACGAACATCCACCGCACCGGCGCCACCTCGCGCACGCGTGCGCGGACCCGGATGCCCTGGAGGATGTCGGCGCGCGTCGGCCGGTAGACCAGCTCGACGGCGTCGGTGCCCCTGTCCTGAACGATGTCCCGCCCCTGGTGATCCATGGGGCGGAACCCTAACGTCCCGCGTCCGGGCGTCAGCTCCCGGGCTGCTCGCCCTTCATCGCCAGCAGTTCCTCGTTCGGGATCGCCCCGCCGAACCGCCGGTCCCGGGAGGCGAACTCCAGGCACGCCCGCCACAGGTCACGGCGGTCGAAGTCCGGCCACAGCACGTCCTGGAAGACCATCTCGGCGTAGGCGCTCTGCCACAGCAGGTAGTTGGACGTGCGCTGCTCACCGCTCGGCCGCAGGAACAGGTCCACGTCCGGCATGTCCGGGTAGTACATGTACCTCTGCAGCGTCTTCTCGTTCACCTTCGACGGGTCGAGCCGCCCCGCCTTCACGTCCTCCGCGAGCGCCTGCGCGGCATCGGCGATCTCCGCGCGCCCGCCGTAGTTCATGCAGAAGTACAGCGTCAGCCGGTCGTTGTCCTTCGTCTGCTCCTGGGCGACCTGGAGCTCCTTGGCCACCGACTTCCACAGCTTGGGCATCCGCCCCACCCAGCGCACCCGCACCCCCAGCTCGTCGAGCTGGTCACGGGACTTGCGGATGAAGTCCCGGTTGAAGTTCATCAGGAAGCGCACCTCGTCCGGCGACCGCTTCCAGTTCTCGGTGGAGAAGGCGTACAGCGAGATCGCGCCGACCCCCATCTCGATCCCGCCCTGGAGCACGTCCAGCACCCGCTCGGCGCCGACCTTGTGCCCCTCGGTGCGCGGCAGCCCCCGCTCCTTCGCCCACCGCCCGTTGCCGTCCATGACGATCGCCACATGGTTGGGGACCAGCTCCCCGGGGATCTTCGGAGGCCGCGCGCCCGAGGGGTGCGGCTCCGGCGTCCTGTACTCCCGGCGCTGGCGCCCCAGGAACCCGCGTACCACCATGTGCTTCTCGTCTCCTCGTGCTGACGTTCCGTGTCGTGCTTACTTCTCGACGTACCGGAGCGAGCGCAGCCCGCGCTCCAGATGCCAGTGCAGGTAGGCGGACACCAGCCCGCTCCCCTCCCGGACGTACCGCGCCTCGCACGCGTCCGCGGTCTCCCAGTCTCCCGTAAGCAGCGCGCCGAGGAGCCCCAGGGCCTGCGGTGAGGGTACGACGCTGCCGGGCGCCCGGCAGTCGACACAGACGGAACCACCGGACGCGACCGAGAAGAACCGGTTCGGCCCGGGCATCCCGCACTTCGCGCAGTCGGTGAAGCTGGGCGCGTACCCGTTGACGGCGAGGGAACGCAGCAGGAACGCGTCGAGCACGAGATGCGGTGCGTGCTCACCCCGGGCCAGCGTCCGCAGGGCCCCGACCAGCAGCAGGTACTGCTGCACCGCCGGCTCGCCCTCGTGGTCGGTGAACCGCTCGGCGGTCTCCAGCATGGCGGTGCCCGCGGTGTACCGCGCGTAGTCGGTGACGATCCCGCCACCGTACGGCGCGATCGTCTCGCTCTGCGTGCACAGCGGCAGTCCGCGCCCGACCAGCTCGCTCCCCTTCGAGAAGAACTGCACGTCCACGTGCGAGAACGGTTCGAGACGCGCGCCGAACTTCGACTTCGTCCGGCGCACGCCCCTCGCCACCGCGCGTACCCGTCCGTGACCGCGCGTGAGCAGTGTGATGATCCGGTCCGCCTCACCCAGCTTCTGGGTGCGCAGCACGATGCCGTCGTCGCGGAACAGACTCATGGCATCCATTGTCGCCCACGTTCACGGCACCTCCCCCCGGCTCCGGGCATTGGCGTACGCCGTCGCCGCGCGCAGCCGCTCGGCCGGCGTGGCGTGCCGTACGGCACCGGGGTCGGCGTCCCACTCCCGGCCGCCGCCGTACGGTCTCAGCTGGACGTAGGGCCCCTCATGCCCCATGACGACGCCGATCCGCTCGGTCCTGGTGTCCACGACATACGCGCCGACGGGTGGCTTCACCGCACCACCGCCGCCGCGATCCGCCGCGCGGTCTCCACGGAACACCGCCCCAGTTCGACGAGTGGACAGGGCGCCTCCCGCGCAAGACTCACCGGGTCCAGCCCCAGTGACGGCAGGGAAATTCCGGCCTTCGCGAGTGCCGCCCGCAATTCCTTCACCACTTCCTCCGCTTCTTCGACGCAGAGCGCCGAGTGTCGTGCCTCCACGGTGATCCCCTCGCTTTTCCGTTTTCACTCTTCGCACCTCAAGAATGCCGTGTCAGACCTACACTCGGCAGGAGGCTGTGCGCTACAAGTGCGGGTCAGCACAAGGGGGTTGGTTATGGCCAACGGTTCGCGTCAGGCGGCGTGGGAGTTCTTCGGCACGGAACTGAAGCGGCGACGCGAGGACGCGGGGTTCACGCAGGTGGAACTGGGTGCGCGGGTGTTCGTGTCGGGCGGCTACATCGGCCAGTTCGAACAGGCGATTCGCAAGCCTCAATTGGATGTGGCACAGCGGATTGACGGGGTACTGCAAACCGACGGTATTTTCGAGCGGTTGTGCAGGAAGCTGATTGACGATCGGCGGTATGCGGATTACTTCGCGAAGGCGGCGGAGCTGGAAGCGCTGGCGACGGAAATCTGTGAGTTCGCGCCGGCGCTGGCGCCTGGGCTACTGCAAACCCCGGAGTACGCGCGGGCCGTCACTCTGGCGATGAACCCGCTCGCTACGGATGAGTTCATCGAGGAGAAGGTGTCCGGCCGGGTCGAGCGGGCACGGATCCTCAAGGACGCCACCCGCCCGGTGTACTGGGTGATCCTCCACGAGAACGTGCTCCGTATCCCCGTCGGCGGGCCGACCGTCATGGTCGAGCAGCTGGAGCATGTGGCCGCGCTGGTACGGGCACGGACGGTGGTGGTACAGGTACTGCCCGACTCGGCGGGGGCATACGCGCTCATGAACGGGATGGTGGTGCTCATGGAGTTCGACGACGCACCGCCAACGGCCTATAGAGAAGCCGTGTATTCGGGGAATCTCCTCGACGATCCTGCCGTGGTGAAGCGAACGCGCTCGGCATACGATCTGCTCAGGGCCACCGCACTGCCCCATGAAGCGTCCCTGGCCCTGATCGAATCGGCCGCGAAGGACCACAGACGATGCGCGAGTACGACCTGAGCAACGCCCACTGGCGCAAGAGCACGTACAGCGACGGCAACGGAGGCAGTTGCGTCGAGGTCGCGTACGACTTCCCCGGCGCCGCCCGCTGGCGCAAGAGCAGCTACAGCGGCGGCGACGGCGGCGAGGCCTGCGTCGAAGCCGCCGACGGACTTCCCGGCGTCGTACCCGTCCGGGACAGCAAGGTGGACGGTGGACCGGTGATCGTCGTCGGGTCGGCCGCCTGGACGGAGTTCATACGCACCGTCGGGGCCACTCGCTTCTTCGTCAGTGTCGTGCTTCCGCGAGCCGAGTAAAGGGCGCTGCGTTGCGCTGCGCTCCACTCCGCGTCGCCTT
>NZ_JBEZBE010000037.1:0-77612 GCF_040646935.1 Streptomyces sp. NPDC044984
CCGCTCGCCGACGCCCTCAACCACGTCATCGACAACGGCACCTACGCGAAGGTGCTCGAGCGCTGGGGCCTGACCGACGAGGCCGTGACCAAGTCGGAGATCAACCCGCCCGGCCTGCCCAGGACCAACAAATAGCCGGCCCGGGGTGCGCAGGCCGTGCGACGCCTGCGCACCCCCGCCTCCATACAGGACACGAGGCCACGCCTCACGATCTCCACCTCTCCGTCACCATGACGACCACCGCAACGACCGAACCCCGCAGGCGAGTTCACCTCGCCGCTCACTCCCCGGCGTCAACAACACCGCCGGTCGTCCGCACGTCCGCGAAGGAGTACGCGTGAACTGGTTCAGACCCCGTCGTCCCGTCCTGGTGGCGCTGGGCTCGGCCGTCCTGCTGGCCGCCTCCGTCACCGTCCCGTCCGCCGCGGCTGCCGTGGTGGAGGAACAGCCGCGTTCGTCCGTCGCGCTCGACTGGTACGACACGACAGCGGCCACCATCGCGGCGGACGGCGCCCCTACGCAGATCACGAACAGCCGTACTTGGGCCGTCAGTTGGCTCGCGGCGGCCCGAGCCACCCGCGTGGTGCCGTCCGGCGTCGACCGGGGCGACTTCCAGGACGCGGCCCTGGCGTCCGCCGTACACGACGCTCTGGTGGCGCTGGTCCCCTCCCGCACTCAGAAACTGGACGCCGCTCTGCGCACGACGCTTCAGGGCGTTCCCGACGGAGCGGCCGAGTCGAAGGGCGTGGCGGCCGGCGCCCGCCAGGCGCGGCTGGTGCTCGCCGCCCGCGAGGGTGACGGCCTCGACCCGGCCTCGGTCGACGCGCCGTTCACCGTCCCACCGGCGGCTCCCGGAGTGTGGCAGCCGACCCCGCCCGCCCACGCCCCGGCCGCGCAGTTCGGCAACCGGCTCGCCCGGCCCTTCCTGCTGGACAGCCCCGACCAGTACCGGCTGCCCGCGCCGCCCGCCCCGGACTCCGCGCGTTACCGCGCCGATCTGGCCGAAGTCCGTGCGTACGGGGCCGTGGACAGCACCGTACGCACGGAGAGGCAGACAGAGACCGCCGCCTTCTGGCTCGGTTCCTCACTGACGCTGTACACCGAGCCACTGCGGGTGGCTCTCGCCCGGTCACCGCATTCCAGCGCCGGACGGGCCAGGCTGGTGGCCCTGTTCCACGTCGCCTTGGTGGACACGCAGATCGCCACCTCCGACAGCAAGTACGCCCATCTGCGGTGGCGCCCGGTCACGGCCATCCGTACCGGTTCGGTCGACCCCGACCCCGCATGGACGCCGCTGCACACCACGCCGGCCCATCCCGACCACCCCAGTGGCCACAACACGTACTCGGGCGCCGCGGAAGCGGTCCTGTCGGCGCTCGTCGGGCCGCGCACGGCACCCTTCCAGCTGACCAGCCCCACCGCCCCCGGAGTGACCCGCACCTACACGACCTGGAGCCGACTGTCCCAGGAGAACGTGGACGCCCGCGTGTACTCCGGCATCCACACCCGCTCGGCCGACGAGGCCGGTCTCGTCCTCGGGGAGCGGGTGGCGACACACGCCCTGCGCAACGCCGCGCGCCTGTTCGGCACGCTGTGAGCGACATCGGCGCCAGGTGCGGCCGCCCACGGAGTGTCCCTGGCCGTCACCGGGCTCGGCGTCGTGGCGGTTGGCCGTTGCGAGCACCGCACTCGGCCTGAGCCCGGGTTCAAAGGGACCCACCGCCTTGCTGTCGAGCCTGCTCACGTCCACGCCCGGTGCGCCGGCGGCAGCTCTCGGCGCACCGGGCGGACGAATCCACGCATGACCCCAGGGACGGAGGTGGCGGACGTGGCGCACCTATTCCACGCCGTCCACCTCCACTCCCGGCCCCACATGGACCTCCAGCGCGTGGCTGGTGCGCTTTGTTGTTCCTGACCCGTTCCTTCACCGCCGTTGCCTCCTCCTGTGTGAGGGGCCGGCGTTCTCGTCACGGACCTCCAGGAAGGCACTCACTCGTGTCCTCGACACCTCCTTCTTCCCTCCACCTTGCCGTCGCCCTGGACGGCACCGGCTGGCATCCCGCCTCCTGGCGCGAGCCGGTGGCCCGCCCGCGCGACCTGTTCACTGCCGGATACTGGGCCGATCTGGTCACCGAGGCCGAACGCGGTCTGCTCGACTTCGTGACCATCGAGGACGGCCTCGGACCGCAGTCCTCCCACTTCCTGGACCCGGACGAGCGCAGCGACCAGGTGCGCGGCCGCCTCGACGCCGTCCTCGTCGCCTCCCGCGTCGCCCCGCTGACCCGGCACATAGGCCTGGTCCCGACGGTGGTCTCCACCCACACGGAGCCGTTTCACGTCTCCAAGGCCATCGCCACCCTCGACTACGTCAGCACCGGCCGCGCAGGCCTGCGCGTGCAGATCACCGCCCGCCCGAACGAGGCCGCGCACTTCGGCCGCCGCACCATCCCGCGCATCGAGGCCTACGACCACCCGGACACCCGGGAGGCGGTCGCCGACCTCTTCGACGAAGCCGCCGACCACGTGGAGGTGGTGCGCCGCCTCTGGGACAGCTGGGAGGACGACGCCGAGATCCGGGACGCCGCCACCGGCCGCTTCATCGACCGCGACAAGCTGCACTACATCGACTTCGAAGGCCGGTTCTTCAGCGTCAGGGGCCCCTCCATCACCCCGCGCCCGCCGCAGGGCCAGCCACTGGTCACCGCCCTCGCCCACCAGACCGTTCCGTACCGGCTCGTGGCCCGCCAGGCCGACATCGGCTACGTCACCCCGCACGACGCCGAGCAGGCCCGCGCGATCGTCGCCGAGATCCGCGCCGAGCAGGAGACGGCCGGGCGAGCAGGCGAACCCCTGCATGTCTTCGGTGACGTGGTGGTCTTCCTGGACGACGACCAGGCTGCCGCGGAGAACCGGCGCGCGCGCCTCGACGCCCTCGTGGGGGAGCCGTACACCAGCGACGCCCGGATCTTTGCCGGTACGCCTGATCGACTCGCCGATCTACTGCAGGAGTTGCACACCGCCGGGCTGACCGGCTTCCGGCTGCGCCCCGCCGTCGCGGGCCATGACCTCCCGGCGATCACCCGGGGGCTGGTCCCCGAACTGCAGCGCCGGGGCGCCTTCCGCCGCGCCTACGAGGCCGACACCCTGCGCGGCCTGCTGGGCCTGGCCCGCCCCGCCAACCGCTACGCAGCCGCAGCCACCGCCTGAGCCGGAAGGAACCGCAGTCATGACCAAGCCGCTCAAGCAGATTCATCTGGCCGCCCACTTCCCGGGCGTCAACAACACCACCGTGTGGAGCGACCCGAGCGCCGGCAGCCACATCGAGTTCAGTTCCTTCGTTCACTTCGCGCGGACCGCCGAACGCGCCAAGTTCGACTTCCTGTTCCTCGCCGAAGGGCTCAGGCTTCGCGAACAGGGCGGAAAGATCTACGACCTGGACGTCGTCGGCCGCCCCGACACCTTCACCGTGCTCGCCGCACTCGCCGCCGTCACCGAGCACCTCGGCCTGACCGGCACCATCAACTCCACCTTCAACGAGCCCTACGAGGTCGCCCGCCAGTTCGCCAGCCTCGACCACCTCTCCGGCGGGCGCTCCGCCTGGAACGTCGTCACCTCCTGGGACGCCTTCACCGGCGAGAACTTCCGCCGCGGTGGCTTCCTGCCGCAGGAGGAGCGCTACTCCCGCGCGAAGGAGTTCCTGGCCGCGGCGAACGAACTCTTCGACTCCTGGCACGGCGACGAGATCCTCGCCGACCAGGAGACCGGCACCTTCCTGCGGGACGCCAAGGCCGGCGCCTTCGTCCACACCGGACAGCACTTCGACATCCACGGGCAGTTCAACGTGCCGCGCTCCCCGCAGGGCCGCCCGGTGATCTTCCAGGCCGGCGACTCCGAGGAGGGCCGCGAGTTCGCCGCCTCCGAAGCCGACGTGATCTTCAGCCGACACGCCACCCTCGAAGCCGGCCAGGCCTTCTACACTGACGTCAAGAACCGCCTCGCCGGGTACGGCCGCCGCCACGACCACCTGCTGATCCTGCCCGCCGCCACCTTCACCCTCGCCGACACCGACGCCGAGGCGGAGGAGCTCGCCAAGGAGGTGCGCCGCCGGCAGGTCAGCGGCGCCACCGCCCTCAAGCACCTGGAGTTCGTCTGGAACCGGGACCTGTCCTCCTACGACCCGGACGGGCCGCTCCCCGACATCGACCCCGATGTCAGCGACAACCACATCTCCAAGGGCCGTGCCCAGGTCCGCATGTACCGCGACCCGCTGGCCACCGCCCGCGAGTGGCGCGAGCTCGCCGCCGCGAACAACTGGTCCATCCGCGACCTGGTCATCGAGACAGGGAACCGGCAGAACTTCATCGGCTCGGCCGAGACGATCGCCCGTACCATCAACGAGTTCGTGCAGGCCGACGCGAGTGACGGCTTCATCCTCGTCCCGCACATCACCCCGACCGGCCTCGACGAGTTCGCCGACAAGGTCGTCCCGCTCCTGCAGGAGCAAGGCGTGTTCCGCACGGAGTACGAGGGCCCGACCCTGCGTGACCACCTCGGCCTGGCCCTCCCCCACTCTCGGCTTCGCTCGAGCGGGGGGACCCCCACCGACGACATCCGCGACGAACGGGCAGCGTCGTGAAGTTCCTCGCCATCACCCTGATCGTGCACCGGCCGGATCCGATCACCGGGGTGCACAAGCCGACCCATGACCGCTTCCGCGAGGTCCTCGACAACGCCCTGCTCGCCGAGGAACTCGGCTTCGACGGCTTCGGCGTGGGGGAGCGGCACGAGCGGCCCTTCATCTCCTCCTCGCCGACCGTCGTCCTCAGCCACGTCGCGGCACTGACCCGACGCATCAGGTTGTTCACCGCCGTGACCACGCTCAGCCTCCTGGACCCGGTGCGCGCCTACGAGGACTACGCCACCCTCGACCATCTCTCCGGCGGACGACTGGAGCTGATCATCGGCAAGGGCAACGGCGCCGCCCAGCGCGAGCTGTTCCATGTCACTTCCGAGGACCAGTGGGACCGCAACGCCGAGAGCTATGAGGTGTTCCGGCAGATCTGGCGGCAGGACAAGGTGACCGCGGCGACCCGCTTCCGCCCGCCGCTGAAGGACGCCGAGGTGTGGCCGCGGCCCTACCAGCGGCCCGTCCGGGTCTGGCACGGCAGCGCCACCAGCAAGGAGTCGGTGGATCTGGCCGCCCGCTACGGCGACCCGCTGTTCTCGGCGAACGTCACCAACCCCATCGAGCCGTACAGCGAGTTGATCAGGTACTACCGCGAACGCTGGGAGTTCCACGGCCACGACCCGGCGAAGATCGCGGTCGGTGCCGGCACGGCCGGGCTCCTCGTGACCCGCACCTCCCAGGAAGCACTCAAGGTCTACCGGCCGATCTTCGAGTCGACGCTGGCGTTCCAGAGGCAGTTCGGCCTGCCGGTGGTCTTCGAGACCGTGGAGGACTTCGTTGAGCGCAGCTCCGCCCTGATCGGAAGCCCGCAGCAGGTCATCGACAAGGTGCACCGCTACCACGAGCAGTTCGGGCACACGGTGCTCCATCTGCAGGCGGATGCCAACGGGTTGACGGAAGCACAGCACCGCGCCTCGCTCCAGCTCTTCCAGTCCGATGTCGCCCCGGTACTGCGCCGCGACATCCCGGACCCGCCCTTCGTCTGGGGACCGGTCCTGCCCGTCACCGAGGAGGAGCCCGCCCATGCCTGACATTCCCCTCGGAGTCCTCGACCTGGTGCCGACACCGTCCGGCTCGACAGCCGCCGACGCCCTGCGCAACTCCATCGACCTGGCACAGCAGACCGAGCGCTTCGGGTAAGCCCGGTACCGGTTCGCCGAGCACCACCTCAACCCGGGCGTCGCGGGCAAGTCACCCGCGGTCGTCCTCGTGCTGACCGTCTCCGCCACCTCCACGATCCGGCTCGGCTCCGGCGCCGTACGGCTCGGCCACCGCACCGTGCTGAGCACGGTCGAGGAGTTCGGCCTGACCGACGCCCTGCATCCCGGCCGCTTCGACCTCGGCCCGGGCCGCTCGGGCGGCCGCCCGCCGGGACACCGACCACAGCCCCTGCGACCGTCACCCCGTCGTGGACGGCCGGGCCCCGAACGGCCTCCTGATCCCGCCCCGCTTCTCCTTCGAACGCCTCCTCGGCTCACCCCGCATCGCCTTGCAGCGCAAGCTGCTCCTGTTGCCCGGTGCCGAGTCGCAGGACTACGCCGAGCAGATCGACGACATCCTCGCCCTGCTCGCCGGCACCTACCGGTCCCCGGAGGGCGTCGAGGCGCACGCCGTGCCGGGCGAGGGCGCCGACGTCGAGGTGTGGATCCTGGGCAGCAGCGGCGGCCAGAGCGCCGAGGTCGCGGGCGCGCGGGGGCTGCGGTTCGCCGCGAACTACCACGTCAGCCCCGCCGCCGTGCTGGAGGCCGTGGACGGCTACCGGGCCTTCTTCCAGCCCTCCGACTTCCTTGACAAGCCGTACGTCAGCGCCTCGGCCGACGTGGTCGTGGCGGAGGACGAGGAGACGGCCCACGAGCTCACCACCGGCTACGCGGCCTGGGTCCGCAGCATCCGCACCGCCGAGGGCGCCATCGAGTACCCGACGCCGGAGCCGGCCCGGGCCTTCGAGTGGAGTGACGAGGACCGGGAGCTGGTGCGGGACCGCGTGGACACGCAGTTCGTCGGCCACCTGGACAGGTGGCCGACCGCTTGGTGCAGCTCCAAGAGGCCGCCGGGGCCGACGAGTTGATTATCACGACGATCACCCACGATCACGCCGACCGGGTGAAGTCGTACGAACTGCTTGCGCAGGAGTGGAGCCGGAGGTGAGCGGGAGGCCCGACAATCGGGAGACCGCCGCCGGGCTTCCCGCGCGCAGCCCGGCGGCCCTCAAAGGGATCAGACCGTCGCGGCGGCCTTGACGGCGTGGGAGACCTGCGCGCGCAGCTCGGCGAACTCGCCTGAGCTGCGCAGCTCTTCGGCGTCGACGTCGCCGCGCGGCAGGGTGATTGACAGGTCCAGGGCCACGGTGCCCGGGCTCTTGGTCAGCACCACGATGCGGGAGCCGAGGAACACCGCCTCCTCCGCCGAGTGCGTCACGAACACCGAGGTCCGCCCGGTCCGTTCGGTCACCCGGCGGACGTCCTCTTGAAGCCGCTCCCGGGTCAGCGCGTCCAGCGCCGCGAACGGCTCGTCGAGCAGGAAGAGCGGGTTCTCGGCGGCGAGGGCCCGGGCAATGGCGACGCGCTGCTGCTGACCGCCGGAGATCTCCCAGACACGCCGCTTCTCGGTGCCCTCCAGACCGACCCGGGCCAGCAACTCCGCGCGTCGCTCGGCCCATCGGGCGCGGTCCACACCCGCGTACCGCAGCGCCAGGTCGATGTTGCCCCGTACGGTCCGCCACGGGAACAGCCGCGGCGTCTGGAACACCACCCCGGCCGCCCTGCCGGGCCGCGGTTCGGTGCCGGAGACCCGCACCGAGCCGTGCGTGGGCCGCTCGAACCCGGCGATCAGCCGCAACAGGGTGCTCTTGCCGCAGCCGGAGGCACCCACCAGGACCAGGAACTCCCCGGCCGGAACGGTCAGGTCGACAGGCCCTACGGCGGTGAAGGCCTCGCCGCCCCGGCCGTACCGGTGGGTGACGTGGTCGAGACGGACGGAACCGGCGCGCGCGGAGTCGGCCTCTTCCACGGCCTGGGTGAGCTCACTTGAGGACATCGGACAGCCCCTTGAGATAGAACGCCTTGCGGACGACGTCCTCGGACGGTGCGGCGTCGATCTGCTTCTGGTCGGCCAGGAACCGGCCGGTGTCGGTCACGTACGTGAGCAGCTTGCCCGGGCTGCCCTCGGTGCCCAGCCAGTCGGCGGAGGCCACCTGCTCCGGGGTGAGGAACACCCCCTGCGCGAGCTGTGCCCTGGCATCCGCGACACTGATGCCGAGCTCGGCCGCGACGGCCTCGACCGAGCCGTCGGGGTCGGACTTGAGCAGACGCAGCGCCTCGGCCTCCGCCTTGCGCCAGGCGTCGATCGCCCGTGGGTCCCTGGCGATCAGCTCGTCCGAGACGACGGCCAGGTCGAGGGTCGGCTTGCCCGCCGCGCCGATCTCCGTGCTGCTGGTGAGCTGAGTGCCCGTCTTGCGCAGCTCGTCCAGAGTGGGCAGCCAGACATAGGCGGCGTCGATGTCGCCCCGCTGCCAGGCGGCGAGGATCAGCTGCGGCTGCAAGTCGATGAGCTGGACGTCGGACGGCTTGAGGCCCGCCGTCTCCAGCGCCGCCAGCAGACTGTAGTGCGAGGTGGAGGCGAAGGGAGTGGCTATCTTCTTGCCCTTGAGCCCGGCGACGTCGGTGATGCCGGTGGCCTTGCGCGCCACGAGGGCCTCGTTCTCGCCCGCGACGTCGAGGATCCACGCCACCTTGTACGGGATGGGCGAGCTGCCGGACACCCCGCGGGCGAACGGGCTGGAGCCCAGCGCGGCGATGTCGAGGGACTCGCCGATGAACGCCTGGTTGACGCTGGCGCCGGAGTCGAACTTGATCCAGGTGATCTTGTAGTCCGGCAGCGCCTTCTCCAGCAGTTTCCTGTTCTTCACGATCAAGTCGCCGCTGGGGAAGGCGAAGTAGCCGATGCGCAGCCGCTTCGAGCCGCCGGACGTTGACGCCTCACTGTCCGAGGAGCAGCCGGTGACGGCCGCGGATACGGCGGCCAGGGCGCCGGCGAGGAGGAGACGGCGGGACGGACCTTGGGGGACACGGGACATGACGGAGCCGTTTCTGTGCAAGGGGAGGGGAGTGCTACGGGTACGGGCGGTCCTACGCGCGGCCGCGCCACGGCACGACGGCGCGTTCGAGCCGCAGCAGCAGACCGTCGATGATCAGGCCGGAGACGCCGATGGCGATGATGCCGACCAGGACCACCGGGGTGTTGTTGTAATTGGCGGCGTCCTTGACCATGCCGCCGATGCCGGGCAGACCGTTGACCAACTCGGCGGCGACGAGGGAGGAGTAGGCCACACCCACGGCGAGCCGGACCCCGGTGAGCGTCTCCGGCAGGGCGGACGGGACGACGACGTCCTTGACGACGTCCCCATGCGACGCACCGAGCGCACGGGCGGCCTCGACCAGGCTCTTCGGTACGGCCGCGACGGCCGTGGTGGTGGACACCGCCACGGGCGGGAATGCGGCGACCGCCAGCAACGTGACCTTCGGCTCCTCGTTGATGCCCAGCCAGATGATGAGCAGCGAGAAGTACGCCAGCGGCGGCAGCGTCCGCAGGAAGGTGATCCAGGGCTCGAACAGCGAGCGCAGCCAGCCGACGGTGCCCATGAGCAGCCCGAACAGCACCCCGAGTGCGATGCCGATGCCGGCTCCGATCGCGATGCGCCGCAAGCTGATTCCCAGGTGCTCGATGAGGTAGGTGCCGTTGTATCCGCGCACGCCGTCGTGCGTCGTGGACACGTTGATAAACGCGTCCCACACCTTGGCGGGCGGCGGGACCAGTGTCTCGCTCCACGTCCCGCTCGCCGCCAGAAGCTGCCACAGGACGAGGAACAGCAGGAGCGAGCCGAACGGCAGCGCGGCATGGCGCACGCGCACCCCCAAGCTGCCTACGGACGAGCGAGGCTCGGGCAGCACGTCGGCGGGCGCCGCGGAGTGATCAGGCTTGGACAGACGGGAAGTTGCGGACACGGGCGTCCTCCATGGGCGCCGGGACATGAGCAGCTGCCGTCGACAGACATGGGCGGCCGGCCCCGAGCGAGAGTGATGCTGAACGGAACGGACAGGCGCCCTGCGCGGAAGGATGCCGGGGCGCGTCAGAAAGGCCGGGTCAGCAACAACACGAGCCCGGGCGCCGACACAGGTCGATGACCAGGCGTCGCACCAAGGGCTCGGGAACCATGGCCCATTTGTACAGCAGCCGCAGCGCTTCACCAAGGGGCGTCCACTCTCTGGAACTTGGGTCCTGCTATTCGGATCCACCGGCAGCCGCCGACAGCACAGCTCCCAGCAGCAGGGCCGACGACGCCTCTGAATCCTGTCCCGCGGTGTCGACGACGACACGGTCCCGGTCCCACGGCTCGTACTCCCGGTCGAGGATGTGCTGCCAGTCGGGCAGCGGCAGGTCCGGGACGTCGACCGATCGCGACGTCACGCGCCGCCGGTGCTCGACCGGATCGGAGCAGACCACCTCCACCTCGACGGAGGGGACATTCGCCCGCTCGGCCGCACCACGCCAGGCGTTCCGCGTCACCGCCAGAGGGTTCACCGATTCCGCGCTCACGGTCAGACCCTGCCGCAGATGCTCCTCGGCCAGGGCGTACCCGATGACGTAGCCCGCCGGACCGACCGGGTACCGGGCCAGACCGGAGCGGACCAGGGTCTGCCCGATGGTGTCCACGCGCACGTGAACCGCGCCGATCTCCGCAGCCAGTAGACGGGCGAGCGTGGTCCTCCCGGTGACGGGCAGGCCGCCGATCACGACAAACACGGGGTCATCCTGCCGCCCGCGACAGGGCGACGGTTCACTGTTCGTACGAGCGCCTCAACTCCGCTCGTGGGGGATCTTCTCACCGGCCTCGATCGCGACCGGGAGCCGGTTCTCGGCGGGCGGCAGCGGGCAGGTCGCGAAGTCGGTGTAGGCGCACGGCAGGTTGGTGGCGCGGTTGAAGTCCAGCACCACGGTGCCGTCGGGCCCCGGTGCGTCGATGTGCAGGGCGCGGTTGGCCGGATACGTGGTCACGCCCGATGTCGCGTCGGTGAACAGCACCATGAGGCTGCCCGGTGCGTGCCCGTTGAACGCGGTCAAACCCAGTGTGCGGCCTTCGATGCGGAAGCGGATCCGACCGGGGGCGTCGTAGACGTGCTGCAGCCCCTCGACGGCGGCGCCCACGGTGGTCGGCCGAGGCCCGGGGAACGGGAGGTACGTGCCGGTGACCGCCCAGCGTGGGTCCGGCGCGTACGCGGGTGTCCCGGTGAACTCGGTGCGCAGCGGATGCTCCGGATGCCGCGGCCGGATCAGGTCGTGGCCGCCGCGCTTGGCGACCTCGATCACCGCGTCCCCCCAGACGGCGTTGACGCCGCCGCGTTCCGGGATGACGCCGAAAGCGTGCCGTCCGCGCACCACGGCGTCGTCGACGACGAGTTCCTCCCCCTCGCCGAGCACGACGGTGACGCCGTCCTCGCCCGTCGACCAGGTGCCGGGTGCGTCGGGGAAGCGCTGGGGGCCGGTGGCCAGCCAGTGCAGGCCGGTGACGGCGAGGAATCCGTGCTCATGGGCGAGGGCGGAATCCTTTCGCCGGTGCCACGCCTCCCACTCCGTGGCGAAGGTGCCGATGTCGGTGGAGGAATCCTGGACGGTCATGTGCACTCCTGCGGAATACGGCGCTGATGGTCAGAGAGGGGAGAGAGGGGACAAGGAGGCCGGTACCGTCCAGAACCCCCTGCGACAGGGGCGGCCGCTCGCGGGCGGAGGGAGGAGCCCGGGGGGCCGCAGCAGCGGTCAGCGCGACACAGTGGGAAAAGGCTGGTCGGGCGCCGGAGGACGAAGTCAACTCACGGCGGAACAACCCGTGGTGGTGACACGCACGTAGTCGACGTGGCGGCGGGTCACGAGCACGGTCATGGAGTCAGGTAACCACACAGGGGCATGCGCGCACCAGCTCGGCCGTTCGCTTCACGAAGGGGCGCGGTACGCACGGGCGTTGCGCACGAACAGCGCGTGCAGATCGCGGACGGCCCACGGGAGGGAACCGGAGTGTCGGCGCTGCAGAACCAGCAGCACGTCGGTCGCGTCCCCGGCGAGCGGCCGTACGGTGATCGTGCCCCGCCGTTCCAGGGGATCGCCGATGACACTGAAGTCGGGCAGCACCGTGGCTCCCAGGCCCTCGGCGACCATCAGCTTGCCCATCTCGGCGCCGTCTGTGGAGTACGAGAAGGACGGCGTACGGCCGTCGAGCAGCCGGTGCAGGAAGCGGTGCATGACGTAGCCGGACCGCATCACGACCAGCGGCTCGGCCAGGAGGCTGTCCGCGTCCACCGTCTCCAGGGTGGCCAGTGGACTGTCCGGGCGCACGCACACCACCGGCCGGCCGCGCAGCAACTCGGTGGTCTCGAAGCCGGGCGGCAGGTCGTCGCCCTCGAGGTAGTTCACCAGCCCCAGATCGAAAGCGCCCTCCAGGAGCCCGCGATGGATCTCGGACTGCTGCGCGCCGACCAGCTCGACCTGGGTGCGCGGGTGCGCGGCCCGGAACTCCCGCACGGTCGGGATCACCAGGGGAACGGTGGCCGTGTTGACCGTGCCGAGCCGGACCATGCGGCTGATGCGATGCTGGTCGCCGGCCGCGCTGCGCAGCCGGTCGACCGCGTCCAGTACGCCCATGATGTGCGGCAGCAGCTCCCGGCCCTCGTCGCTGACCTTCGCCCCGGACCGCTTGCGCTCCAGCAGGTCCACGCCCAGCTCGCGCTCCAGATTGCGCACGGTCTCGCTGAGCGCCGGCTGGGACAGGTGCAGTTCCTCCGCGGCCCGCCGCAGTGAACCCGACCGGGTGACGGCCGCGAGGTATTCAAGCTGTTCTATACGCACGACAGCGAGGCTGCCCATCGCCGCCGACCGGGTTCAAGGGAACCCCTGTCACAACCTCGTGAATTCCTGCTCTCAGCATGTGGAATCAGCTCGGGCATTCTTGACCGGCCGGACTCCCCGCTGCTTTGATCGATGACATGAAGCGACAGGACCTCACGCGGCGACGCCACGTCGACCTTGCGCGTGTCTCCAGCTCCTGCTGTCGCTGTCGGATCTGAGCGCATCCGAGGGAAACCCTCGCACTCGCGCTGATCTTTCTTCGTGAATTCCACTGCAAGCCGTTGTCCGCGGTGATTTCGGCTTTTCCCGGGAACGTCGTCCCCGCACGTCCGGATCCCGGTCACTGAACATGTTTCCCTGCCACGCACGAGCCCCTTGCGCGTGCGTACTCATGCCAGGAGTTTCCCCATGCCCGCAATCCCCGGACCCGACCCCGCCCGCTTCGCCTACTGGGTGCCGAACGTCAGCGGCGGCCTGGTCACCAGCACCATCGAGCAGCGCACCGACTGGGGCTACGACTACAACCGCGAACTGGCCGTCCTCGCCGAGAACAACGGCTTCGACTACGCCCTCAGCCAGGTCCGCTACATGGCCAGTTACGGCGCCGAGTACCAGCACGAGTCGACCAGCTTCAGCCTCGCCCTGCTGCTTGCCACCGAGCGGCTGAAGGTCATCGCCGCCGTCCACCCCGGCCTTTGGCACCCGGGGGTCCTCGCCAAGCTCGGCGCCACCGCCGACCACCTGTCGGGCGGCCGCTTCGCCGTCAACGTCGTCAGCGGCTGGTTCAAGGGCGAGTTCACCGCCCTCGGCGAGCCCTGGCTGGAGCACGACGAACGCTACCGGCGCGCGGAGGAGTTCATCACCGCCCTGCGCACCATCTGGACCGAGGACCACGCCGAACTCGCCGGTGACTTCTACCGGGTGCGCGACTTTTCCCTCAAGCCCAAGCCGCTGAACACCCCCGAGCGTCCGCACCCGGAGATCTTCCAGGGGGGCAACTCCACCGCCGCCCGCGCCATGGCGGGCCGCGTCTCCGACTGGTACTTCAGCAACGGCAAGGACTTCGACGGCGTCACCGAGCAGATCGCCGACGTCCGCGCCTCCGCCACCCAAGCGGGCCGTACGCCACCGAAGTTCGGCCTCAACGGCTTCCTCATCGCTCGCGACACCGAGGCCGAGGCCCGCGACACGCTCCGCGAGATCGTCGCCAAGGCCGATACCCCGGCCGTGCACGGCTTCCGGGACGCCGTCCAGCAGGCCGGGCAGTCCACCGCTGACGGCAAGGGCATGTGGCAGGACTCGAACTTCGAGGACCTCGTCCAGTACAACGACGGCTTCCGCACGGGCCTCATCGGCACACCCGAGCAGATCGCCGAGCGGATCGTCGCCTACAAGCGGCTCGGCGTCGACCTCTTCCTCCTCGGCTTCCTGCACTACCTGGAGGAGGTCGAGTACTTCGGCAAGCGGGTGCTGCCCCTCGTACGCGAACTGGAGGCCCGGCAGCCCGAGTCCGAGCCCGCCGCCGCCCGCGCCTGACCACCCGTGACCGACACCGACAGTAAGAGAGGTATCCCCATGAGCACCGCCGCACCGGCCGACTGGAAGACCGTCCCCGCCCCGACCGACGCCGCCGGCTGGATCGCCCGCGCCGCCGAGGTCGCCGCCATCCTCGCCTCCGACGCCGCCGCCCGGGACAAGACCGCCGCCACCCCGTACGCCGAGGTCCGGCTGCTGAAGGAGTCCGGCCTGGTCACCCTCCTCGGCCCCGTCGAGCACGGCGGCGGGGGCCAGGACTGGCCCACTGCCTACCGTGTCGTCCGCGAAGTCGCCAAGGCGGACGGTTCCATCGGCCAGCTGCTCGGCTACCACTACCTGTGGAACTGGGCCGCCCGGTTGGTCGGCACCCGCGAGCAGTGGGAGCACGTAGAGGCCGAGGCCGCTCGCAACCAGTGGTTCTTCGGCGGCGCGGTCAACCCGCGCGACGAGGACGTGGTGGTGAGGGACGAGGGCGACACGCTCACCTTCACCGGCCGCAAGTCCTTCTCCACCGGCAGCAAGGTCTCCGACGTCACCGTGCTGGAAGGCGTCCTGGCCGGCACCGACGACCACGTCTTCGCCATCGTCCCGTCCGACAGTGAGGGCGTGACCTTCCACGACGACTGGGACAACATCGGCCAGCGCCTCACCGAGAGCGGCGGCGTCACCCTCGACGCCGTACGGGTCCCCTGGTCGGCCGCGGCGGGCTACGTCGACAAGCGGTTCCAGCCGCGCGTCTACAACACCCTCAACGTGCCCACCATCCAGCTCGTCTTCGTCAACTTCTACCTCGGCATCGCCGCCGGCGCACTGGAGACCGCCGCCACCTACACCCGGACCAAGTCACGGCCCTGGCTGCACGGCGGCCACGAGCACGCCGTCGACGAGCCGTACGTCATCGACATCTACGGCGACCTCACCGCCAAGCTGTGGGCCGTCGAGGCCCTGGCCGACGCCGTGGCCGCCGAGGGGCAGAAGCTGCACGACGACCCGGACGCGGTCACCGAACAGGCCCGGGGCGAGTTCGAGGTCCGGGTGGCCGCAGTGAAGACCCGCGCCACCGACGTGGCCCTGGACATCACCAATCGCATCTTCGAGGTGACCGGTGCGCGTGCCACCGCCTCCGCGGAGGGCCTCGACCGCTTCTGGCGCAACGTCCGCACCCACTCGCTCCACGACCCGGTCGCCTACAAGCGCCGCGAGATCGGCCGGCACGTCCTCACCGGCGAACTGCCGCAGCCCACCTGGTACTCCTGAAAGGTCCTCGCATGGCCACCATCCTCTCCATCTCCGGCAGTCCGTCCGCCACCTCCCGCACCGCCCGACTGCTGCGCCACCTGGACGACCGGCTCACCACGCAGGGGCACGAGGTGATCCCGTTCGACGTCCGGACCCTGCCCGCCGAGGCCCTGCTCGGGGCGGACTTCCGGCACCCGGAGATCATCCGGGCCACCGCCCTGGTCGAGCAGGCCGACGGGGTCGTGGTCGGTACCCCCGTCTACAAGGCCGCCTACTCCGGGCTGCTGAAGTCCCTGCTGGACCTGCTCCCCCAGTACGCGCTGGCCGGCAAGACGGTGCTGCCGCTGGCCACGGGCGGCTCCACCGCCCACGTCCTGGCCATCGACTACGCCCTGCGCCCCGTGCTGAGTTCCATGGGTGCCACGCACATCGTCCCGGGCTGGTTCACCCTCGACAAGGACCTCACCGTGGGCGACGACGGCTCGCTGATCGTCGCGCCGGGCTCGGCCGAGGCGCTGGCCCAGGTCACGGACCAGTTCTCGCTCGCGCTGGGCGGTCGTACGGCACTGCTGGCGGCCACCGGATGAGCGCCCCGGTCGTGATCGGTGGCGACGGCGAGGCCCTCGCCGTCGCCGCCGATCTGGCCGCGGACTTCCGCAAGGACGCCGCGGAGCGGGACGCGGTACGCCGGCTGCCGCACACGGAGCTGGAACGGCTCTCCGCCTCCGGGCTGCTGGCCGTGAGTGTCCCGGCCGAGTTCGGCGGTGCGGACGTCCGCGCGGAGACGCTCGCCGAGGTCTTCCGGCTGCTGGCCGCCGCCGACGCCAGCCTCGCCCAGATCCCGCAGAGCCACTTCGTCTACGTCAACGTGCTGCGCCGGCAGGGGACGCACGAGCAGCAGAAGTTCTTCTTCGGTGAGGTGCTGCGCGGCAAGCGATTCGGCAACGCCCAGTCCGAGGCGGGCACCAAGCACGTGCAGGACATCCGTACCAGGCTCGCGCGACGCCCGGACGGGTCGTACGTCCTCGACGGCGTGAAGCACTACTCCACGGGCGCGCTGTTCGCCCACTGGATCCCCGTCCTCGCCCGTGCCGACGACGACACCCTGCACGTGGCGTACGTACCGCACGACGCGCCCGGCCTCACGGTCGTGGACGACTGGGACGGCATGGGACAGCGCACCACCGCCAGCGGAACCGTCCGCCTGGAGTCGGTGCCCGTCCCCGCCGACCGGGTCGTGCCGCACCACCTCACCTTCCAGGGCCCCCAACTCCACGGGGCGGTCGCCCAGTTGCTGCACGCCGCCATCGACGCGGGCATCGCCTCCGGCGCGCTCGCGGAGGCCGTGGACTTCGTCCGCACGAGGAGCCGGCCGTGGTTCGAGAGCGGGTTCGAGACGGCCGCGGAGGACCCGCTGCTCGTCCAGCGGTTCGGCGAGCTCGACCTCCGGGTCAGGGCGGCGCAGGCACTGCTGCGCGAGGCCGCCCGGACGGTCGACGCCGCCCGGGACGACCTGACCGACGACTCCGCCGCCGAGGCGTCGATCGCGGTCGCCGCGGCCAAGGTGACCGCGGCGGAGGCCGCCGTGGAGGTCGGCAGCGCTCTCTTCGAGGTCGCCGGCACCCGCGCCGCCCTCGACTCCCTGGGCCTGCACCGCCACTGGCGTGACGCCCGCACCCACACCCTGCACGATCCGGCCCGCTGGAAGGTCCAGCACATCGGCCGCTACGTGCTGAACGGCACCCGGCCGCCCCGGCACGGACTGCTGTAGACCGACGCCCCTTCGAACGGAGACCCCCACGTGTCCCTCACCTTCCACTGGTTCCTGCCCACCAACGGCGACAGCCGCCACGTCGTCGGCGGCGGCCACGGCACCCCCGCCACGCAGTCCGGTCGCGACCGGCCGCCGACGGTCGCCTACCTGAGCCAGATCGCCCGCGCCGCCGAGGACCTCGGTTTTGTCGGCGCGCTCACCCCCACCGGTGCCTGGTGTGAGGACGCGTGGCTCACCACCGCGATGGTCAGCCAGAACACCGAGCGACTGAAGTTCCTGGTCGCCTTCCGGCCCGGCTTCGTCTCACCCACGCTCGCCGCGCAGATGGCGTCCACCTTCCAGCGGCAGACCGGCGGACGGCTGCTGCTCAACGTCGTCACGGGCGGCGAAGGTCACGAGCAACGCGCCTACGGCGACTTCCTCGACAAGGACGGCCGTTACCGCCGTACCGGAGAATTCCTGCAGATCGTCCGGGAGTTGTGGCAGGGCAGGACCGTCGACCTGGTCGGCGAGCACCTCCAGGTCGAGGACGCGAAGCTGGCCCGGGTGCCCGACCCGGTCCCCGAGGTGTACTTCGGCGGCTCCTCGCCGATCGCCGGGGAGATCGCCGCCCGGCATGTCGACGTCTACCTCACCTGGGGCGAGCCGCCGGCCGCCGTCGCCGAGAAGATCGCCTGGATCCGGGCGCTGGCCGAGAAGGAGGGCCGCGGCGTCCGCTTCGGCATCCGTCTGCACGTCATCACCCGGGACACGAGCGAGCAGGCGTGGGCGGAGGCCCGGCGGCTGCTGGCCGGCTTCGACACGGAGACCGTACGGGCCGTCCAGGCCGGGCTCGCTCGCAGCGAGTCCGAGGGGCAGCAGCGGATGCTCGCCCTGCACGGCGGCAGCAGCGACGACCTGGAGATCCACCCGAACCTCTGGGCCGGCATCGGGCTGGTACGAGGCGGCGCGGGCACGGCGCTGGTCGGCAGCCACACCGAGGTGGCCGAGCGGATCGCCGAGTACCACCGGCTCGGCATCGACGAGTTCGTGCTCTCCGGGTACCCGCACCTGGAGGAGGCGTACTGGTTCGGCGAGGGCGTCCTGCCGAAACTCGCGGCACAGGGCTTGTGGACCCACCCCTTCCGCACGGCGGCGGATGCGGGGCCCACCGCTCAGGTCCCCTTCGCCGGCGCCGGGAGCCCACGACGCCCCACGTGATCGCTGACGGCTCCGGGGCGGTGACCGGGCCCTGGGACGTCACCGGCACAGCGGTGCCCTCACAGGGCCCGGGCCGCGTAGGCCCTGACGTCCGCGTCCGGGTCCGTCACCGCCGTGGCCAGGGCCGTTCGGGCGTCCTCGGTGGCCCGGTGCAGGGGCAGGGCCGCCGCAGCGGCCCTGCGGAGCCGGCGTTCGACGACGGGAGCGGGTACGGGGCCATGGTGCGGACCTCGTTGGTGACGTGACCGTGTTCGCGCAGGTCTCCGCGAGGCCCGTCAAACGGCCGAGGCCGTGGGGGCACTTCCGGGCGACGACCACCGTGCCGACGCCGGGGAGACGGTCCACGAGGCCCTCGGCGCGGAGGAGGTCGAGGGCTTGACGGACGAAGTTACCCGTGCGTTCCGCACGCCGGAGTGATGACAGCGGTGACTGTGCGAGGCGGTACGCCGCGTGACAGCGTCATGCCCGTCAGCGATCGGTGGGAAGGAGCCGGCGTGAACAAGGGCTATGCCGTGTACTGCGACGCGGACCCGTACTTCTACGACGCTCCGCACCGCACCGTCTCCCCGGCCGGCACCGGGGGTTCCCGGTACGCCGCGGCCTCGTGGCCCGTCCCGCAGGGATGGCAGCGCAACGAGAGCGGGGACTGGCTCGCCCTGCGTCCGGTCGACGCCGAACTGCCCGACCAGGGCTGGAAGATCCACGTCTCCGCCTGTCTCGACAACGCCGAGTCCGTGCTCGAGCGCGTGTGGCGGCACTGCGTCGCCGGCGGCACGGCCTTCAAGTTCGTCCCCAGCCGCTACCTGCTGCACCAGCGCAACGCCAAGTACGCGGACCGGGCGGGCAGCGGCAAGTTCATCACCGTGTACCCGGCGGACGAGGCGCGGTTCGAACGGCTCGCGGGCGAGCTGTCGGAGCTGCTGGCGGGCGAACCCGGACCGTACATCCTGAGCGATCTGCGGCTCGGCGAAGGACCTGTGCACGTCCGGTACGGCGGTTTCACCCGGCGCGACTGCTACGACGCGCAGGGCGAGCTGCGGCCGGCCGTGACAGGGCCCGACGGAGTGCTGGTGCCCGACCTGCGCGGCCCCGTCTTCCGCGTGCCGGACTGGGTGGATCCGCCGGCCTTCCTGCGCCCGCACCTGAAGGCCCGGGACGCGCTGACCGTGGGCGGCCTGCCCTACGCCGTCGAGTCGGCGCTGCACTTCTCCAACGGCGGCGGTGTCTACCTCGCCCGTGACTCCCGCACCGGGGAGCGGGTCGTCCTCAAGGAGGCCCGTCCGCACGCCGGTCTGGCGGCCGACGGCGCGGACGCCGTGACCCGGCTGCACCGCGAACGCCGGGCGCTGGAGCGGCTGTCCGGCCTCGACTGCACACCCGAGGTGCTCGACCACCTGACGGTCGGGGAGCACCACTTCCTGGTCCTTGAGTACATCGACGGCAAGCCGCTCAACACCTTCTTCGCCCGCCGCCACCCGCTCATCGAGGCCGACCCCGGTGAGGAGCGGCTGGCCGAGTACACGGCCTGGGCCCTCGACGTCCACGCGCGGGTGGAACGCGCCGTCGAGGACGTCCACGCCCGGGGCGTGGTCTTCAACGACCTGCACCTGTTCAACATCATGCTCCGCGAGGACGACAGCGTCGTCCTGCTGGACTTCGAGGCGGCGCACCAGGTCGGCGAAGCCGGCCGGCAGACCGTCGCCAACCCGGGGTTCGTGGCGCCGTCCGACCGGCGGGGTGTCGCGGTGGACCGGTACGCGCTGGCCTGTCTGCGGCTCGCGCTGTTCCTCCCGCTCACCAGCCTGCTGGCGCTGGACCGGCGCAAGGCGGCCCATCTCGCCGACGTGGTGGCGGGGCAGTTCCCGGTGGACCGGGCCTTCCTGGACGCGGCGGTCGACGAGATCACGGGCGGCACCACCGCCCCCACCGGCGCCCGGGCGGCGCGCCGGACGGACGGGCCGGTGGTGCCGGTCCGGCCGGACGACTGGCCCCGCAGCCGGGACTCGATGGCCGCCGCCATCCGCGCGTCGGCGACACCGTCCCGCACCGACCGCCTCTTCCCCGGCGACATCGCGCAGTTCGCCACCGCCGGCGGCGGACTGGCCTTCGGCCACGGCGCGGCGGGAGTGCTGTACGCCCTGGCCGGGAGCGGCGCGGGCAGGGACGAGGACGGGGAGGAGTGGCTGCTGGAGCGGACCAAGCAGCCACCGTCCGGCATGCCGCCCGGCTTCCACGACGGGCTCGCCGGCCTCGCCTGGACGCTGGAGCACCTCGGCCACCGCGACCGCGCCCTCGACCTCGCCGAACTGCTCCTCGACCAGCCCTTCGACCACCTGGCCCCGGACCTGCACAGCGGCACCGCCGGACTGGGCCTGGCACTGGACTCGCTGGCCGCGGCCACCGGGGAGACCGCCCTGCACGCGGCGGCCCGGCGCTGCGCCGAGCTGACCGCCCGGGGCGGGCCGGCCGGGGACGGGAACACCGGCCGGGGCCGCGCGGGACTGCTGTACGGAGCCGCGGGACGCGCCCTGCTCTTCCTGCGGCTGTACGAACGCGACCGGGACCCCGCCCTGCTCGACCTCGCGCGGGACGCCCTGCGCCGGGACCTCGCCCGCTGCGTCCGCGGCGCGGGCGGCGCCCTGCAGGTGGACGAGGGCTGGCGCACCATGCCCTACCTGGGCGCGGGCAGCGTGGGCATCGGCATGGTGCTCGACGACTACCTGGCGCACCGGGAGGACGAGGAGTTCGCGCGGGCGAGAGGCGAGATCGTGGCCGCGGCGCAGGCCATGTTCTACGCCCAGCCGGGCCTGTACCGGGGTGTGGCCGGGATGGTGCTGTACCTCGGCCGCACGACGGCCGAGGTGCCCGGCACCGGTCCGGAGGCCGTCCGGCGCCAGCTCGACGCGCTGTCCTGGCACGCCATGGCCTACCGCGACCGGCTCGCCTTCCCCGGTGAGCAGATGATGCGCCTGTCCATGGACCTGTCCACGGGCACGGCGGGGTGCCTGCTGGCCGTCGCCTCCGTCCACGGCGTCCCGTCCGCCGGGCTGCCGTTCCTTCCGCCGCCGCGCACGCAGGCGGCCCCATGACTCGGCCCCACCCGGGGTCGTGATGCAAGAGAATCCGTTGTCCTACGAAAGGAAGATGTCATGAACCTGCTCGACCTGCAGTCGATGGAGACCCCCAAGGAAGAGGCCATGGGCGACGTCGAGACCGGCAGCCGCGCGAGCCTGCTGCTCTGCGGCGACAGCAGCCTGAGCGTCACCACCTGTAACTGACGCGGGTGTCGACCGCCGCGGTGACGCGGTGAGTCACGTCGCTCGGTTCCGGCGCCCCGGGTTCTCACCCGGGGCGCCGGTGCCCGCTTCGGCGGACACCGGCCACCCGGCACGCCGGGGCGGCCGGTGTCCGGTCACGGTGGACGGACGGAAGGAGACCGGCTGGTGCCGACGACCGGGTTCCGGGCGCGGCGGACGGGCAGGACGCGGGACGGAGCCGGCGGCACGGTGCCGGGGCGCGCGCCCGAGGTACTGGTCCTGCTGTGCTCGGTGGGAGCGGCCGCGGCGACGGTGGCCCAGCCCTTCGCCCTCGGCCGCACACTGGATCTGCTCCTGCGCGACGGCACCGGCGGAGCCGACGGCGCCGCGGGACGCTGGCTGGCGCTGAGTGCCGCGCTGCTCGTCGGCGAACTGCTGCTCGACAGCCTCACCTCCCTGTTCACCGGCCGCTGCAACGCCGTGTGGACGGCATCCGTCCGCTCCCGCGCCTTCGACGGTCTGCTGCGCGCCGTACCGGACCGCGCGCGGCCCTTCACCCCGGGGGACGTCGGGACCCGCCTGACCCTCAACGCCGCCGACGCGGGCGGCGCCCCGGCCGCCCGGGCGGCGCTGGCGGCCTCGATGGTCACGCCGGTGGGCGCGCTCGCGGCGCTGGCCGTCGTCGACGTGTGGGTGGCGGCCTGCGTACTGGCCGGCCTGCCCGCCCTGGCGCTGGTGCTGCGGACCTTCGCCCGCGACACCGGTGCCTCGGTGGCCGCCTACCAGAACGCGCAGTCACAGCTCGCGTCCCGGCTGCTGGAGGCCCTGGAGGGCGCGGCGACGATCGCCGCCGCGGGGACCGGAGCCCGTGAACGGGCGCGCGTGCTCGAGCCGTTGACGCAACTCGACGCCCTGGGCCGGCGCATGTGGGCGCTGCACGGACGGGCCCTGGGCCGGAGCGGTGTCCTGGTACCCCTGCTCACCCTGGCCGCCACGGCCGTCGGCGGCCTGCGCCTCGCGTCGGGCGCCCTGAGCGTGGGCGAGCTGCTCGCCGTGTGCCGGTACGCGCA
Organism: Streptomyces sp. NPDC044984; assembly: GCF_040646935.1. NCBI lineage: Bacteria > Bacillati > Actinomycetota > Actinomycetes > Kitasatosporales > Streptomycetaceae > Streptomyces > Streptomyces sp. NPDC044984. Next base: position 22,660 of record NZ_JBEZBE010000037.1, read on the forward strand.
GCTGACGGCCGGCGTCGGCGGCGCCGCGTCACTGCTGGGCGCGGTGGTGCGGGGCCGCGAGGCGCGGAACCGGACCCTGGCGCTGGCACGCATGCCCGCGCTGGACCACGGGACGCGACGTCTTCCCCCGGCCGGGCCGGGCGATCTCGAACTGCGCGGTGTGCGGGTGGTGCGCGACGGCAGGCAGGTCCTGCGCGTCGACGGTGTGCGGGTGCCGGGCGGCACCACCGCCGCGGTGGTCGGCCGCAGCGGAGCGGGGAAGTCCGTCCTGGCCGCCGTGGCGGGGCGGCTGATCGACCCCGACGAGGGACATGTGCTGCTGGACGGCGTCCGCCTCGACCGGCTGACCCGGGAGGCGCTGCGCACCGAGGTCGCCTACGCCTTCGAGCGCCCGGCGCCGGCCGAGGGCACGGTCGCCGAAGCGGTCGCCGCCGGCCCCCGGCGGGTGTCGCCCGAGCAGGTCAGGGAGGCCTGCCGTGCCGCGGGCGCCGACGGCTTCGTCCGCCGGCTGCCGAGCGGTTACGACACCCCGCTGTCCGCGGCGCCGCTCTCGGGCGGCGAGTACCAGCGCCTCGGGCTCGCCCGGGCGTTCGCGCACGCCGGACGGCTGCTGATCATGGACGACGCGACGTCCAGTCTGGACACCGCCACGGAGCACGAGGTGGACCGGGCGCTGCGCCACTCGGTGCGGCCCGGAACCAGGCTGGTGGTCGCGCACCGCCCGTCGGTGGCGGCCCGGGCGGATCTGGTGATCTGGCTGGAGGACGGGGGAGTGCGGGCCGTCGCGCCCCATCGCGAACTGTGGGACGTGGCCGACTACCGGGCGGTCTTCGGCGCCGGGGACACCGGGACCGCGGCACCGGGGGCGAGCACCACGCGCCGGCCCCGGCCCGAGGAGGCGCGGTCGTGACGCGCGCCGCGGACGCGGGCGCGCGGGGCACGGGCGACGGGTCCGGGGCGCTGCGCCGCGTCGCGCCGCCCGCCCGCCGTTTCCTCGCCCGCCGCACAGGGGTGCTGGCGCGGCTCGCGCTCTGGTCGCTGGCCGAGACCGGGCAGGCGTTCCTCGTGGGCTACGGCGTCGCCCGCGCCGTCGACCGGGGGTTCCTCGCCGGTGACGCGCCCCGGGGGCTGCTGTGGCTCGCGATCGCGCTGGTCGCCGTACTGTTCGGTGCCCCGGTGATCCGGGGCGTCTTCGCCCAGCTGGCCGGATTGACGGAGCCGCTGCGCGACGGCCTGGTGCGGCGTGCGGTCGACCGGTCCCTCGCCCGGTCCGTCCCGGGTGGGGCCGGCGGGACGGACCGGGCGGCCGTCTCCCGGCTGACGAATCAGGTCGAGATCGCCCGGGACAGCTTCGCCGGTCTCGTCCTGACGCTGCGTTCCTTCGTCTTCACCGCCGCCGGAGCGCTGCTGGGGCTGCTGTCGCTGCACCCCGCCCTCCTCGTGGTGGTGCTGCCACCGCTGGCGGCCGGCCTGGCGCTGTTCCTGGCGACGCTGCGGCCCATGGCGGCGGCTCAGCGACGCGCTCTGGCGGCCGACGAGGCGCTGGGCGACCACGCGGCCCGGTCACGGGCGGCGCTGCGGGACCTGACGGCCTGCGGAACCGGGCCCGGGGCGGCACGGCGCGGCGCGGAGCTGGTCGACGGGGCCGCCGCGGCGGCCCGTGTCCTGGCCGGCTGGGCGGCGGTGCGCACGGCGGCGCTCGGTGTCGCGGGTCAGCTGCCCGTCCTCGCGCTTCTGCTGGCGGTGCCGTGGTTGCGCGGACGAGGGGTGACGGCGGGCGCACTGCTGGGCGCCTTCACCTATCTCGTCCAGTCGCTGCTGCCCGCCCTGCACACGCTGATGACCGCGCTCGGTGCGGCGGGGGCCCGGCTGCTGGTCGTCCTCGACCGGATCATCGGCCCGGAGCCGGAGCCGGAGCCGGAGCCGGAGCCGACGGGGTCGGGGGCGGGGGCGCCGACGGTCGGGCACCACGCGCGGCCGAAGCCCGCGCACCCGGCCGCGTGCCGTCCGGCCGTCGGCCCCGCTGACGCCGGCGCCCGGCCACCGGCTCACGGGGGACGTCCGGCGCCCGGCGGACCGACCGCGGCGGTGGAGCTGCGGTCCGTGACCCTGTCCTACGGCGCCCGCGCGGAACCGGTCCTCGACTCGCTCGACCTGCGCGTCGCCCCGGGCGAGCACCTCGCGGTCGTCGGACCGAGCGGCATCGGCAAGTCGACGCTCACCCGCCTGGTCGCGGGGACACTCGCGCCGAGCGGCGGCGAGGTACGGGTGGCCGGCCGGGAGGTGACCGGGCGCGACCCCGCCGAACTCGCCGCGCTGCGCGTGCTGGTGCCCCAGGAGGCCTACGTCTTCTCCGGGACCGTGGCTGACAACCTCGCGTATCTGCGTCCGGACGCGGAGCGCGCGGACCTCGACGCCGCCGTCGGGGTCCTCGGTCTGTGGCCGCTGGTCGAACGCCTGGGCGGGCTCGACGCACCGGTGCGGCCCGCCGACCTGTCCCCGGGCGAACGGCAGCTCGTCGCGCTCGCCCGCGCCTGTCTGTCCCCCGCGTCCCTGCTGCTGCTCGACGAGGCCACCTGCCACCTCGACCCGGCGTCCGAGGCGCGCGCGGAGGAGGCCCTCGCGCGGCGCCCGGGAACGCTGCTGGTGGTGGCGCACCGCTTGTCGTCGGCCGTCCGCGCCGACCGGGTGCTGGTGCTGGACGGGACGGAGGCGGTGTGCGGCACGCACGAGGAGGTGCTGGAACGCTCACCGCTCTACCGCGACCTGACGGGCCACTGGAACGGCGGCCCGGCCCGGGAGCCCTGACCGCGGCCGGCCGCCCCGGGCGGGCTACGGGGTCACCGCACGGCCCGTCACGTCCATCCTGCGCTCTGGACGATGCGTATCGCGTCGACCCGGTTACGGGCGCCCACCTTCCGGATCGCCGTGGCCATGTAGTTGCGGACGGTTCCCCGGGACAGGTGCAGACGGGCCGCGATCTCGGCCATCGGCGTCCCCTGGGAGGCGAGGGACAGCACGCTCAGCTCGCGGGTGGTCAGCGGCATCTCCGCGCCCTCCAGCAGGGCGACCGTGAGCGTCTGGTCGAGGAAACGTTCCCCCTTGGCGACCGTGTGCACCGCCGCGATCAGCCGGTCCGCCGGGGCGTTCTTGTCGACCAGCCCGAGAGCACCGCCGTCGAACGCCCGGCGGAGGATCCCCGGCCGCTTGGCGGTCGCCAGGACGACGAGCCGGTCCCCGCACCGCGCGCGGAAGGGCGCGTCGTGCGCCTGCCCCGGCCCCCGCAGGCAGTCACCGTCCACGACCCACACGTCCGTCGGCACCGCCTCGTGATCCGGCAGATCGGCGCCGGGTGACAGGGACGAGACCTCCAGCGCGACATCGGATCTGAGCAGTTGCACCAGTGCCGATCGCAGCAGTTCCTCGTCGTGCACCACGACAGTACGGACCATCTCCCCCACCTCTTGTCAGCGGCTGCGCCTGCGGCAGCCGACCACACCCCTCCCGCGCCACGAGCCGTGTGCCCTGATCCGCCCCGGACCAACACGACACGTACGCACGTGCGAACCGCACCGGACGTAATCCGCCGTTCCCAGTGCCCCTCGAGGAGGGGAACGGCCCTGTCCGCCCGGCCGAAAACGACGGAGCCACACGCCCTCCGGCGGACGGTGTCCGCCCCGCGGAACACGGCAGCCGGCCGTCACGCCCACGCCGGCGGCCCCGTTGCCCTGGTTACGACGGCACATCGCCGGCCGGAGCGGCCGTACCCCCCGCCGGACGAGGGGAACCGGGCAGCGAGTTCGCCCGTCCGGGGTTCGGCCGGAAACAGCCATCGTCCAATCTGGCGTGAATTCCACCGCCCACCCGGACGGACCGCGCTGCCCGGGACCTCCCCGCCGACCCGGCCCGCGGCGAGCGCCGATGGACTGTCGGTGGGTGCCTCTAGTCTTTCGACCGTCGTCACAGCGAGGCACGCCGATCAGGCCGTCGCCGGACGAGCTGTGCCGGATTCCGAGTGGTGGGAGAGGCGAGTAACCCATGGGCTGGCTGGCAGCGGGCGACACGTACGAAGTCGCTCTGGTGGAGGGCAGGGTGGTGGCGCGGTCCGCGTCGGGACCGTCCCCGGCGGAGCAGGCGAGAACTCTGCCGGAGGAGATACGGGACCGCCCCGAAGTACGGGAACTCCAGCGGTTCGCCGAGTGGCTGGAGTGGCACGCGGCCGAGTGCGCGGCACAGGTCGACACCTGGATGGTGTCCTCGCTGCCGGTGCCGACCGGGCTGCTGGCCCGGCTCTGGCCCGACGAGGCGTGGCGGTCCGCGCTGCGTGACATCGTCGTCGTCGGTGACGGCCCCGACGAGACCGGCTTCCTGCGCGACGCGGACGACTCGGGCGGACTGCGGGTGGTCACCCTCGACGGCGAGACCGTCCGCCTGGCCTCCCGCACGGTGACCATGCCCCACCCCGTCCTCCTCCCGGACCTGGAGGAACTCCGCACGTTCGCCGCCGAGTTGGGCGTGACACAGGGCGTCGAGCAGATCCACCGAGCCACCTGGCACAAGCCCGCCGGCATCGACGGGCCCGCCCACTCGGTACGCGAGTTCGCCGGCGCCGAGTACCGCTCGTGGTTCCACCTCTCCTCCCGTATCACGTCCCTCGGTTACAAGGTCTCCGGCAACAGTGCCGTCGACCGGATCCTGGACGGCGGGCGCGTCGTCACCGCCTCGGTCGGCATGAGCGACCCCTACACCGAGGAGAAGGCCTGGACCGGCAGCCTCAGCTGGAGCGACGAGGACGGCCACCGGAGCCTGCCGCTGTCCGAGGTCGGCCCCGTGGCCTGGTCCGAGGGCATGCGCATGGCCGCGGCCCTGCACGCGGGCCGCACCGTGACCGAGGACGGCGCCGCGTGAACGACACGACGGCAGCGCACACCCAGGAAAGGCACGCGCTCATGAACGACCCGACGACACGGAACGGCGCGCCGGCGGACCCGGAGGAACTCCTGCGTGCCGGTGCGGTACTGCCGCCGGGCACCAGCGGGGCGGGCGACCGGGCCGTGCCCATGTACACCCAGGCCTACCGCCATCCGGGCCTGGACGGCAGGATCGTCGTACGCCTCACCACCGAGGAGCAGACCGAGGGCCCGCGCACCGGTTTCCTCGGCCTCGAACCCGAGGGCGAGCCGGTGGAGGTCGGTCTCGGCCGGCCCCGCGCCCTGGGCTTCCCCGACTGGGTGCTGGTCCACCGTCCCTCGGACGGTCACCTCGCCATGTCCTTGGTCGAGGAGATGAACAAGGTGGCGCGGAAGGCGAGATCGAGCCCGAAGCGGGCCCGTGCCGCCTATGAGTCGATCGGCGAACGGCTCGCCGGCTCCGTACCGCACTTCCTGCCGACCTTCTACGAGCAGGCGGGCCGGGTGTTCCTGGCCGCCGAGGAGACGGCGTACGCGTCCCAGATGTTCGTCAACGCGCGCAAGGCCGAGACGGCCCACGGGCTGCCGTTCGACGAGGCGCGCATGGACGCGGTGTTCCTCGAGTTCGCCCTGGCCGGTGCCGTGCCGACGAAGATCCTCTCCAGTTACGCCAAGGGCCTGTCGTCCCGCGTACCGGCCGCGACGGCCTTCCGGCACCTGCGCGGGCTCTTCGTCCGGCTCGCCGCGCACGGCGTGCCGCCGTCGAGTCCGGGCGCGGCCGACCTGCGCCGGCTGACGAAGTCGGTCGCGGGCAGGAACGCGCTCGCCGAGGAGATGGCCTACCTCCGCGAAATGCTGCCGCTGCCCGGCACGGTCAAGGCACCGCCCGGCTGGTGGAAGGCCCACCGGGCCGCCCTGCTGGAACTGGCCCGGCGGGAGCCCGCCGTCCGCGGCACGCTGCTGGGGCTGCTGCCCGCGGAGTGGGAGCGGGAGGAACTGCCCCAGTGGCTCGACCTGCTGGAGAAGGCCGGAGCCACCGCCGGGTTGTGCGACGCCGCACTGCCCGCCGAGGTGCGTTCCCCCGACGGCACGGCCGGATGGGTGCGCAGGTTCCTGGCCCTGTGCGACACCGACAGGAAACACGCCGCGCCGCCGGAACTGTATCCGCTGGTCGACCGCATGGCCGACGTGCTGCGTGCCGAACTCCGGGACCGCGGGGACGCCTTGCGGCCCCCCGGCGGCGACGTGAACCTGCTCGACCAGCTTCTGGCCCTGGACATACCGGTGGCGGATCCCGGCGACGGCCGGTGGCTCAACCTGCACGTCTGGGCGGCCTGCGAGCACCGGCGAGATCTCCTCGCGCTGGCGGCCGACACCCGCTTCCATCCGGCGTTCCGGCACAGCTGCCCCGACTCGAACTTCGGCGACAGCGAGCGGACCGTCGTCAACCTGGCCAGGTCACCCGGCGGACGACCGATGCTCGCCACCTGGGTGGCGGAGGTCAGCCGGAAGTACCTCACCAGCGAACTGCCCGCGTTCACCGGCTACTCCGGCACCCTGCGCACCCTGTCCTGGCTGCCGGGGGAGGTGCTGGCCGTCGCCGCCGACGAGGTACGGGAAGCCCTGGCCACCGGCATCGCGCCCGCGCTGGCCCGCACCCTGCGCACCGGCGTCCTCGACGAACTGGGCTGGCCCGCCTGGGACGAGGCCCTGCGGGCCGCCGCGTCGCGGGAGAAGGACCGGGGCATCAGGGTCGTCGACGGCTGGCCGTACCTCATCGTCCTGTCCGGCGGAGAGGCCCGGGTGATCGGGGCGGAGGGCACGGTCCTCGCACATGAGCCCAACCTCCCGGACCCTTCGGACCTGTTCGGGTCGTTCACCTGCCAGTACGTCGACGGCGGGCTGTTCGTCTGGTGGCGGCTGTCTTCCGCAGCCAACCTCCCCTACACCTGGCAGGGGTACTGGCACGGCACCACCGACTCGCCGCGCACGGCGGTCGAGGGCGACGTCCACGCCTGGTGGCCCTGCGAGGTGGACGGGAGCGGAGGAGTCAACGGGGGCATGGCCCCCGCGTCCCTGCCCCTCCCCGGAGGCGGCCGGACCACCGGACGCGGGGTGCTGCGCCGAGGAGACGCCTTCGTGCCGGGGACGCGGCATGTGATCGGTGACGGCACGTCGTACTGGGTGTGGGCCAGGAAGGACGGGGAGGACGGGCGGTACACCTGGCACGCGTACGACCCGGTCGGCGACACGCTGGGCGAGCCCGGCGCACCGGAGTGGATCGACGGGGCCCTGCACACCGCTCCGGAGGGCAGCACCCTGGGGAATGCCTGGCTGCTGCCCGCCCCCTCCGCCGTACCGGGGCCGGTGTGCGCTCCGGTGGACGGGGTGCTCGGCTGGCGCGTGGTGACCCTCCCCGACGGCTCGCGGCGGGGCGAGGACCTGGCCGGACGCTCGGTCGTCGTGCCACCCGGAGCGGACGGGGAACCGCGGCACGCGCTGGTGTTCCCCGGCACCGACCGGCCGGTGGCCGTGATCCACAAGTCGGGTACGGTCCGGCTGCTCGACACCGACGGCACGCTGGTCGCCGAGAGCGGGTACGGCTACCGGTCCGGCCCCTTCACCGCGGGTACGGCCCTGCTTCCGCACCTGCGCTACTGGCACTTCCTCCAGCCGCGCGATCCGCAGGGGTCCGCCGCGCTCCGCCAGATCGGCGAGGACACCGCGCAGGCGCTTCTGACGGGGGCCGTGGCGGCGCTGGAAGCCGAGCAGGACGACGAGCGGGGGAAGGAGCGGGCGGAGAAGGACGGCCGGGACGTGGTGGACGGCCTGGTCCGCACACTCCTGCCGCAGGTCGGCCACGAGGCGCTGCGCGCGGGCATCACCGGGGTGGTGCGGTTCGCCGCCGAGCAGCAGCGCGTCCTGGACGCGGCGCGCGCCCGGCTCGACCTGGAGACCGAGGGCGCCACCCCGGAGGAGCCGCGCCCCGCGCTCGGCGACCGCCTGCTCGCCTCGGCGCTGAACGGCGTCGGCCTGACCGAGCGCGACAAGCGCATGTACTACGACTTCGACCACGGCATCTTCAAGCTCCCGCACCTGCTCGCCCGGTCGGTGCAGGGTCAGGGCGAACCGTCCCCCGCCGGCCGCGTACACCTGTCCATGGCCAAGCAGGAGTCGGTGGAGCACCTGAATGCCCTGGCCCTGCCCGAACTGCCCGCCGTACTGGCCCTGCGGGCCGCTTCGGAGGCCACCGTGGAGGAGCACCGGCAGGCCTTGGAAGTCTTCCTCACGGAACTGGACGCGCAGGAGCTGACGGAGCTGGATCCCGGCCACTGGCGTCGTGTCCGAGTGATGCTGGACCACAGCCTGTTCCAGGGGCCCGAGGCTGTGCAGGGTTACACGAAGGGGGCCGTGCTCGACCTGGGCGGCGGCGCGTTCCTCGTCTTCGCCGGCGAGTGGTACAGGTTCGTCCGGGAGTACGACCCGGCCCATACCGGCGGAAGGCACTACGGCGCGGTCTACCACGATCCGTCCGGCCGGTTCGAGACGCCCGCCCCCTACACCCTGGTGTCCGACGAACCCTTCGTCCCGGAGCCGACCAGGGCACCCGGCTGGGTCGCCGCCTTCCGGGCCGAGCTCGCCGAACGCGGCCCGGCACCCTGGCGCCCCGCGGCCGCCGAGGAGTTCGCCCGGCTCACGGGCCTCACCCCGACCACGGCCCGGCTGGTACTCGCCGGCATGCCGCAGATCGACGACAAGCGCGAGGCGGTACCCTCCGCGACCCTGAAGGTGATCGGCGTGAAGGCGGCCGACGCCCGCGTCGCCAAGGACGAGCTGAGGTCCCTCGACATCGGCGCACTGCGGGCCGTCGTGGCGGCGCTGCTGCCCACCGAGCCGTCCCGGCTGTGGACGGACGGCCCCGACGTGGCCGCGGCGGCCGAGGTCTGGAACGAGCGGCTGGGCCGGCGCGCTCCCGTCCCCGAGGAGGTGCTGCACGACGCCGCCCGCACCGTGGAGCCACGGGGATGGGCACCGGGCGAGGCACTGCGCGGCTTCCTCGACGTGAGCGCCGAACCACGGCTGAGCCGGGACCTGACCTGGACGGCGGGCCGCTACCGTCCCGAACCCACCGAAGACACGGCCGGCTTCGACGAGCATGCCCTGAAGGCAGCGGTGCCCCTGGCCGCGTGGCTGGCCCACCGCCTCCCGTCCGGCGACCCGATCCGTGCCGTCCTGCCCGGCGTGCTGACCGCGATACGCGGCCGGCTGGCCCACCCGGGACTGCTGCTCGCACTCGGCGGGGAAATCGACCTGGAGGCGTACCGCCTGGCCGCCGGCGACCCCACGGAGACCGGTGACGGCTTCGAACGCTACGGCGCGGTCGTGCTGGGCGTCGCGAGCTCCACGCCCTACGTCGCCCTCCGGACCGCCCTGCTCGACCCGGCCGGGAACGACCCCCACCTGGCGGCGCTGTTCCCCGGCCGACGGCCGACCGCCGTCGAGAGGGCCCTGCGCCTGGTCCACGACCGGTCCTTCGCCGAACTGCTCGCCGACCCCGGGAACCCGGTGGCGGGCGAGCGCGACGCGGACGGGCTGTGGTGGCCGCAGGACCCGGCCCGGTCCGTGCCCGACCTGGTCGGCGAGGTGGCCGAGCGGTACGGCATCGGAGAGGACGCCGCCGCCCTCTACCTGATGCTGCTCGCGATGCCGGACCCCACCGACCGCAACACCGCGCGCTGGACCGGCTGGGGCACGCAGCGCGGCGGAACGGCCCGGCTCCGCGCCGCCCGCGCCGAACTCGCGGCCACCGGCCTCGTGGTCGAGGGCAACCGCTCCAAGGCCGGACGTTCGCTGTTCCTGCCCGGCGGCTGGACCCAGCTCGCCAACCCGCACCTGCCGCTGGAGCGGTGGAAGCTGCCGATGTACGACCTGCTCGACGGTGAGAGCCCCGTACTGGGCGTCGTCGTACCCACCCGGCCCGTCGCCGGCCTCTACCGCGAGGCCTGGCGGCGGGTCCAGGACGGGGACGGGCCGCAGCTGGAGGAACTGGAGGTGCCGCGACCGCGCAAGCGCCGTCGCTGAGTTCCGCACGAAGGGGGACGGCCGTCCCGTACGGCCGTCCCCGCCGAACCGCTTCCCTGGACCCATGACCGCAAGAGCAGAGGTGGCCGCACTGGCGGCCCGCACGCGGCCGTACCTGATCGGCGTACGGCACCACAGTCCCGCACTGGCCGTCGCCGTGCCCCGGCTGCTGGACGCCGCGGACGCCGAGGCCGTCTGCGTCGAACTGCCGGCCGACTTCCAGTCCTGGCTGCCGTACCTCTCCGATCCGCGCACCACGGCGCCGGTGGCCCTGGCCGGCGCGTACGGGGACGGACGGCTGCGCCTGTACCCCCTCGCCGACTTCTCCCCGGAACTGGTGGCGATCCGCTGGGCGCGGGAGCGGGGCGCGGAGGTGATCTGCTGCGACCTGCCCCTCACGGCACCGGAGTGGACGACCGCCCCGGCGGCCGACCCGGAAGCGGCCGGTCCGGACGCGGACGACCTGTGGGACCGCACCGTGGAGGCGCTCGCGCCCGGCAGCGCTCCCGACGCAGTGCGCCGCGCCGCCCTCGGCTTCGGCTGGGCCGTGCGCCGGGACCGGGCGGCCCGCGGCGGCATCGCGGCCGTCGACCTCGCCCGGGAGGCGCACATGCGCCGGGCCGTCGCGGCGGCCGGGACCGGCGGGCGCCGGGTCGCTGCGGTGATCGGCGCCTGCCACGCGCCCGGACTGACCGACGGGGGCGGGGCCACGGCCGCGGGGGAGGCGGCCGACGGGGGCTCCCCGGTCGTCACCTCCCTCGTGCCGTACGCCTTCGCCCTGCTGGACCCCCGCTCCGGATACCCGGCCGGCATCCGCGACCCGCGCTGGCAGCAGGCGGTGCTCGAGGCCGGTGGGGATCCCGGCCGGACGCGCGACGCCGCCGCGCGCGTCGTCACCGAACTGTGCCGGGAGATCCGCGCGGCCGGCCACCCCGCGGGCACCGGCGAGGCGATCGAGACCCTGCGGCTGGCCTGCGACCTCGGCACCCTGCGCGGCCTTCCGGCGCCCGGCCGGAGCGAACTCCTGGAGGCGGTGACGTCCGTACTGGGCCAGGGAGGACCACCACCCGGCCGGGTCCTGGAGACGGTGCTGGTCGGCACGGGCCGCGGCCGGCTCGCCCCCGGCACGCCCCGGTCCGGTCTCGGGCCCTGGGTGGAGGCGGAGCTCGCCTCGCTCCGGCTGCCGGGGCCGGGCAGCACCGGCAGCCGGGAGGTCCGGCTCTCGCCGCTGCGCTCCGCCCTCGACGCCCGGCGCGAGATCCTGCTCCAGCGGCTCAAGGAGTGCGGAGTGGGCTACGCGGAGCCGGTCGAGGTGTCCGCCGCGGGGGAGGGGAGCGCCCTCACCACACGCTGGCGGGCGGCCTGGACCCCGTCGGTCACGGCCCGGCTCGACCTGGTGGGCGTCCGAGGGGTCACCGCCGCCCAGGCGGCCGAGGGCACCCTGCGCGAGAACCACCGCCGGGCGACGGAGTCCGGCGGAGTCACCCCGGCGCGGGTCATCGGACTGCTGGAGGCGGCGGCCCGGTGCGCCCTGCCGGACCTGGTCGGCGACTGCCTCACGCAGGCCGCACGGGTCCTGCCCGCGGCGGCCACGCTCCCCGAACTGCTGCGGTGCGCCGATCTGTCGGAGTCGATACGCAGGGAGCACCTGCCCGGTACGACCGGGCGGACACGCCTGCGGGCCGCGGCGCTCCGCGACCTCCTGCTGGAAGCCGCCGTCCGTGCCCTGCCCGGGCTGGCCGGCAGCGACGAGACGGAGGACGCCGTCGCCCTCGTGACCCTGGCCGTCCGCAGCGGTGAGGAACGGCTCGGGCTGCGCCTGGACAGCGAGTTGCACGACCTCGCGCGCACCGGTTCCCCGCTCGTCCAGGGAGCGGCCCTGGCCGCCCGGGTGCTGCTCGACCTCGACAGCTCGGAGCTGCTGGGCGGAAGACTCGCCGGCTGGATCGACTCGGCGACGGCACCGGACAGCCGGCACCGGCTGGAGCGCCGGCTCACCGGTCTGCTCGTCGCCGCCGGACCGCTGGTCGCGTCCCTGCCCACCTCCCTCGACCCGCTGCTGGAGCGCGTCGAGACCCTGGACGACCGGGGCTTCCTCGACCGGCTCCCCGCGCTGCGCGGCGGTTTCCAGGCACTCACCCCGGAGGGACGGGGGCGGCTGCTGGCGGCCGTGACCGACCGGCTCGGCGACCGGCCCGACCTCCGGCTCACCGCGCCCGCCGAGATGACCGGCCGGTGGGCCGAGGCGGACGACGAAGGGTTCGCCCTGCTGAACGAACTGGGCCTGGCGGCTCTGGTGAACCCCCCACCCCTGGACACTCCCGTCCCGGACAGGCCGGGACACACGGTGAACGGGCCGGTGCCCGGCGGCGACGACACGGAGCGCGGGCCACGACGCCTCGGTCCCGCCGACCGCTGGCGGCTGCTGCTCGGCCACGACACGGCGCGGCTCCCCCCGGAGCTGGTGCCCTACGCCCGAGCCCTGGACGAGCTGTTCGGAGCGGAGGGGCCGACCGGGGACGAGGGCGGGGACGGCGGCGCGGAGGCGGCGGGGGAGGCGGTCCCGGACCACGGCGGTGACACGGACGAACTCACCGCCGGCCAGGGCCCGAGTTACCCCAGTGCCCGGCACTGGGCCGAGGAGCTCGAAGCGCTCTTCGGCCCGGACATCCGGGAGGAAGTCCTGGGACGTGCCGCGGCCAAGGGCCGTACGGACGTGATCGACCACCTCGACCCGGACTCGGTACGCCCCTCCGTGGAGCTGCTGTCCGCCGTGCTGTCGCTCGCCAGGGGAATGCCCGAACAGCGGATCGCCCGCCTCCGGCCCCTGGTCAGACGGCTGGTCGAGGAACTCGCCCGGGAACTCGCCGCCCGGCTGCGCCCCGCGCTGACCGGCCTCACCACCCCGCGCCCCTCCCGGCGCCCCGGCGGCCGGCTCGACCTGCCCCGTACCCTGCGGGCCAACCTCGTCCACAGCCGCCGCCTGGAGGACGGCACCGTCCGGATCGTCCCCGAGCGGCCGGTCTTCAGGACCCGCGCCGTCCGGCAGAGCGACTGGCGGCTGATCCTCGTCGTCGACGTGTCCGCCTCCATGGAGTCCTCGGTCGTCTGGTCGGCGCTGACCGCCGCCGTACTCGGCGGCGCACCCATGCTCTCCGCCCACTTCCTCACCTTCAGCACGCGGGTCGTCGACCTCACCGACCGGATCGACGACCCGCTCTCCCTGCTGCTCGAGGTGAAGGTCGGCGGCGGCACGCACATCGCGGCCGGTCTCGCACACGCCCGCACCCTGGTGACGGTGCCGAACCGCACCCTGATGGTGGTCGTCAGCGACTTCGAGGAGGGCGGCGCGGTCGACGGTCTGCTGGCCGAGGTCGGGTCCCTGGTCTCCTCCGGTGTCCACCTGCTGGGCTGCGCCGCCCTGAACGGCGACGGGACCCCCCGCTACTCGGTACCGGTCGCGCGGCGACTCGTCGCGGCCGGAATGCCGGTGGCCGCCCTCAGTCCCCTCTCGCTCGCCCGCTGGGTGGGCGAGCGCCTCCGCGGAGCGACCCGATGAGCCCCTCCCTCCCACCCGTCGCACCGGAGGTGTTCGCCTCCGCGGTGGAGAACCTCACCACACGGCTCCGCGGCAGGCTGGACGCGGCCGTCGAGGCCCTGGCCGGCACACCGGTCACCACCGGGGACGGCACCGTCCGCGTCCGCTGCGGCGAGGACGCCCGGGTGACCCTGACCCCCGGCCCGTCCGGCACCGTCACCGACCCCGGCCAGGCCCACTGCACCTGCCTGCTGGCCCCGCGCTGCCTGCACCTGGCGGCGGTACTGGGCGCCTGCCCGGTCGCCGCCGCGACGCCCGCGGCCGACGCGGCGGACGTGGACGGTCCGGCGGACGCGGACGGCCCGGCGGACCGGGCCCGGCCCGTTGGACGGGACCGTCCCGCGGATCCGGGCCGTGACCCCGGCGAAGCCCGCGGTCCGGACCGGACGCCGGGTCCGCACCGGACCGCCGGCACCACCCCCCGCACGGACCCGGACCGTCCCGCCGCCGACGGCTCCCGGGCCGCCCCCGGCCGTCCCGGTGCCGGGACGGAGGCGCTCGCCGGTTCGGGGCGCCGGTCCGTCCACGTCCCCTCCGCCGACCGGATACGGGCGGCCTCCGGGCTCTGGACGGCGGCGGCAGCCGTACTGTCCGCCGGAACGGCCGGGGCCGGAGCGGTCCTTCAGGCGGAGTTGCTGCGCGCCGCCCACACCGCCCGCCTCGCGGGTCTCCACCGTGCGGAGGCCGCCGCCCTGGACGTCGTGCGCCACCTGCGCGACGAGCGCGACCCGCTCCGGCCCCGCGCCCTCACCGTGCTGGCCGACGCCCTGCGCGAACTCCTCCTCGTCACCCACCGCCTGAAGTCCGCCGACCCCGATCCGGAGCTCATCGGTGCCGTCCGCCGCCACCACCGCCCCGACGGGCCGCTGCGGCTGTACGGCGTCTGCCGCGAACCGGTGATCGGACCGGACGGCCTCGGCGGGGTGGTCACCCACCTCGTCGACGACGACGGCCACGGGTACACGCTCCCCGACGTCGAGCCCGGCGGCCCCGCCCGCGCCCGCCGGGCCGGCAGTGCCCACGTCGCCCTCCGGTCCTTCCTGAGCGACCACTTCCGGGTGTCGCGCGGGGGCCTGGTCGTCACCGGAGCGGTCGTCGCCCCGGACGGCCGCCTGCTGCCGGAGCCGGGCGTCCGCGCCTCCTACGCCGCCGGACGGCCCTGGACCCCGCCGGACCCCGGCGGAGCCGGGCAGACCGGGTCACTGACCGTCCGCGACGTGGAGGTCGCCGCCACCGACGGCGAGGACCTGCTGGTCCGCGTACTGCCGGGGCGGGGGGACGGGCCGGTCCGGCTGGCCCCCGCGCACCGCCACCCCTCCCTCGCCCACACCGCGAACCTGCGGCGCCTGGGCGAGCACCCCGGGCTGCGGATCCGGGTCGTCGGACGCCCCGACCCCGACCGGGTCACGACCCTCCGCCCGCTCGCCGTCGCCCCGGTGTCCGGCACCGGGGCGACCCTGCGCCTGCCGGACGACTGGCAGGGCCGCGCCGATCTCGGCTACGACCACCTCCGGGACGACCACTTCCCGCCGGACCTCCCCCGTCCGTCCGAGCCCGTCCCCACGGCCGCCGCCGTGGACGACCCGCCGCTCTGGCGCGTCCGCCGACTGGTCGAACTGGCCGTCGCCGGCGGCCGCCGGGCCGCTGCCGAACCCTCGCGCGACAACGACCGGCACGGCCACGCGGCCGCCCTGCGCCGCAGTGGGTTCGTCACCGGCGCGGAGCTGGCCCTCACGCTCGGCGCGGTGGCCGCGCACCGCAGCCGCGACGCCTTCGGCCGCCCCGCCGCCGACGACCAGGACCGCTACCCCGCCCAGTGGCTCGCCACGGCCGTCTACCTCGCCGGCGCCGAAGCGGCCCTGCGCCGGAAGTCCTGGCGCGGCTAGGGCGTTCACCCGGCACACCCCACGTACCGACGACCTTCACGCCGGCGCCACCACGCCCTTCCCCGACGTTCGCTGCTCCTGGAACACTCCTTTCGCGCGCACCCCCTCAGCATCCGGCACCGCACGAGAGGCCCTCATCCATGCCCGAAGTCAACCGGCGCCGATTCCTCCAACTCGCGGGCGCCACCACGGCGTTCAGCGCGCTGTCCGCGAGCATCGAGCGGGCCGCCGCGCTCCCGGCCAACCACCGCTCGGGGTCGATCGAGGACGTCGAGCACATCGTCGTCCTGATGCAGGAGAACCGCTCCTTCGACCACTACTTCGGCAGGCTGCGCGGCGTCCGCGGCTTCGGCGACCCGCACCCGGTGACCCTGGACGGCGGCAGGTCGGTGTGGCACCAGACCAAGGCCGACGGCACGGAGGTCCTGCCCTTCCACCCGGAGGCCGACGACCTCGGCATGCAGTTCCTGGAGGGGCTGCCGCACGGCTGGTCCGACGGCCAGGAGGCCTACAACAACGGCAAGTACGACCGCTGGCTGCCCGCCAAGGGCACCACCACCATGGCGTACCTGACCCGCGAGGACATCCCCTTCCACTACGCGCTCGCCGACACCTTCACCGTCTGCGACGCCTACCACTGCTCCTTCATCGGCTCCACCGACCCCAACCGCTACTACATGTGGTCGGGCCACACCGGCAACGACGGCGAGGGCGGTGGTCCGGTCCTCGGCAACGACGAACTCGGCTACGACTGGACGACGTACCCCGAGCGTCTGGAGGAGGCCGGGATCTCCTGGAAGATCTACCAGGACATCGGCGACGGCCTGGACGCGGCCGGCCACTGGGGCTGGATCTCCGACGCCTACCGCGGCAACTACGGAGACAACTCCCTGCTGTACTTCAACAAGTACCGCGACGCCCGGCCCGGCGACCCCTGGTACGACAAGGCCCGCACCGGCACCGACGTCAAGAACGGCGACGGCTACTTCGACCGGCTCCGTGCCGACGTCAAGGCCGGGCGGCTGCCGCAGATCTCCTGGATCGCCGCGCCGGAGGCCTTCTCCGAGCACTCCAACTGGCCGTCGAACTACGGCGCCTGGTACATCTCCCAGGTCCTGGACGCGCTCACCTCCAACCCGGCCGTCTGGGCGAAGACCGCCCTGTTCATCACGTACGACGAGAACGACGGCTTCTTCGACCACGTGGTGCCGCCGCTGCCGCCGAAGTCGGCCGCGCAGGGCCGGTCCACCGTCGACGTCTCCCTGGACGTCTTCGAGGGCAGCGCGACCCACCGCGAGGGCTTCTACGGGCTCGGCCCGCGCGTGCCGATGCTGGTCGTCTCGCCGTGGAGCAAGGGCGGTTACGTCTGCTCGGAGACGTTCGACCACACCTCGGTCATCCGGTTCATGGAGCGCCGCTTCGGCGTGCGCGAGCCGGGCATCTCGCCGTGGCGGCGGGCGATCTGCGGCGATCTGACCTCCGCCTTCGACTTCTCCCGCAAGGACAGCCGGCCGCCCCGCCTGCCGGACACCGACGCCTACGAGCCGCAGGACCGCGACCGTCACCCCGACTACCGGCCCACGCCCCCGGCCGACACCGGCATGCCCCGCCAGGAGCGCGGGCTGCGCCCGGCCCGCCCGCTGAAGTACGCCCCGGCGGTGGACGGTTCCGCCGACCCGGCGACCGGGAAGTTCACGCTCACCTTCGCCTCCGGTGCCCGGGCGGGCGCCGCCTTCCTGGTCACGTCCGGCAACCGCGCCGACGGTCCCTGGACCTACACGACCGAGGCCGGCAAGGAGATCTCGGACACCTGGAACTCCGCGTACTCCGGGGGCTCGTACGACCTGACCGTGCACGGCCCGAACGGGTTCCTCCGCGTCTTCAAGGGCCCGAACGGGACCGCCGGCTGCGAGGTCACCGCCCGCCACACCGGCGACGACGTCCGGCTGACGTTCGTCAACGAGGGCTCCGGCACGGCCCGGCTGCGGCTGGCCGACGGCTACGGAGGCCGCCGCCCCGCGACCGTCACCGTCCGCCCCGGCGCCACCGTGCACCGCACCGTCGACCTGCGCGCCGGCCACCGCTGGTACGACCTGACGGTCACCTCCGCGGCCGAACCGGCTTACCTGCGCCGCTTCGTGGGGCACGTCGAGAACGGCCGGCCGGGCGTCAGCGATCCGGCGATCGTCACGGACTGACCGCCGTCGGGGCTGGGCCGGGGGTGTCACGCAGCCCGGCGTTCGCGGGGGGCCTCCCCCACTCTCGGCTTCTCCCCCACTCTCGGCTGCGCTCGAGCGGGGGGACCCCATGGGCGGGGGGACCCCCACCGCCCGCCCGTGCCGCCCCCGGGGGTACCTCCTAGGCCTTTGAGGCACTGGGGGAGGCGCCACTGCCCGCAGTGACGGCGGCGTGACTGCCCGCAGTTGCGGCAGGGTGGTCCTCCGCGGAGCTCCGCTGCCGCGCCGCGGGAGGGTTCAGGTGAGCCGGGTCCGGGGGTGCTCCCGTCCGCTGGGGCGTCGCCCTGCTCAGCAGCAGCACGCCCCAGGACGCGAGCCCTGCGCCGGCCAGCGCGAGCAGGATGCCCGCCGGGCCGTCGCGGAGGCGTTCGCCGAGGAGGGAGAGGCCGATCACCGCGGCCGCCAGCGGGTTCGCCAGGGTGACCACCGCGAGCGGGGCGCCCAGGCCGCCCCGGTAGGCGGTCTGGGACAGCAGCAGCCCGCCGGCCGCGAAGGCGGCCACCAGCAGCGCCACCACGGCCACCTGGACGCCGGGCAGCGGACCGGACCGGTCCGTCACCGCGACCGTCACGGTCTGGGTGAGCGCCGAGGCCACCCCGGAGGCGAGGCCCGACGCGGACGCGTGCCGCAGACCGGGCCGGGCCCCCGGCCACGACAGCAGGCCGATCAGGGCCGCCGTACCGCCCGCGACGGCCAGCGCCTCGGGCACGCCCAGCACGTCATCGGGCGCCGGTCCGGACGCCGTGGCCAGCACCGCCGCCAGACCGGCGAGGGTGAACGCCGTACCCCGCCACTCGACCGCGCTCACCGGCCGCCCCGCGATCCGCGCCCCCAGGGGCACCGCCGCGACCAGGGTGAGGGCGCCCAGCGGCTGGACCACGGTGAGCGGGCCGTACCTGAGCGCCACCACGTGGAGCAGCGCGGCCGAGGCGTTCAGCGCGACCGCCCACCACCAGGCGCCCTCGGCCAGCAGCCGCAGCGTGCCGGTGCCGGCGGACCGGGAGGCCAGCCGTTCCTGGGCCACCGCCGCGGCGGCGTAGGCGACGGCGGAGACGAGGGACAGCAGGACGGCCACGACGACGGAGCTCACCGGCCCGCCCCCGCGAGCGCCCGGTCCCGCGCCGGCACCTGACGGGCCCGGACCCGGCCCGGACCCGCCGCCGGGTGCCGCGGCGGGCGCAGCACCACGAGCGCGAGGCCCAGCAGCGCCGCCGCCACGAGCGCGTCCAGCCAGAAGTGGTTCGCCGTCCCCACGATCACCAGCAGCGTCACCAGCGGGTGCAGCAGCCACAGCCACCGCCACCACGCGCGCGTGACGACGACCAGGCCGACCGCCACCATCAGCGCCCACCCGAAGTGCAGCGAGGGCATCGCCGCGAACTGGTTCGACAACCGGTCGGTCCCCGGCGGGCCGTACACCGACGGCCCGTACACCCGCGCGGTGTCCACCAGGCCCGTGGCGGCGAGCATCCGCGGCGGGGCGAGCGGGAACGCCAGGTGCAGCACCAGCGCGGCGGCGGTGACCGCCGCCAGGATCCGGCGCGCCCAGACGTAGTGGGCCGGGCGGCGCAGGTAGAGCCAGACCAGGAAGGCCGCGGTGGCCGGGAAGTGGACGACCGCGTAGTAGGTGTTCGCGAGGTGCGCGAGCCCGTCGCCGCGCAGCAGCAGGGACTGCACCGCGCCCTCGCCGGGCAGGCGGAGCGCGCGCTCCAGGTCCCACACCCCGTGGCCGTTGCGGTACGCCTCGCCGGTGTGGCCGGTCGCCAGCCGCCGGCCGAGCTTGTAGACGAGGAAGAGCCCCGCCACCAGCAGGAGTTCACGTACGAGCGGCGGGCGCGCCGGTGCGTCGGACCCCGCGGGTCCAGGCTCCTCGCGGCCATTCATCCCCGGCCCTTTCTGTCGTGGTGCAGACGGTGCGCGCGGGTACCGACTCTCATCGATACGGGTTCGTACCGATACGCCAGTGTACCGATACGGTTGCGTACCGGTACGTCCGCGTACCGGTACACTGGTGCACCGATGGCGCACGCCTCACATGAGGGACAAGGAGCCGAGCCGATGACGTCGCAGGACGCGGACCGCCCCGGGCCGGCCGGGACCTCGCGCCGCTCCAAGATCACGCCGGAGCGTGAGCGGGAGTTCTTCGACGCCGTGCTGGACCAGATCCGCGAGTGCGGCTACGACGCCGTCACCATGGAGGGCGTCGCCGCCAGCACGCGGTGCAGCAAGTCCACGCTGTACCGGCAGTGGCGGACCAAGCCCCGGTTCGTCGCCGCCGCCCTGCGCTCCAGCCGGCAGGCGCGGTTCGCCCGCGTCGACACCGGCACCCTCGCCGGGGACCTGCGCGAGGTCGCGCGGTGCGCGGGGGAGTGGTCGCCGAAGGACACCACGCTGCTCCAGGCGCTCGGGCACGCGGTCGTCCAGGACCGGGAACTGGCGCAGGCGCTGCGCGAGGCACTGGTCGACCCGGAGATCGGCGCGCTGGAGGAGATCCTGCGGCGCGGCGTCGAGCGCGGGGAGGTCACCGCCGGGAACCCGGCGCTGGAGTACGTTCCGGCGCAGATCTTCGGTGTGCTGCGGGTCCGGCCCATACTGGAGGGCCGCAACGCGGACCCGGACTATCTGCTCCGGTTCGTGGAGGCCGCCGTACTGCCGGCCCTCGGCCTCGAATGAGACGCAGGCCGCCGTCGACGGGATGACCGTACGGCGGCCTGACCGCGCCGCACCGTGGGGACGGGGGCGGCGCCCACCCCGGCCGGGTGGGACACCTCTTGAGCGGAGGGGTGCCCCACCCGGCCGTCACGGTACGGGTGTCAGACGTCCTGGCCGTTGCCGCCGCCGCCCGACGACACCTCGATGCCCTCGGTGATCTCGTCGAGCACGGACTGCTCCTGATCGGTGTCCACCCCGAAGCGGACCACGACGATCTGCTGCGGCTGCGCGGGGGACGGGAAGGCCAGCGACTGGACGTACCCGTCGGAGCCCTTGCTGGTCACCGCCTTCCAGCGCACCAGGTAACCCTTCTGCCCGGCCACGGTCACGGCCTTGGACGCGAGGACGTCGTGCGAGGTGATCTTCCCGTAGGCCTCACCGCCGTAACTCTCCTCGGCGTTGGCGGAGATGTCCGCCTTGGCGACCTCCTCGGCGGTGGAGCCCTTGATGCCGAACGCCAGGGCCGGCGCCGAGTACGCACCGCCCTTGGTGCAGGTCTTGGAGGTGTCGCCGGGGCAGTCGTACGAGTCCTCCGACGTCACCGAGGCACCCACCTGGAGCTCCTGGCCGTACCAGCCGTCCGGGATGGGCAGGCTGATCCCGCTCAGTCCGTCGGTCACCGACCCGCTCTCCACCCGCGGCGCCTCGGACCCGTCCGGCGCGGGCTCCTCGCCACCGGAACCGCCGGAACCACCGGAACCGCCGGAGTCCCCGTCCTGCCCGTCCGGGTCGCCGAACGGCCCGCCGTCCCGCCCGCCCGGCCCCTGCGAGGTCGCGGTACCGCCGCTCCCGCCGTCGTCCGTCAGCGCGTACACACCCACACCGACGCTCGCCAGGACGGCGACGGCCACCGCCACGGCTATCCCGTTCCGCACCCGCCGGCCCCGCCCGGGCGGGGCCGGAGCGGGATACGCCGGGTAGGCCGGATACGCCGGCCCGCCCGCGCCGCCCGGCGCCGGGGGACCCCAGGCAGCGGCCTGCCCCACCGGACGGACCTGCTCCGTCCAGGCGTCGCCGTCCCACCAGCGCTCGGTGGCCGGCCCCTCATTCGTCTGCCCGGGGTCGGGGTACCACCCGGGAGGAGTCACCTGCGTCATGCCCCCACCGTATGAGGCCTCGGTGAAAGCCGGATGAGAGAGCCCCGTCACACCCCCGTACGGACCGCCCGGTGATTGCCCTCTCCCCGCCCCTTGACAGCAGTTGACCATCAGGACCCCTGGTAGGGGACGGTGCGCGTCGATTCCGTGGGGCCGTGTCACCCGTCACGGCAACACGTGGCGAGAGCGGGCACCGCTTCGACGGCAGGAGGACTAGGCTCAAGGCCTGTACGTCGTTCGGGCGACTCTGGGGAGGTAGCGGGATGACGGAGGTACGGCCCCCGGCCGTCCCCTCGGCCGCTCTGTGGGAGCGTGACGAGGAAGTCGCCGCGATCGCGGAGGCCGTCGACACCCTGTGTGCGGACCGCTCCTCGCCGGGCGGCCTGCTGGTGTTCCGGGGCGAGGCCGGACTCGGCAAGACCGCGCTGCTGGCCGAGACCCGCCGCATCGCCGAACAGCGCGGCTGCACCGTGTGGTCGGCCCGCGGCGGCGAGACCCTGCGCTCCGTCCCCTTCAACGTCGTGCGCCAACTCCTCCAGCCCGCACTGGTGTCGATGCTGCCGGAGGAGGCACGCGAGTACCTCGGCGACTGGTACGACATCGCCGGCCCCGCCCTCGGCATCGCCGACCCCGGCGAGGGGCACGCCGACCCGCGGGGCGTGTGCGAGGGACTGGTCGCCGCCGTGCGCCGGCTGGCCCGCCGGGACTGGCCGCTGGTCCTGCTGATCGACGACGCGCACTGGGCCGACCAGGAGACCCTGCGCTGGCTCGCCTCCTTCGCCGAACGCCTGGCGGACCTGTCCGTCCTCGTCGTGGTCGCCCGCCGGCCCGGCGAGATCTCCGGAGCGAGCGCCCGGTACCTCGACGCCGTCGCCGCCGACCGGCCCGTCACCACCCTCAGCGCCCTCACCCCGGAGGCCACGGCCGGACTCACCCGCGCCGCACTGGGCGAGAACGCCGACGCCGCGTTCTGCCGCGAGGTCTGGGCCGTCACCGGCGGCAACCCCTACGAGACCGTCGAACTCCTCGCCAAGGTCCAGGACAGCGAACTCGAACCCGTCGAGGCCCACGCCGGCGAACTGCGCGACCTGAACCGCTCCGCCCGCGGCGGCGGACTCGTCGCCCGCCTGGAACAACTCGGCATAGACGCCACCCGGTTCGCCTGGGCCGCCGCCATCCTCGGCAACGACATCACCGTCGGCCTGGTGGCCCGGCTCGCCACCCTGGACGTCGACGACGCCGCCCGCTGCGCCGAGCTCCTGCGCAGCGCCCGCATCCTCACCGCCCCGGACCCCTCCACCACGGGCCGCACCGCACCCGCCGACCTCGAGTTCGTCCACCCCCTGATCGCCACCGCCGTCTACAACTCCATCCCCGACGCGCTGCGCCGCGCCATGCACGGCATAGCCGCCCGGATCGTCACCGACTCCGGACACGGCGCCGCCGCGGCGGCCCGCCACCTCCTCGAAGTGCACCCGGACGACGACGAGGAACTCGTCTGGCAACTGCGCGAGGCCGCCCGCGAACACCTCGCCGTCGGCGCCCCGGACGCCGCCCGCCGCTGCCTGGAACGCGCCCTGGAGGAACCGCCCCGCCCCGAGGTCCACGCGCAGGTCCTCTACGAACTGGGCTGCGCCACCTTCCTCACCGCGCCCGCCCGCACCATCGGCCATCTGCGGGCCGCCCTCGGCATGCCCGGCCTCGACGGCGACCGACGGGTGGACGCCGTGGTCCGCCTCTCCCAGGCGCTGCTGCACAACGACCAGATGGAGGAGGCCGTCCGCACCGTCGAGGCGGAGGCCGCCCGGCTCGAACCCGGCCCCGCACAGATGCGGCTGCGGACCGTGCAGTTCATGTGGGAGGGCATCCACGCCGGCGAGGCCGCCTCCCCCGGCCGCTCCGAACGGCTGGCCGAACTCGCCGCCACCTGCACCGGCCGGGACAACTCCGAACGCGCGCTGCTCATCGTGCGCGGCTTCGACGCCATGATGCGCGGCGAGAACGCCGAGGAGATCGTCGAGATCTGCGACCGCGCCCTCGTCAACGGCCGCCTCGCCCCCGGCCTCGGCTGGACCGACTCCGAGTGGGGCGTCGAACTGCTGCTGATGCTGGCCGACGCCTATGCCTACACCGACCGCCTCGACCGCGCCGAGAGCCTCTACAACGAGGCCCTGCACGCCTACGACACGGCGGGCTGGAGCGGCGGCCACCTGGCGCTGGCCCACGCCTACGTGGGACTCGGGCACCGCAGGCGGGGCCGGCTGGAGGCGGCGGAGGCGGAACTGCGCGAGTCCCTGCGCCTGGCCGAACGCGTCGGCCGCGGACTGCCCCTGTACTGGACGGCCACCTGCAACCTCGTCGACACCCTGCTCGCCCGCGGTCACGTCGACGAGGCCTGGGCGGTGGCCGAACGGCACGACTTCGCGCCGCCCTACCCGTCCACCATCGTGCTGCCCGACCCGCGCTCCGTGCGCGGCCGGCTGCTGCTCGCCGTCGGCCGAGTCCAGGAGGGCGTCAACGAACTGGAGGAGGCCCAGAAGGCGGCGGCCGCACGCGGCCACCACAATCCGGTGCACGTCTTCTGGGCCGCCGACCTCGCCCGCGCCCTCGCCACCGAGGACCCCGCCCGTGCCGCCCGGCTCGCCGTCGACGTCCGCCGGCAGGCCGAACGCTTCGGCACGGACACCGCCATAGGAGAGGCCCTGCGCGTCGCCGCCGCCCTGGAGACCGGCCAGCGCGCGGTCCGCCTCGCCGCCCAGGCGGTCACCTTCCTGGAGTCCTCCCCCTGCCAGTACGAACACGCCGCGGCCCGCGTCGAGTACGGCATCCTCGCCCGTTCCGTACCCGACCTCGAACGCGGCCTCGCCCTGGCCCGCTCCTGCGGCGCGGACGGCCTGGTGAAGCGGGCCAGGGAGGAGCTCGGGACGGCCGTGGAACCGCGCTAGCCGTTCCGTCCCGGGAGGACGCCCCCGGCTACTCGGCCTCCTCCGCCAGCACCCGCTGGGCCGTCGCGAACGCCGAGTTCGCCGCCGGGACCCCGCAGTACACGGCCGTCTGGAGCAGCACCGCCCCGATCTCCTCGGGGGTGAGCCCGTTGCGGCGCGCCGCGCGGACGTGCAGGGCGAGTTCGTCGTAGTGGCCGTGCGCGACCAGCGCCGTGAGCGTGATCATGCTGCGTTCGCGGCGGCTGAGGGTCGGGTCGGTCCAGATCTCGCCCCAGGCGTAGCGCGAGATGAAGTCCTGGAAGCGGGCCGTGAACGGCGTCTGCCGGGCCTGCGCCCGGTCCACGTGCGCGTCGCCCAGCACCTCACGGCGCACCTCCATGCCGCGCCGGGCCGTCCCGTCGAAGTGCGCCCGCAACGCGGCCAGCACCGCCTCCGGGCGCTGGGCCGGCGCCAGGTGCGAGGCACCCGGGATCTCCACGAGCGCGGCGTCCGGCACCGCGTCCGCGATCTCCCGCAGATGCTCGGGGGGCGTCGCCGGATCCTCCCGGCCGGCCACCAGCAGCGTCGGCACGGACACCTCCGCCAGCCGGTCCCGCAGATCGAACGCGGCCAGCGCGTCACAGCAGGCGGCGTACGCCTCCGGGTCGGCCTCCCGGTGGTCCCGGACCAGCCCCGGCACGGTGAACCCGGACGTGAACCACCGGGCGTCTGCGCCCTCCGCGAGTGCGGCGAGCCCCTCGCTCCGCACCCGCGCCGCCCGCTCCTCCCACGGCTTCGCGCCGTTGAAGTGCGCCGAGGAGCAGATCACGGCCAGCGACGACAGCCGGTCCGGATGGTGCACGGCCAGATGCAGCCCCACCGCACCGCCCAGCGAGACGCCCGCGTACGCGAACCGCTCGACGCCGAGCGCGTCGGCGAGCGCGAGCACAAGACCGGCGAGGTCGCCGACGGTCGCACCGGGACCGATCAGCCCCGCCGCCGAACCGCCGTGCCCCGGCAGGTCCCAGCGGACCACGCGGTGCGCGGCCGACAGCTCGGGCGCCACCTCGTCCCACAGGGCGTACGACGTGCCGAGCGAGGGGCCGAGCAGCAGCGGGGGAGCGGAAGCGGGGCCTTCGGCACGGTGATTGAGCAGTGCGCTTGTCAACGTCGCTCCAGAGCACGGTCGGTGAGAGGTCCGGCGGAGCCGGTGTAACGGGCGGGGTCGATGAGGGAGGAGACGTCGGTCTCCTTCAACTCGGTTTCGGCGGCGAGCAGTTCACCGAGGTCACGGCCCTCCTGGTACGCCCGCCGGGTCAGCTCCGTGAGCAGCTCCTTCGCGCGGGCGCGGCCGAGGACCGGCGCCAGCTCGGCGGAGAGCCGCTCGGAGACGATCAGTCCGTGGGTGAGCCGGAGGTGCTCGGCCATGACCTCCGGACGCACCCGCAGCCCCTCGGTCAGTTCGGCGGCGTCCCGGGCGGCACCGCCCACCAGACGGAGCAGGTCCCTCAGCGGTTCCCATTCGGCGTGCCAGGCACCGGCCGGCCGCTCGTCCTCGGCCGCCAGTGAGCCGTACAGCGTCGCCGCGAGCTGCGGTGCGCGCCGTGCCGCCGCCGCGATCAGGGTCGAGCGCACCGGGTTCGCCTTGTGCGGCATGGCCGAGGACCCGCCGCCGCTGCCCTCGGCGACCTCGGCGATCTCCGTGCGGGAGAGGGTGAGGACGTCCGCCGCGAGCTTGCCCAGCGCGCCGGCGGCGAAGGCGAGGCAGCCGGCGAGATCGGCGACCGGCGTGCGGAGCGTGTGCCAGGGCAACAGGGGCTCGACGAGCCCGAGTTCACGGGCGTACGCGCCCGGCAGCGCGGTGGCGTCCTCGGCCCCGTACGCGGAGAAGGCCGCCAGCGTCCCGGCCGCACCGCCGAGTTGGGCGGGCAGTGAGCCGCGTACCGCCGTCACCCGGTCCCGCGCGTCCAGCACCAGCGACCGCCATCCGGCCGCCTTCAGTCCGAACGTCGTCGGTACGGCGTGCTGGGTCAGCGTCCGGCCCGGCATCGGCGTGTCACGGTGCTCGGCGGCCAGTTCGGCCAGGGCCCGCCGGCAGCGGTCGAGGTCGGCGAGGACCGGGCCCAGGGCGCGGTGGGCGACCAGCATCATGGCGGTGTCCATGATGTCCTGGCTGGTCGCACCCCGGTGCACGTACGGGCCGTACTCCTCGCCGACCGCCCGGGTCAGCTCCGCGACCAGCGGGATCACCGGATTCCCGCCGCCCCGCGCCCGCACGGCGAGGGACGCGACGTCGAAACCGGCCGGGTCGGCGGCCTCCGTCACCGCCGTCGCCGCCCGTGCCGGGGCGAGCCCCAGTGCGGCCTGGGCGCGGGTCAGCGCGGCCTCCGCGTCGAGCAGCGCCCGCAGGAACGCCGCGTCTGCCGTCTCGGCGGCGGCCGGGGAGCCGGCCCACCCGGGGGCGAGCAGACCGGTGTCGGTGTCGGCTGATGTCACTGGAACTCCAGGAAGACCGTCTCGCCCTCGCCCTGAAGGCGGATGTCGAAACGGTACGTGCCGGCGCCCTGGTCCTTCGCGATCAGCGTGTCGCGTCGCTCCTCGTCGAGCCGGGACAGCAGCGGGTCCGCCGCCGGCGCCGCGTCGTCGCCGGGCAGGTAGATCCGGGTGAACAGGTGTACCAGCAGACCCCGCGCGAAGACGCACACGCTCAGGTGGGGCGCGCTGCGGCCGCGTGCTCCGGGTCGCAGGGTGCGCGCGGACCAGTGACCGTTCGCGTCGGTCTGGATCCGGCCCCAGCCGGTGAACTCCACGCCGTTGCGGCCGAGGAAGCCGCCCGTCGCCGGGTCGCGCCGCATCGAGCCGTCGACCCGGGGCACGTTGCCGTCCGGGTCCGGGCCCCACAGCTCCAGGAAGGCGTCCGGCAGCGGGGCGCCGTCGCCGTCGTACACGTACCCGTGGAGGGTGATGGTGTCCGGGTGGCCGACGGGCGCGATGTCGCCGCCGCCGGGGAAGGGCAGGGCGTGGCCGTAGAAGGGGCCGACCGTGTGGGACGGGGTGGGCAGCACGGTCTCCGGACGCGTGGTGTCGATCTTCGTCATGGCGGGTCAGCGCCCCTCTTCCATCCAGGTGGCCTGCGGTCCGTCGAGCACGATGTCCCAGTGGTAGCCCATCGAGAACTCCGGCACCGACAGGCTGTGGTCGTACGTCGCGATCAGCCGCTGCCGTGCGGCGTCGTCCGTCACCGACTGGATGATCGGGTCGTACGGGAAGAGCGGATCGCTGGGGAAGTACATCTGCGTCACCAGCCGCTGGGTGAACGACGTGCCGAAGACCGAGAAGTGGATGTGGGCGGGCCGCCAGGCGTTGAGGTGCTGGCGCCAGGGGTACGGGCCCGGCTGGACGGTGGTGAAGTGGTAGCGGCCCTCGTCGTCGCTGAGGGTGCGGCCCACGCCGGTGAAGTTCGGGTCCAGCGGGGCGTCGTGCTGCTCGCGCTGATGGGCGTAGCGGCCCGCCGAGTTGGCCTGCCAGATCTCGATGAGCTGGCCGCGGACCGGGCGCCCGGCGCGGTCGAGCAGCCGGCCGGAGACGGTGATGCGCTCGCCGATCGGCTCGCCGGGGTGCTGCCGGGTCAGGTCGTTGTCGATCTCCGTGATGTCCCGCTCGCCGAACGCGGGGGAGGACAGCTCCACCAGCTCCGGGTCCTTGGTGACGTCGATGGCGACCGGGGGCCGCTTCGGGTGGCGCAGCACCGAGGAGCGGTACGGCGCGTAGTCGCGGCGCGGCTGGTGCTCGACGGGCGCGCCGTCGGCGACCCGCTTCTCGTACGCGGCGTGCTCGGCCGCGATCTCCCGGTCGATGTCGGCTTGAGTGAGTGCGTCGGTCACGACAGGCCCTCCCCGAGGGTGAGTTCGGCTCCGGTCTTGGCGGTGATCTCCTCGGTGGTGACACCGGGAGCGGTCTCGACGAGGACGAGCCCGTCGTCGGTGACGTCGAGGACGCCTAGGTCGGTGATGATCCGGTCCACGCACGCCTTGCCGGTCAGCGGCAGCGCGCACTCCGTCAGGATCTTCGGCGAGCCGTCCTTGGCGGTGTGGGTCATCACCACGATCACCGTGCGGGCGCCGTGGACCAGGTCCATCGCGCCGCCGATGCCGGTGACGAGCTTGCCGGGCACCGCCCAGTTGGCCAGGTCACCTTGCGCGGAGACCTGCATCGCGCCCAGCACCGCGACGTCGATGTGCCCGCCCCGGATCATCCCGAAGGACAGCGCCGAGTCGAAGAAGGAGGCGCCCGGGAGGACGGTGACGGTCTCCTTGCCCGCGTTGATCAGGTCCGGGTCGACGGCGTCCTCGGCGGGGTAGGGGCCGGTGCCCAGGATGCCGTTCTCGCTCTCCAGCACCACCTCGACACCGGCCGGGAGGTGGTTGGGGATCAGCGTGGGCAGGCCGATGCCGAGGTTGACGTACTGGCCGTCGCGCAGTTCCCGGGCCGCCCGCGCGGCCATCTCTTCCCGTGTCCAGGCCATCAGCCGCTCACCGTCCGCCGCTCGATCTTCTTGTCCGCCGCCTGCTCGGGCGTGAGGGCGACCACCCGCCGCACGAAGACGCCCGGCAGGTGCACGGCGTCCGGCTCGATCTCCCCGGGCTCGACCAGCTCCTCCACCTCGGCGACGGTGACCTTGCCCGCCATCGCCGCGAGGGGGTTGAAGTTGCGGGCGGACTTGTTGAACACCAGGTTCCCGTGCCGGTCGCCCTTCGCCGCCCGCACCAGCGCGTAGTCGGTGCGGATGCCGCGCTCCAGCACGTACTGGGTGCCGTCGAACTCCCGGACCTCCTTGGGCGGCGAGGCGAGGGCCACCCCGCCGGAGCCGTCGTAGCGCCAGGGCAGTCCGCCCTCGGCGACCTGCGTGCCCACACCCGCCGGGGTGTAGAACGCGGGGATGCCGGCGCCCCCGGCGCGCAGCCTTTCGGCGAGCGTGCCCTGCGGGATCAGCTCCACCTCCAGCTCGCCGGCCAGGTACTGCCGCGCGAACTCCTTGTTCGCGCCGATGTAGGAACCGGTCACCCGGGCGATCCGGCCCGCCGCCAGCAGCACCGCGAGCCCGGACTCCATCGCCCCGCAGTTGTTCGAGACGATCGACAGGCCGTCGACCCCCCGCTCGTACAGCGCCTGGATCAGCACGTTCGGCACGCCGCTGAGGCCGAAGCCGCCCACCGCCAGTGACGCGCCGTCCGGCACGTCAGCCACCGCCTCCGCAGCCGAGGCGACCACCTTGTCCATCCGAGGAATCCCGTCCCTTCGAGGCGGCCCGACCGAGTTAGTCAGGGCACTGAGTATTTCCGCGAGGTCGGCCTCACGCTGCCATCGAGAGGGCCGGAGCGTCAATACCCTGGTCATTTCCGCATCGAACGACACGCGAGGTCACGACGAAGACGCACTCGTGCGGGTATTGTTCAGTGCACCAACGAAAACGACTGGGGAGCGCACATGGCCGCGGTGGACCTCACCACCCATCCCGGGCACCTCGCCCGGCGGCTCCAGCAGGCGCACCACCTGCTGTGGAACACGATGGTCTCCGAGGAGATCACCTCGCCGCAGTTCGCGGTCCTCAACGCGCTCGTCGCCGAGCCGGGCCTGGACCAGCGCACCGTGGGGGAGCGGGTCGGCCTCGACCGGTCCACCATCGCCGAGGTGATCGGCCGGCTCATCCGGCGCGGGCTGCTGGACAAGGTCCGCGATCCGCAGGACGGCCGCCGCTTCCTGCTGCGCCTCACCGACGACGGTGTGCGCACCCACCGCAGGCTGACGGTGCGCACCGCGCGGATGAACCAGGTCTTCCTGGCCCCGCTCGACGCCGGCGAGCAGGCGCTCTTCATCGACCTGATCCGGCGGGTGGCGGACGCGGCCGAAGGACTGCGCGATCCCGCCCCCTCCCTGGCCGCACCGCGCTGAGACTCAGGGCGTCTCCGCGTACACCACCCAGACCTGGCCGCGCGCGAAGGTCATCCGCTCGCCCGCCCCGGTGGTGAACGAGGTGCCGTCCTCGGCGGCCGGACGGCTCCAGTTCGCCTCGTACCCGCGTCCGTCGCGCAGCACGGTGGCCTCCCCGGAGCCCACCGTCTCGGTGTACGGGGTGGTGTTGCCGAGGAAGTCCCGGAACCCGGAGGGGCGCACGGTCACGTACTGCACGACCACCGTCGCGGGCGCCAGCCGCTCGCCCCGCGCGGTGAGCGCCGGGGTGCCGTCCATCGAGACCAGCCAGCGGTCGCGGGCACCGGACCAGGTGAAGGTGAAGCGGGCGGCCGGGTAGCGCACCGTGAGTTCGTTTCGGGGCTCGCCGTCCGCCGGGGGCCGGCCGAAGCGGAAACCGGTGGTCAGGGCGGCCGCGCCGGGCGGGTCGTCCATGAGCCGCTCCGGTCGCAGATACAGGTTGTGGGGAGCGGACCGGCCGGGGTCCCGGGTGTAGGCATCGGGCTCCGACCCGGGCGTCACCGTCTCGAGCGGTGCCCGCTCGATCAGCGGCACCAGCTTGCTCTGCGCCCCGGAGTAGGCCAGCACCGGCCGGTCGAACTGGTGCAGCAGCTCCAGATCCGACTCCCGGGCGCTGCGCACCGGACCGACGGAATCCGGCAGCTCGGTGGCGTACACGGCGATCAGTCTGCTGGTCCCACCCTCGACCTGTTCGGCGTACACCACGTCGGCGGCGTCCACGCCGGTCTGGGGCCGGGCTGCGGAGGCGTTGTCGATCTTCACGGCGAGTACCGGCGGGCCGCCCCGCCCTGTCGGCGACCCGCTCGGTGAACCCCGCCCGTCGTCGCGCGGTCCGTCCGACGCCGTGCAGCCCGCCACCGGTCCGGCCGCGAGCACCGCGGCCACCAGCATCCCCACCCCCGTGCCGCGCCGTCGGCGCGTCCCTCGCTCCGTGCCCGCCGTCGCCACCGCATTCGCCTCATATCGTCCGTTGTCTTGATTATGCGCTTTTCCGATCGTCGTTGGCCATGGGCGGTCAGAGGCGCTCCCGCGGGGTGGCTTCCACCGATCGGCTCGACGGCCGGCGGTTCGGCAGGCGGCCCCTCGGGTACCCGGACGCCCACCGCACGAACGACACACCGGCCACCACGGAGGGAGCGGGCGGCGATGAGGGCACTGACCTGGCAGGGAAAACGGGACGTGAGGGTGGAGAACGTGCCCGATCCCCGGATCGAGGAGCCGACGGACGCGGTCATCCGCGTCACCTCCACCGGACTGTGCGGATCCGATCTGCATCTGTACGAGGTCCTCACCCCGTTCATGACCCCGGGCGACATCCTCGGACACGAGCCGATGGGCATCGTCGAGGAGGTCGGCGCGGCGGTGCCCGACCTCCAGGTCGGCGACCGGGTCGTGGTGCCGTTCCAGATCGCCTGCGGCAACTGCTGGATGTGCCTCACCGGACTGCCCACCCAGTGCGAGACCACCCAGGTCACCGCCGAGGGCATGGGCGCGGCCCTGTTCGGCTACACCAGGCTGTACGGCGCGGTTCCGGGCGCCCAGGCCGAGTACCTGCGGGTCCCGCAGGCCCAGTACGGCCCGATCAAGGTGCCCGAGGGGCCGTCCGACGACCGGTTCGTCTACCTCTCCGACGTCCTGCCCACCGCCTGGCAGGCGGTCGCCTACGCCGGTGTCCCGCAGGGCGGCAGCGTCGCCGTGCTCGGGCTCGGCCCCATCGGCGACATGGCCTGCCGGATCGCCCAGGTCAAGGGCGCCGGGCGGGTGTTCGGCGTGGACCTGGTCCCGGAGCGGCTGAACCGGGCGAAGGAGCGGGGCGTGGAGACCTTCGACCTGCGCTCCTTCGACGACGAGAAGGAACTCGTCGCCGCGATCCGTGACCAGACCGACGGCCGCGGCCCCGACGCCGTGATCGACGCCGTCGGCACCGAGGCGCACGGCAGCGCGGCGGCCCGCATGGTGCAGAACGCCTCGGCGCTGCTGCCCCGCAAACTCAGCGGCCCGATGGCGGAACGCTTCAGCGTCGACCGGCTCGCCGCCCTGCACACCGCCATCGAACTGGTGCGGCGCGGCGGCACGATCTCGATCAGCGGCGTCTACGGCGGCATGGCCGACCCGATGCCCATGCTCACCCTGTTCGACAAGCAGATCCAGATGCGCATGGGCCAGGCGAACGTACGCCGCTGGAGCGACGAGATCATCCCCTACCTCACCGACGAGGACCCGCTCGGCGTCGACGACTTCGCCACCCACCGCGTGCCGCTCGACGAGGCACCGCGGGCCTACGACATGTTCCAGAAGAAGCAGGACGGCGCGGTCAAGGTACTGATCAAGCCCTGACCCGGGAGCCGGGGGCCCACCGGATGCGGCCGGGGCGGGAGACCGGAACGAACCCCGGTCTCCCGCCCCGTCGTGACCGCCCGTGACTTACAGCTCCCTGATCCGGACGTCCCGGTAGGAGACGACGTCCGTCGTGCCGTGCACCTGCAGTCCGATGTAGCCGGAGGCGAACCGCCGCCCGTCCGTGCCCGGGTCGTCCGAGCGTGGCGGGGTGAAGTCCTGGCCGCCGGTGTTGTCGAACTCGTTGATCAGCACGCCGTTGCGGTAGACCGAGTAGTGCTGGTCCACCACCCGGATCTCGTAGTCGTTCCAGGTGCCCTTCTGCGTCACGCCCGCGCCGGCCAGGCCGACCCGGTCGAAGCCGTAGACCGAGCCCGTCTTGTACATGTCGCCGACGGGCGAGTCGAACACCTGGATCTCGTGCCCGTACTTGATGGCGGCCCACTCCGGCCGTGGCTCCTCCGGGTGGTCGTGGATCTGCGGGAACCGCACGAACACACCGGAGTTGGCGTTGCCGGTGCCCGGGGCGTCGTCACGCCACTGGAGCTTCAGCGAGAAGTCGCCGTACGTGCGCTCGGGGAACCACAGCATGCCGAGACCGCCCCGGGTGGTGCCGGAGGTGATCGAGCCGTCCGGGTTCAGCGCGAACGAACCGCCGCCCACCTGCTCCCACTCGGCGAACGACTCCCGGGTGCCGTCCATGATCTTGCGGTAGCCCTCGGTCTGTCCCGGCTCGCCGATGCCGGACTGACGGGCCGCCTTGTTGATGGCCCGGTACTCCCGCTGGTCGACGACCCCTTCCTTCTTGAGCTTGTCCAGGACGCTCTTCACGTGCTTCAGGAACAGCGCCTGCGAGGTCCACTCCTTCTCGTCCTCGATCAGCTCGCCGATCCGGCACCGGTTGTTGGTGACCCGGTTCGGCACGCCCGAGTCGACCGTGCCGACGATCACCGTCAACCGCTCGTCGTACTCCGGGCAGTTGGGCGCGGGCACCCCGCCGTCCGCCACGACCGTGAAGCTCACCGTGAGCGGTTCGGAGGTGTTGCCGGCTTTGTCGCTCGCCCGGTACGCGACCGTGTGCCGGCCCGCCCGGTCGACGACCACCGGATCGGTGTAGGCCAGGTACGGCCCGCCGTCGAGCGAGTACTCGATGCCGGCGACGCCGGAACCCCCGTGCCCGTCGTCGGCGCTGAGGGTCACCGTGGCGTCACCGACGTAGGCGCCGTCGGAGTTCCTGGTGCCCTCCACGGTCACACCGGTCGCCGGCGGGGTGGTGTCCTGCGGCGGAGCGGCGACGACCGTGAACTCCACGCTCTTCTGCGCCGCGGTGTTGCCCGCCCTGTCGGTGGCGCGGTAGCGCACGGTGTGCGTGCCCACCTGGTGCACCATCACCGGCCCGGTGTACGCCTGCCAGGCGCCGTCGGCCCCGATCGCGTACTCGATGGCGTTGACGCCGGAGCCGGTGTCCGACGCGGTGACGGTGACCGTCGCCATGTCGATGTAGGCGCCGTCGGCGTTCTTCTCGCCGTCCACCGTGGCCGAGGTCTCCGGCGCGGTGGTGTCGTCCGTCGGCGGTGCGACGACCGTGAAGGCGACGCTCTTCTCCGCCGAGACGTTGCCCGCCTTGTCCAGGGCGCGGTAGCGCACGGTGTGCGTGCCGACCCGGTCGACCACGACCGGGGCGGTGTACGGCTGCCAGGCGCCGTCGGCCCCGACCGCGTACTCGATCCGGTCCACGCCCGAGCCCTCGTCGGTGGCCTCGACCGTCACGCTCGCCGAACCCACGTACTGACCCTCGGCGTTCTGCGAACCGGTCACCTTCGCCGTGGCCTCGGGCGCGGTGGTGTCCTCGCCACCGCCCTCGGTCACCGTCAGGATGCCCTGCATCTCGCCGTGGCCGGGGATGGTGCAGTGGTAGAAGTAGCGGCCCGGGGTGAGCGTCACCTCGGCGGTGTGCTTACCGCCCTGGGCGTCGGCCGGGTTGGCCAGGATGTTCAGCTGGACGTCGTTGTTGAACTCCGGGTCGGAGGTCACGAACGTCAGCGTGTGCGGCATCCCGGTGGTGTTGCCGGTCGCCGCGCTGTTCTCGAACACGATGGTCGCCGGACCGGCCACCGCGGTCGTCGGCGCGGACGTGTACTCGGTGATGCTGTCGCCGGAGGTCCAGGTGAGCACCTGCTTCGCCGCCGTATCGGCGGAACCGGTTCCGTCGGCCGCGGAGGTCGTCGCCTGCAGGCCGAGCATCATGAGGAGGGCGGCCAGCAGGGCGGCCCACATTCTTCGTTGCCGTATCACTCGGTTCCCCTCGCCAGCTGACCGGCGGCCGGGGTCGGCCCGCCGCCCGTGTAGGTGACCCGCCACAGCGCGGACTTGGCGTCGGAGGTGAAGAAGCCGCGCCCGTAGTCGAGGACGTACAGCGAGCCGTCCGGACCGAACCTCCAGTCCATCAGGTTCTTGATGCCGTCGTTGCCGACCGGCACGATCTTCTTCAGGGACTCCGAGTGCACCGGGAGACCGCCGTCGCCCTGCGTCTTCGGGTCCATCAGCACCGCGTTGCGCGGCTGGTCGGCGTCGTAGAAGTCACCGACGAACCACTTGCCGTCCCAGTACGCCGGCCACTTCACGTCACTGGCGCTGTCGGCGTCGTAGCGGTAGACCGGGCCGTTCATCGCGGCCTGGCCGCCGCCCTTGAGCCAGGGCAGCCGGTACGTGGCCTCGTCCTGCTCGTAGGACGGGACGCCGCCGGCGTCGCGCGGGTAGTCGGGGCCGCCGCCCTGCGGCGAGTACCAGATGTTGTTGCCGGTCACCGGCGGCAGGTTGACCAGACCGTCGTTGTTCGGCGACTCGTTCTTCGGGGCGTCGCAGTCGTACCAGCCCAGCGGCTTGGACGGGTCCGGCAGGTTCCGGTCCCGGTACGGCTGCTTGTTGCCCATGCAGTACGGCCAGCCGCGGTTGGACGCCTCGGTGATCGCGGCGAACGTGTCGTACTTCGCCGGACCCCAGGTGGGCGAGGGGGCGCCGGCGTCCGGGCCGACCCAGCCCGCGTAGAGGACGTCGGTCTCCTTGTCGACGGAGATGCGCGACGGGTTGCGCACCCCCATCACGTAGATCTCGCCGCGCGTCTTGCCGCCGCCCTCGGCGGTCTCCTTCCCGGTGAACAGGTTGCCCTCGGGGAGGGTGTACGTGCCGTCCGGCTCGGGGTGGATGCGCAGGATCTTGCCGTTGAGGTTGTTGGTGTTGCCGGCGGTGCGGCGCGCGTCCGCGAAGGACACGCCCTTGAAGTCGGGCTCGGGGTTGTTGCCCGAGTAACCGTCGCTGAAGCCGCTGGAGTTGTTGTCGCCGGTGGCGATGTACAGGTTCCCCTTGGAGTCCCAGGCCATCCCGCCGCCCGCGTGGCAGCAGCTGTGGATCTGCACCGGCCACTTCAGCAGCACCTTCTCGCTGCTCAGGTCCAGCTTGTTCGTGGCCTGGTCGAGCGTGAAGCGGGAGACCCGCCGCTCGGCCATGTGCGTGTCCCGGTCGATCCCGGAGTGGGGCGTGTAGTGCAGGTACACCCACCCGTTCCGCTCGAACGCGGGGTCCAGCTCGATGCCGAGCAGGCCCTCCTCGACCTTGCGCAGTTCGTCGCCGCCGCCCTTGTTGCCGAAGACGGTGAGCGCCCCGGCCAGGGTGACCTTCTTGGTCTCCGGGTCGTAGACGTGGATCTCGCCCGTGCCCTTGCCGATGTCCGGGTCGTTCCAGTCGGTGACCACGGGCTGCGAGGCGTCGGCACCGCCCCGGCCGATGTAGAACACCCGGCCGTCGGGAGCGGTGACGAGTCCGTGCGGTTCACCGATCTGGTCGTTCTGGCCCGGCTGGTTGGGCCGGGTCAGCCGCTCCGCCTTGTAGTTGCCGGTGATGGTCGCCTTGCAGTCGGCCCGCACCAGCCGGTTGGTCCACAGCAGGGCGCCGCGCAGATGGTCACGGAAGTCGGTCTCGTCGTACGACGACACCGTGCCGCCCATGCCGGTGTAGAAGGACCGGCCGCCGTCGTAGTCGCGGCACCAGCTGACCGGGTGGTCCCAGCCGTTGGCGCCCGCTCCGGGCGCGTACGTCGACTCGCGCACCCTGGCGACGGTGTGCACGTCGCCGGAGGGGTTCTTCACCCAGTTCAGCCACTTGTCGGGCCGCTTCCACTGCGTCGGCAGGCTCTTGGTGGCCGGATGCGTCCGGTCGCCGACCTCGACGGTCGCCCGCTGCACCGTGCCGGGGCTCGAGGCGGCCGGGCGGGCGCCGATCAGACCGGTGAACCAGTCCGAGTACGGCTCCGCGCGGGCCGCGTCGTGCAGACCGACGAAACCGCCGCCGGCCTCCATGTAAGCCTCCAGGCCCGCCTCCTGGTCCGGGTCGAGGACGTCCCCGCCGCCGGTCAGGAAGACGACAGTGTTGAAGCGGCCCAGCTTCTTGGCGTTGGTGAAGACCGAGGCGTCGTCGGTGGCGGTGACGGTGAACCGCTGGTCCGCCGGGCCGGACTGCCCGATCCTCTCGATCGCCGCGATACCGGCGTTCACCAACGGCGACTCGTCGCCGCCGGCCGCCGAACCGTAGAACAGCAGCACCCGTACGTTCGCGCCGCCCGGGGGCGACTTGATGGACATCGTTGTCAGGGACGGATCCGGGGCCGGGCGCGCGCTGGCGGCGGGACCCGACAGCAGCCCGGCGGCGACGACACCGGCGGTCACGGTGGCCGCCCAGACGCGTCGTCTCGTTCTCGTCCTTCGTGCGCTCGTGGCGCTCGACGTGCTCAACCCTCGTAAGCGCACGGGTTCTCGATGCGATGTGGACCGCACGTGGCCACCCACCCCTCCTCGGTCGCAGCAACAGCGTCAAGGAAGCTAGACCTCTTTGCGCCACACGCCAATACCTATCGCAGCAATGAAACGAACTTTGTCCTGAGTGTGGATAAACCGAGGGGTGACCGCTACGGTTTCACAGGTTCATGACAGCCACGTGGGGAGTTCGGCATGGACAGACGCGGTTTCAACCGGCGGGTACTGCTGGGCGGCGCTGCCGTCGCGACATCGTTGTCCATCGCGCCCGAGGCCGTGGGTGCGGCCGCACCGGCGAAGACCGCGCCCGCCGGGGGCGAGGTGCGGCGCGTCAAGATGTACGCCGAGCGGCTGGCCGGCGGACAGATGGGCTACGGCTTCGAGAAGGGCAAGGCGTCCATCCCCGGCCCGCTGATCGAGCTCAACGAGGGCGACACCCTGCACGTCGAGTTCGAGAACACCATGGACGTGCCCGTGAGCCTGCACGTCCACGGCCTGGACTACGAGATCTCCAGCGACGGCACCAAGCAGAACAAGAGCGACGTCGAGCCCGGCGGCACCCGCACCTACACCTGGCGCACCCACAAACCCGGCCGGCGCTCCGACGGCACCTGGCGCTCCGGCAGCGCGGGCTACTGGCACTACCACGACCACGTCGTCGGCACCGCGCACGGCACCGGCGGCATCCGCAACGGGCTGTACGGCCCGGTGATCGTCCGCCGCAAGGGCGACGTCCTGCCCGACGCGACCCACACCATCGTCTTCAACGACATGACGATCAACAACAAGCCGGCCCACACCGGCCCGAACTTCGAGGCCACCGTGGGCGACCGCGTCGAGATCGTCATGATCACGCACGGCGAGTACTACCACACCTTCCACATGCACGGTCACCGCTGGGCCGACAACCGCACCGGCATGCTCACCGGACCCGACGACCCGAGCCAGGTCATCGACAACAAGATCTGCGGCCCGGCCGACTCCTTCGGCTTCCAGATCATCGCGGGGGAGGGGGTCGGAGCGGGCGCCTGGATGTACCACTGCCACGTCCAGAGCCACTCCGACATGGGCATGGTCGGCCTGTTCCTGGTGAAGAAGCCGGACGGCACCATCCCGGGCTACGACCCGCACGAACACGCCCACGGGGCGGCCGCGGAGGAGGGGCACGAGCACGAGCACTGACGCGCCGGACATGATCCGGAAGCGCTCTCGCCCGTGGCCGGGCCGGGGCTATCCTTGCCCGCATCCGCAGGTGAGGAGCCCCGAAGTGACCGACACAGTGCCGCGCCCCACGCTGGAGGCCGTGGCCGCGCGGGCCGGGGTCTCCCGGGCCACGGTCTCCCGCGTGGTCAACGGCTCCGACGGGGTGCGCGAGCGCCTGGCGGAACGGGTGAGGCGGGCGGTGGAGGAACTCGGGTACGTGCCGAACCAGGCCGCCCGCAGCCTGGTGACGAAGCGGCACGACGCCATCGCCGTCATCGTCGCCGAACCGGAGACCCGGGTCTTCGCCGACCCCTTCTTCGCCCGCCAGCTGCGCGGCATCAGCAAGGAACTGACGGCCCACGACAACCAGCTCGTCCTGCTGCTCACCGAGGACCGCGACGACCACGCGCGCGTCGGCCGCTACCTCGCAGGCGGCCACGTCGACGGCGCGCTGGTGTTCTCCCTGCACATCGACGACCCGCTGCCCGAACTGATCCAGCGGGCCGGCCTGCCGACGGTGTACGGCGGCCGGCCCGACCGGAACGACGGCCGGCGCGGCGTCTCCTACGTCGACAGCGACAACCGGGGCGGCGCCCGCGACGCCGTACGGCACCTGCTCGGCCTCGGCCGCCGCCGCATCGCCCACATCACCGGCGCCCTCGACCAGACCGCGGCGGTGGACCGGCTCGACGGCTTCCGGGACGTCATGGCCGACGCCGATCCCCGGCTGGTCGTGGAGGGCGACTTCACCCCGGCCGGGGGCGAACGGGCGATGCGGCGGCTGCTCGACCGCTGCCCGGACCTGGACGCGGTGTTCGCCGGCAACGACCTCATGGCGGCGGGCGCCCTGCGCGTGCTGCGCGAGCACGGACGGCGGGTGCCGGACGACGTGGCGGTCGTCGGCTTCGACGACATGCTGCCGATCGCCGAACAGACCGAACCGCCGCTCACCACGGTCCGTCAGGACATCGAGGAGATGGGCCGCCTGATGGCCCGCCTCCTGCTGCGCGACCTCGACCGCACCGGCACGCCGGACGAGAACGCGAGCGGCGGTCCCTCCAGGACGATCCTGCCGACGACGTTGATCCGGCGGACATCCGCATGAGCCGCTCCTCCGCCCCGGAGCCCTCATGTCCGAGCCCGGAGAGCGGTGACCGCGGGGTCGGCGGGGGCGGGCGTGGAGCGTCCTGCAACGGGCTTGCCCCAGGCGGCAGGTGCCGCGGCCGGTGTACGGCCCCGCTGAGCCGGGCGGCGGCCTGCCGGGGGCGTGAGCGCAGGCGGACGGCGGTCAGGGAGTGCGCGCGGGCGTGCGGGTCGCGGGGGCACCCGCACCACCGCGCTGGTGCGGGACGTGAGCGGCAAGGGCGGAGTGCCCGGGGGGGTGCGGCGCGGGCAACCATCCGACCGTGCTCGATCGTCCTTCGGACATGTCACACCCGATTCCCCCGCCCTCCCCGTCCCCGTCTGACTGGCCGGACTGGCCTCACTGCGGCTACGGCACCGCGTCGGAGGACCCGGTCGGCTGTCACGGCATTCGCGTGGGTGACCACCCGGCGTGCCTGGCCCACCTGGGCGACGCCGAGCGCGACGCCTACCTGACCGGTCTGGCTCCCGGCGCCGACATCGACCACCGCGGCACCACCTTCACCGAACCCCTTCTCGACGCCCTTCTCGACGCTCTCCGCGACCCCGCCACCGGATCCTCCCGCTTCGGCACCGTCCGGTTCGACGCGGCGGTCTTCCAGAACGACGCCCGGTTCGACGCGGCGGTCTTCGAGGGCGACGCCCGGTTCGGCTCGGCGACCTTCCGGAGCTCCGCC
This sequence comes from Streptomyces sp. NPDC044984, assembly GCF_040646935.1. Lineage (NCBI taxonomy): Bacteria > Bacillati > Actinomycetota > Actinomycetes > Kitasatosporales > Streptomycetaceae > Streptomyces > Streptomyces sp. NPDC044984. The sequence continues at coordinate 63,265 of NZ_JBEZBE010000037.1, forward strand.
TGGTTCGGCTCGGTATCCGTCGAGGGCGCCGAGGTCGCCCCGGCGACCTTCGAGGGCGGCGTCTGGTTCGGTTCGGCGGTCTTCGAGGGCGCCGCCTGGTTCGGCTCGGCGGTCTTCCGGGCCGACGCCCGGTTCGACGCGGCGGTCTTCGAGGACGAGGCCGGGTTCGGCTCGGCGGTCTTCCAGGGCCCCACCGGGTTCGGCTCGGCGACCTTCGAGGAGTATGCCTGGTTCGGGTCGGCGACCTTCCACGGTGACGCCCGGTTCGACTTTGCGACCTTCCGGAACGAGAGCTGGTTCGGCTCGGCGGTCTTCCGGGGCGACGCCCGGTTCGACGCGGCGTCCTTCGAGTACGACACCTGGTTCGACGCGGTGACCTTCGGGTGCGCGGCCGGGTTCGGTTCGGCGACCTTCGAAGGCGTCGCGTCGTTCGGTGCGGCGACCTTCGAGGGTGAGGCGGGGTTCGGTGCGGCGACTTTCAAGGGTGAGGCGGGGTTCGGTGCGGCGACCTTCGAGGGTGAGGCGGGGTTCGGTGCGGCGACCTTCGAGGGTGAGGCCGGGTTCGGCGCGGCGGTCTTTCGGGGCGACGCCCGGTTCGGGCAGGCGGTTTTCGAGCGGGCGGCGACCCTCGGGCCGTTGGAGTGCGCCGGGCGGGTGGTGCTGTCCGGGGCGGTGTTCGGCAGCCCGGTGACCCTCTCGTTCGCCGCGCGCCACCTGGAGTGCCGACGGACCCGCTGGTCGTCCACGGCCGAGGTGCGTCTGCGCTACGCCACGGCGGACTTCGCTCACGCCGTCTTCGAGTACCCCCTCACCGTCGCCACGGAGGCCGGCCCCTTTCTGCTCCCCGACGGACAGCCGGTGGCGGAACAGGCTCTTGCCGGTGACCTCGACGCCACGGCGCGGATCGCCTCGCTGCGGGGCGTGGACGCGGCACACCTGGTCCTCGCCGACGTCGACCTGTCGGAATGTCTGTTCACCGGGACCGTGCATCTGGACCAGGTGCGGCTGGAGGGCGACTGCCCCTTCGACAAGGTCCCGCCCGTGCACTGGCGGCGCTGGCCTCCGCGATTCACCCAGCGGCGCACCCTCGCCGAGGAACACCACTGGCGCGCGCGCCGGCCGACAGCGGCCCAGGGCTGGAACATGGCGGTGTCCGGCGCCGGCCACACCGGCCCAGCACAACTGGCCCCGGTGTACCGGGCGCTGCGCAAGGCGTTCGAGGACGGCAAGAACGAGCCGGGGGCGGCGGACTTCTACTACGGCGAGATGGAGATGCGCCGACACGACCGTACCGGCACCACCCGCGCCGAACGCGGACTGCTGCACGGCTACTGGATGCTGTCCGGCTATGGCCTGCGCGCCTCCCGGGCCCTGGGCTGGCTCGCTGTCGCCATGCTCGTCACCATCGTGCTGCTGATGGGCTTCGGGCTGCCGGAGGACTCCCCGAAGCAGGAAGCGACCGGCACCGTGCCGCCCGGCGGAGGCCTGGTCGCCTTTGAGATCGGCAAGGCTGATCCCCAGAACCCCGTGGGGGAAAGATTCACCGGCGAGCGCTTCGAGAAGGCCCTGAACGTCACGCTCGACTCGGTGGTGTTCCGCTCCTCCGGACAGGACCTGACCACCGCCGGTACCTACATCGAAATGGTCTCCCGCGTGGCCGAACCCGTCCTTCTGGGCCTGGCGGTTCTGGCGGTCCGCAGCCGTGTCAAACGTTGACCCGACCCGACCCGACCCGACCCGACCAGGCCAGGGTCTGGGCCGACGGAACACCGCGGTCACCGGACGCATCGACCTGGAACAACCGGTACGTCCGGTCCGTCGCACGGACGTTTCAACGCCGCGTCCTGATCACCGACTCCGCCCCCCGGGGCCCTGCCCTCGGCCCGCGGGCCGAGCGCACCGCGCTCCGGGGCGTGGGCCCGGGTGGATCCGCGGGCCCTCGCCCCATGGGTGCCGGAACCCCAGGGCCCGGCTCCCGGCTCCCCGGATCCGGTTCCGGACACACCCGTCCGGGTGCTCCGGCGGTGATTGTCAGTGGGCGGTGGAAGACTCGGCAGAGCAGGCGACGGGACCTCTCGGAGGAGGCACCATGCTCACCACCCGCTTCGTCGACGGCGCCCCGAACTGGATCGACGTCGGCACGCCCGACATCGAAGGCGCCGCGTCCTTCTACGGCGCTCTGTTCGGCTGGGAGTTCCGCTCGGCGGAGCCCGACACCGGTGGCCACGGGTTCTTCGAGCTGGCCGGGCGGATCGTCGCGGGCGGTGTGCGGTCCGCACCGGAGCAGGGCCCGCCCGCGTGGACCGTTTACTTCCGAAGCCCCGACGCGGACGCCACCGCGAAGGCCGTCCAGCAGGCCCGCGGCGGCGTGACGGTGCCACCCGCGGACGTGGTGGAACAGGGCAGAACGGCGATCCTCACCGACCAGGCGGGCGTCCCCTTCGGCATCCGGGAGCCGGCGCTGCGCGAAGGCATCGAGGCGGCCGGCGAGGCCGGCACGCTGTGCTGGGTCGAGCTCTACACCCCGGACATCGCCCGGACCGCCGCCTTCTACCACTCCACCCTCGGCTGGGAGACCTCGGCGGTGACCTTCCCCGGCGGCGTCTACACCTCCGTCAACCCCGCCGGGACGGGGGAGGACGGCATGTTCGGCGGGCTGGTCCCGCTGGCCGACGACCCCGTCGAGGCGCGGAGCGGGCGCCCCTACTGGCTGCCCTACATCGGGGTGGAGGACCCGGACGCCGTCGTCGACCGGGCCGTCGAGCTGGGCGGCAGGGTGCGGATGCCCGCCACCTCCCTCGCCGGTGTCGGCCGGCTGGCCCGACTGGAGGATCCGTACGGCGCGCGCTTCGCGGTCCTCGAGGGCGATGCGCGCCGGACCTGAACATCCGGCGCGCCGCCGTGCGCGCCGGGTCCCCCGGCGCCATCATCATGCGGTCACGGAAGGCGGGGCAGGGGGAGGAGTCCCAGGAAGACCGCGGTGCGGACCCCGCGTTGATGCGGCGTTGATCGAACGTTTTTCGCCGCCCGGCATGCTTCCGGCCATGCACACCGACACGTTCCCGTCGCCCGACCTCGCCTGGCAGGAGGAGGCGTTGTGCGCGCAGACGGGAGGAGACTTCTTCTTCCCCGAGCCCGGTAGCTCGGTTCGCGAGGCCAAGCGCATCTGCGGTCTCTGCCCGATCCGCGCCGCCTGCCTGGAGTACGCCCTGACCCACGACATGCGCTTCGGCGTCTGGGGCGGCATGTCGGAGAAGGAGCGCCTGGAACTGCGGCGCGTCGCCCGGTAGTTCCCGCCGGTCACCGGCGGTCGGTCCGGGAGGAAACCGGTACGGCCGGCGGAGCAGCGGCTGGACTTTGTGGGCTGGCACCACCGACGAGCGGTCGGTCACCACGGGTGAGACCCGGCACCGGGACGCGCCGGCTCGCGTCCAGCCGCCCCGCCCCCGCACGTCCGGGCCGGTGCTCAGCGGCCGGCGCGGGCCGCCATCCGGGCCTTGCGGGCCGCCAGCTTCTCGTCGAACTTCGCGGCCTCCGCGTCCAGGCCGCCCATGAACACGCCCAGTTCCTCCTGGGCCTTGAGGCCCTCGGGACCCAGCCCGTCGATCTCCATGACCTTCAGGAAGCGCAGCACCGGCTGGAGCACGTCGTCGTGGTGGATGCGCAGGTTGTAGACCTCGCCGATCGCCATCTGCGCCGCGGCCCGCTCGAAGCCGGGGATGCCGTGGCCGGGCATCCGGAAGTCCACGACGACGTCGCGGACCGCCTGCATGGTCAGGTCGGGGGCGAGCTCGAACGCCGCCTTGAGCAGGTTGCGGTAGAACACCATGTGCAGGTTCTCGTCGGTCGCGATGCGGGCCAGCATGCGGTCGCAGACCGGGTCGCCGGACTGGTGGCCGGTGTTGCGGTGCGAGATGCGGGTGGCCAGCTCCTGGAACGCCACGTAGGCGATCGAGTGGAGCATCGAGTGCCGGTTGTCCGACTCGAAGCCCTCGCTCATGTGCGCCATGCGGAACTGCTCCAGCTTGTCCGGGTCCACCGCGCGCGAGGCCAGCAAGTAGTCCCGCATCACGATGCCGTGCCGGCCCTCCTCGGCCGTCCAGCGGTGCACCCAGGTGCCCCAGGCCCCCTCCCGGCCGAACAGCGTGGCGATCTCGTGGTGGTAGCTGGGCAGGTTGTCCTCGGTCAGCAGGTTCACCACCAGCGCGATCCGGCCGACCTCGGTGACCTTCGACTGCTCCTTGTCCCAGGCCTCGCCGTCCTCGAAGAAGCCGGGGAAGTTGCGGGCGTCGCTCCACGGCACGTACTCGTGCGGCATCCAGTCCTTGGTGACCTTCAGATGCCGGTTGAGCTCCTTCTCGACCACTTCCTCCAGTGCGTACAACAGCCGGGCGTCGGTCCAGACCGAAGGGCTGCCGAGGTGGGGAGAAGTGATCGACACGGGTGACTCCAGGGGACGGTGACAGGTGGAAGTGCCGGCGAGCGGGCCGGGAACTTACGGAATCGTAGGCTACGTAGCCGTAGGTTACGTAGCCGTAGGTTAAGAGTGTCGTAAAGAGCCCTGATCAGCGGGCCCCGATGGAGTACCGCCCGGCGCCGAGCCGCAGGCCGCTGCGCCGTACGGGTGACGCGGCCACCGGTCAGGAGTACAGCTCCCGCAGACGCACCGAGAGGCACGTCACACAGCCCTCGAGCTTCTCGAACTCGCCGATGTCCACCGGGACCGGCTCGTAGCCGAGGTCCGCGAACAGCTCCGCGGTCTTCGGCGCGCTCGCCGCCATCAGCAGCCTGTCCCCGCCGAGCAGCACCACGTGCGCCCCGGACGCCTCCGGCACCGGAAGGAAGCGCGGGAACAGGGACGGCGCGTCCATGTGCGGGAGGTACCCGACGACCGTCCCGTCCGGCAGCGCCGTGACCGCCGACTTCAGGTGCAGCACCTTGGCGACCGGCACGGCCACCACCCGCGCCCCCAGCGGCTCGAACGCGGCCCGCACCTGCCGCACCCCGGCCGCGTCGGTCCTCCCGCCGCGGCCCACGTACACCGTGTCGCCGACCTTCAGCACGTCGCCGCCGTCCAGGGTGCCCGGCTCCCAGACCCAGTTCACCGAGCAGCCCAGCGACGCCACGGCCTCCTCGACGCCGAGGGTCTCCGCGCGGCGGGACTCGGCTCCGGAGCGGGCGATCAGCGCCACGTTCCGGTACATCACCACCGTGTCCTCGACGAACACGGAGCCCGGACAGTCGTCGGCCGGATCGACCTCGATCGTCTCCCAGCCGTGGGCGCGCAACGCCTCCGTGTACGCCTCCCACTGCCCCACCGCGCGGCCGACGTCGACGCCCTCCCGCTCGACGTGCGTCACCAGCCCCTCCGCCAGACAGGGAGCGGGACGACGGACGAGGGCCTTCTTGCTGGGCACGAGGGGGACTCCGCATCGGACGGGCGTGTGGTGGCCGTGCCGGGGGAGCCCGCGGAGCGGCCGGTTCCCGCGGGCATCGGCCCAGCCATCATGCAGGGCCGGTCCGGCCCGGGCCAGCCCCTGGCGGCGATGAGGTGAACCACCGGTGGCCGGCCGCGGGCCCGGCCCGCCGCGGATGCTACGCGGGACGCCCGACGGCCTCCGGCGTGATCTCCTTCAGCTCCCCTTCCTCCATCAGCAGCCACCGGGTGATGCCGATCGACTCCAGGAACGGCAGATCGTGACTGGCCACGATCAGAGCACCCTCGTACGACTCCAGCGCCGTGGTGAGCTGCCGGACGCTCGCCATGTCGAGGTTGTTGGTCGGCTCGTCCAGCATCAGCAGCTGCGGCGCGGGCTCCGCCAGCATCAGCGCCGCCAGCGCCGCCCGGAAGCGCTCGCCGCCGGAGAGCGTCGCCGCCTTCTGGTCGGCGCGGGCACCCCGGAACAGGAAGCGGGCGAGTCGGGCCCGGACCCGGTTGTTGGTGGCGCCCGGCGCGAACCGGGCCACGTTCTCGGCGACGGTCAGCTCCGCGTCGAGGACGTCGAGCCGCTGCGGCAGGAACCGCAGGGGCACATGGGCCCGTGCCTCGCCGGAGACCGGCTCCAGCTCCCCGGCGACCGTGCGCAGCAGCGTCGTCTTGCCCGCGCCGTTGCGCCCGATCAGCGCCACCCGCTCCGGGCCGCGCAGATCGAAGCCGCCGCCCACCCGGGCGCCGTACGCCAGTTCCAGGTCCATGAGGGTGAGGACGTCACGGCCCGGCGGTACGGCCGTGTACGGCAGGTCGACGCGGATCTCGTCGTCGTCCCGCACGGCGTCCACCGCGTCGTCGAGGCGTTCCCTGGCCTCGGCGAGCTTCTCCTCGTGCATGATGCGGTGCTTGCCCGCGGACTCCTGCGCCGCGCGCTTGCGCGCCCCCATGACGATCTTCGGCTCGCGCTTCTGCTCGAACATCTTCTGCCCGTACCGCTTGCGGCGGGCCAACTTGACCTGGGCGTCGACCAGTTCGCGCTTCTGCTTGCGGAAGTCCGCCTCGGCGACGCGCACCATGCGCTCGGCGGCCTCCTGTTCGACGGCCAGGGCCTCCTCGTACGCCGAGAAGTTGCCGCCGTACCAGGTGACCTCCCCGGAGCGCAGATCCGCGATCTGGTCCACCAGTTCCAGCAGTTCACGGTCGTGGCTGACCACGACCATGACGCCCGGCCAGTTGGCGACGGCCGCGTACAGCCGCCTGCGGGCGTACAGGTCGAGGTTGTTGGTGGGTTCGTCGAGCAGCAGCACGTCCGGGCGGCTCAGCAGCAGCGCGGCCAGCCGCAGCAGCACCGACTCGCCGCCGGACACCTCGCCGACGGTGCGGTCGAGCCCGATGTGCCCGAGGCCGAGTTCGCCGAGCGTGGCCAGGGCGCGCTCCTCGACGTCCCAGTCGTCACCGACGGTCTCGAAGTGCTCCTCGGCCACGTCGCCCGCCTCGATGGCGTGCAGCGCGGCCCGCCGGCCGGCGATGCCGAGCGCCTCGTCGACCCTCAGCGCGGTGTCGAGCGTCACGTTCTGCGGCAGGTACCCCACCTCGCCGGCGACCCGGACGGCGCCGTCGGCCGGCCGGAGCTCACCGGCGATCAGCTTCAGCAGGGTCGATTTCCCCGACCCGTTGACGCCGACGAGGCCGGTGCGGCCGGGGCCGAAGGCGACGTCGAGGCCCTCGAGGACGGTGGTGCCGTCGGGCCAGGTGAAGGCGAGGGACGTACAGGTGATGGATGGTGACATGCGGGCCTCCGCGGTTGCTCGGGGCGATCAGGGGCAAACGCGTATCGAGACACCGCGGGACGAGGACCGGCAGCCGGGAGGGAAGGCCTGGGCATGAGAAGAGCCCTGTTCCGCAAGGACCGCAAGGACGGCTCGAACGCCGAGGTCGCACGCGACGTACACACACGTGTGGTGTGACGCGGTGTCTCAGAACCTCAGACGAGCAACGTCCTTCTCCATTCGACGGCAACAGGACCGCTGTACACCGTAGGAGTGCCCGGAACGGCTGTCAACGGCTTTTCGGAGCACGACGTCACCGCCCCCGAGGAGGCCCCGTGCCCGACGGCCCGCTCTCTCTGCCGGCCCGCCTGTCCCTGCTGGTCTGGGACGCCGACCCGTCCCGGCAGGCCCCCGTGGTGCGGGCCGGGGCCCTCGCTGAGCTGGCCCGGCGGGGCCTGCTGATCGACGACGACGGCATCGCCGCACCCCGTGACCTCGACTCCCGGACCGGTGACCCGGTGCTGGACGGTCTTCTGGAACTGGTCAGCGAGTCCTGCCCGCACCGCTGGCGCGTCTGGGTGACGCTGCGCGCGCGGTACACCCTGGACGCGGTCCGGGAGCAACTGGTGGCCCAGGGAGTGCTGCGCGCCGAGAAGCACCGGGTCCTCGGGGTGTTCCCGTCGGTGGAGCACGTCCTGGCCGACGAGGGCCGGGTACGGGCCCTGGGGCGGCAGGCGCGGCAGCTCCTCGGCGGGCCGACACCGCCCGAGGACGTCCCCGAGCAGACGGCGACGGCCCTCGTCCTCGCACGGGCGTCGGGTCTGCTGCCGGGCCCGGAGGGCTCCTCCCCCGACCGGCGCGCCGAGGCGCTGGCGCACCGCGCCGCGACGACGCCCGCCCTCGATGCCGTCCTGCGCGAGCTGCGCGCGGGGCTGGCCGACACCGCGCCGCTGCCCACGCTCGCGCGGGGGCGGTGACCCAGGGCCCACGGGGGTCACGAGACCCACGGGGGTCACGGGGCCACAGAGGTCACGGGGCCACAGAGGTCACGGGGCCACCGGGGTCCACGGCGGATGCTCCGCCGATCGGGAGCCACCCGCGTCCCGCGTCCACGCCTTCGTCGGCACGGTGCGCGTCAAGTGCCCGGAGGGATGAGCCCGAGCCCCGCGCCCACGCCTTCGTCTTCGCCGGACTCCGCGCTCCGTCGACCACGCGCGGTGCCGGGGGAGCGGACGCGGCACCGCGGAGCGCGTCACCGCCGGCCCCGCCCGGGTGCCGGCGCGACGGGGTCCTCGTCCCCGGGGCCGTCGACCCGGGGACCGTGGAGAAAGCCGCCGACGGAGCCGGCGCGCCGGGCGCCGCCCGCGCGAACGCCGGCGGCGCGGGCAGGCCGACGGTCCGGCGTACGGCGCGCTCGACACCCCGACGAGCGGCGGGCGTCGGCCGGACCCCTCACGCGTCGCGCATCAGCTCCGCGAGATCGTGGTCCAGGTCGAGCCGGAGGTGCTCCAGGCCGGTCGGCACCAGCTCGCCGGTGGCCTCCAGGAACTGGCGCAGCTCGCCCGAGCGGACGTGCACGACGGCGGTCCCCTCGGGGGCGTGGAACTCCAGCACGGTGCGGTCGTAGCCGTACGGCCGGACCCGTACGTCGCCGTCGCCCTCGGGCCCCTGCATCCCCGCGGCGAGCAGATCGCGGGCGAAGGTCCAGCAGACCTCGACGCCCTCCAGGGTGGCGGGCGCGGGGAAGGTCATGCGGACGGCGAACGGGTCGTCGCGGTCGTAGTGCAGGGTGGCGGGAATGCTCGGCATCCGCGGCGCGGCGGCGACGAGACGGGCCTCGACGGTCTGCTCGATGACGGTGGACAACGCCTTGCTCCCTCGTGACGGCTGGACAGGCTTCCGGGGCGGATCGGGTCGGCTACTGGATGAGACGACGGAATCGACCAATCCGTGCACACGAAGAGCGAGTGACCTCTGTCACCGCCTTCATGCACCCGAGTGGCACGGCTCTTCCCGGACGTCCTCCGGGACACGCGTGCCGCCCGCCTGGAGCACTGATGCGCGCGGTGTGCCCTGATCGCTGCCGACGTGGGTACCCGTTCGCTGTACGCGAGAGGAAGTGAGCGGACATGCCACGCGGTTCCAGCCCCAAACGGGAGCGTCAGTACGAGCACATCAAGGACAGCGCCGAGGACCGGGGCGAGAGCACCGGACGCGCCAAGGAGATCGCCGCCCGGACGGTGAACAAGGAGCGTGCCCGGTCCGGTGAGTCGAAGACGGCCAGCCGCACCTCCACGCAGGACATGTCGTCCGGCAAGCGCGGCGGCCAGCGGTCCGGCAAGGGATCCCAGGGCCCCACGCGCGACCAGCTGTACGAGGAGGCCAAGAAGCGCGGCATCGAGGGCCGTTCGAACATGAACAAGGGTCAGCTCCAGCGGGCGCTCGGCAAGTGAGCCGCCTCCGCGCGGAGGCGGCGGGCCGGGAGGCACCCTCCGCGCGGAGCACCCGCACCCCGTAGGCTCGGGGGCACCATGACGACCGTACGCACACCGGCCGACTGGCCCGTGACCGAGGAAGAGGCCCGCGCGGTCCAGGACGCACTCCGCGCGCGGGTGGTGCTCGACGAACCGGGCCCGCCGCCCGGGACGGGTCATGTCACCGGAGTCGACGTGGCGTACGACGACGAGCGGGACGTCGTCGCCGCCGCGGCCGTCGTCCTCGACGCGGCGACCCTCGACGTCGTCGCCGAGTCCACGGCCGTGGGCCGGATCTCCTTCCCGTATGTCCCCGGACTGCTCGCCTTCCGCGAGGTCCCCACCGTGCTGGCCGCCCTCGAAGCCCTGCCGTGCCCGCCCGGCCTGGTGGTCTGCGACGGCTACGGCCTCGCCCACCCCCGCCGCTTCGGCCTGGCCAGCCACCTCGGCGTCCTCACCGGCCTGCCGACGATCGGCGTCGCCAAGAACCCCTTCACCTTCACCCACGACGAGCCGGGCGCCCCGCGCGGCAGCACCTCCCCGCTGCTCGCCGGCCGCGAGGAGGTCGGCCGTGCCCTGCGCACCAGGGACGCCGTCAAGCCGGTGTTCGTCTCGGTCGGCCACCGGGTGGGCCTGGACAACGCCTGCGCCCACACCCTCGCCCTGACCCCCGCCTACCGTCTCCCGGAGACCACCCGCAGGGCCGACGCCCTGTGCCGCCGGGCGCTCGCCGAGGCCGCCCCGCAGGAGACTCCCGGGTGACCGCGCGGTCTGAGTACCGGTCCTGAGTACCTGTACGGATGTCGGCCCCCGCCCGCCCCGCCAGGCTGGCGTGCATGACAACGCACCGCGCACCCAAGCCTGTTGCCGCCGACGGACGGCCCGTCGAGCGGGCCGTGACCGTCGGGCTCACCCTCGCCGTACTGGCGGGGCTGGGCTGGATCGCCGGGATGATCTACACGCTGGTCGAGTGGCCGCTGTGACCTCCGCCCGGCCGGACGTCAGCGGGTCGCGGCGACACGGAAGCGGAGTCCCGCCGCGCGGAGGCGGCCGATCAGCGCGTCGCCCATCGCCACCGCCGTCGTGACCTGGCCGGCCGTCGGCGGGAGGTCGTCGAAGGCCAGGCAGAGAGCACCCTCGGCCAGCATCTTCGCCGTCTCGTCGTAACCGGGGTCACCGCCCGCGACCTCCGTGTACACCCGGCGCCCGCCGCCCTCGCCGACGAAGCGGACGGAGAACCAGCTCCGGGCGCGCTTCTCGGGGCCCGGCCCGTCGCCGGGCCCGAGCCGGTCGGAGAGCCGGCGCCGCAGTGGCGGGAGCTGGGCCGCCGTCACCAGCGCGCCCACGGCCGCCGCCCCGCCCACCGCCACCGGGAGCCGCCGCACGGCCGCGTAGTGCCGGTAGCGGAAGTCGGGGCCGTACCGGTCGAGTGCCCTGGCCGAACGGCGCACGATCTGCGCGTCGAGGGTCGGCAGGGGCAGGGCCCAGGCGCCCACCTCCGGCGCGTAGCGCGGCGCGCCGGCCGAAGCGGACACCCGGCGGCCCACCAGCCGCGGTTCATGGCGCCGGCGGTCCAGGGCCGCCGCGCGGAGCCCGCGGTGCCGGGCGAACTGGTTCAGCGCCGAGGCGAGGGTCCCGCCCGAGAAGGCCGCGTCGGCGGTCACGAAGCCGTCCACGGTCAGCGGCACCCCTTCCGGGAGCTGCCGCACGGTGAAGTACGCGCCCAGGTCGTGCGGCACCGAGTCGAAGCCGCAGGCGTGCACCAGCCGCGCCCCGGTCTCCCGCGCGCGGGCGTCGTGCCGGACGTACACCAGGTCCACGAACTCCGGTTCACCCGTGAGGTCGACGTAGTCCGCCCCGGTGTCCGCGCAGGCGGCGACGAGTTCCTCGCCGTACTCCACGTAGGGGCCGACGGTGGTGGCGACCACGCGCGCTTGCTCGGCGAGGGCGCGCAGCGAGGCCGGGTCGGACACGTCCGCCCGCAGCAGTCCGATCCCCGCGCCGCCGGGCAGCCGCTCCCGCAGCCGCTCCAGCTTCTCCGTGCCGCGGCCGGCGATCGCCCAGCGCAGCCCGGCGGGGGCACGGTCGGCGAGGTACTCGGCGGTCAGCGTTCCGACGAAGCCGGTCGCTCCGAAGAGCACGATGTCGTACGGACGGTCCGTCCTGTTCAGCCTGCTCATGACACCCCTTGGTCGTGCAGCCGCGCCGCTGTCGGTGGCCGAGGCTAGCGTGAGGGGTGCGGAGCCCGGCGACGAGCCCGGAGGAGACCGACGGCCGTGTCCCCGAACGCCCTGAAGAAAGGGGAAAAAGCGTGTGACCGTGCCCCGGGGTGACGGTGGAGCTCGAGGACGGGACGGCGCACACCCACGCGCTGAACGGGCGCGTGCCGGCCCGGCAAGCAGTGCCGCGCCGTAAAGTGGCCAAGCGCTTGCTCGCCCGGTCTTGTGCCGGGTGGAACGCGTTCCTAACATCGCAGGTGTTACACCAGTAGTGTCACAGCCGATGGGGGCTCGATGACGGAGGCGAAGGCGCCGGGACACGGTCCGCTCAGCGGCGTGCGCGTGGTCGAGCTGGCCGGGATCGGGCCCGGCCCGTTCGCCGCCATGCTCCTCGCCGACCTGGGCGCCGACGTCGTACGCGTGGACCGCCCCGGAGGCCCCGCACTCGGGATCGACCCCGCCCTCGACGTGACCAACCGCAACAAGCGCTCCGTGATCGTCGACCTGAAGGCCCCCGACGGCCCGGCGCGCGTCCTCGACCTGGCCGAACGCGCCGACGTCCTCATCGAGGGCTACCGTCCCGGAGTCGCCGAACGGCTCGGCGTCGGCCCCGGGGACTGCCGCACCCGCAACCCGCGCCTGGTCTACGGCCGGATGACCGGCTGGGGCCAGCAAGGGCCCCTCGCCGACCGCGCGGGCCACGACATCGCCTACATCGCCCTCACCGGCACCCTCGGCATGATCGGCGATCCGGACAGGCCCCCGGCCGTCCCGGCCAACCTGCTCGGCGACTACGCGGGCGGCTCCCTCTACCTCGTCGTCGGTGTCCTCGCCGCGCTGCACCACGCACGCGCGACCGGCACCGGGCAGGTCGTCGACGCGGCCATCGTGGACGGCACCGCCCACCTCTCCACGATGATCCACGGCATGCTCGCCGCCGGCGCCTGGCAGGACGGGCGCGGCGCCAACCTCCTCGACGGCGGCTGCCCCTACTACGGCACCTACGAGACCGCCGACGGCAGGCACATGGCGGTGGGCGCGCTGGAGCCGCGGTTCTACGCCGAGTTCCTGCGCCTGCTCGGCCTGGACGACCAGGCCGGGGCGCACACCGACGTCACCCGCTGGCCGGAGCTGCGCGCACGGGTCACCGCCCGCTTCAGGACCCGCACCCGCGAGGAGTGGACGGCCCGTTTCGACGGCTCCGACGCGTGCGTGGCGCCGGTGCTGTCCCTGCGCGAGGCCCCGCACCACCCGCACCTCGCCGCCCGCTCCACCTTCACCGACCACGCCGGCGTCACCCAGCCCGCACCGGCCCCGCGGTTCTCCGCGACCCCCACCACCGTCCGCACCGGGCCCGCCCGGCCGGGCGCCGACACCGACGACGTGGCCCGCGACTGGGACGTACCCGGACTGACGGCCCCGGCCCCCTCGCACTCCTCCAAGCCCTCGAACCCTCAGTGAAAGGCCCCCTCGTGACCACCGAAGCGTACGTGTACGACGCGATCCGCACCCCGCGCGGGCGCGGCAAGGCAGGCGGCGCCCTGCACGGCACCAAGCCCGTCGACCTGGTCGTCGGCCTCATCCACGAGATCCGCGACCGCTTCCCCGGCCTCGACCCGGCGGCCGTCGACGACATCGTGCTCGGCGTCGTCGGCCCGGTCGGCGACCAGGGCTCCGACATCGCCCGCATCGCCGCCATCGCGGCCGGCCTGCCCGACACGGTGGCCGGCGTCCAGGAGAACCGCTTCTGCGCCTCGGGCCTGGAGGCCGTCAACCTGGCCGCCGCCAAGGTCCGCTCCGGCTGGGAGGACCTGGTCCTCGCGGGCGGCGTCGAGTCGATGTCCCGGGTGCCGATGGCTTCGGACGGCGGCGCCTGGTTCAACGACCCGATGACCAACCTCGCCACGAACTTCGTCCCGCAGGGCATCGGCGCCGACCTGATCGCCACCATCGAGGGCTTCTCCCGGCGGGACGTCGACGAGTACGCCGCCCTGTCGCAGGAGCGCGCGGCCACGGCCTGGAAGGAGAACCGCTTCGAGCGGTCCGTCGTCCCGGTGCGGGACCGCAGCGGCCTCACCGTCCTCGACCACGACGAGCATCTGCGCCCCGGCACCACCGCCGACTCGCTCGCGAAGCTCAAGCCGTCCTTCGCGGACATCGGCGAGCTGGGCGGCTTCGACGCCGTGGCGCTGCAGAAGTACCACTGGGTCGAGAAGATCGACCACGTCCACCACGCGGGCAACTCCTCCGGCATCGTCGACGGCGCGGCCCTCGTCGCCATCGGATCCAAGGAGGTCGGGGACCGCCACGGACTCACCCCGCGCGCCCGGATCGTCTCCGCCGCCGTGTCCGGTTCCGAGCCCACCATCATGCTCACCGGGCCCGCCCCCGCCACCCGCAAGGCCCTCGCCAAGGCCGGCCTGACCATCGACGACATCGACCTCGTCGAGATCAA
>NZ_JBEZBE010000038.1:0-72858 GCF_040646935.1 Streptomyces sp. NPDC044984
CTCTCCGTGTTCAGCGGCATCTCACCCCACTTCCGGCCCCGCCGTCATCTGATGACCGCTGCTGCCCACCGAGCCGAGATGACCGTCCGCTTCGCGATCTGGGAGCGGATCACCGGCGTCGCCGGCCTCGCCACCGCGGCCTGAGCACAGCCCGGAACCAGGCCCCACCAGGCCGTGACACACCATCAGAGGCCGCCCGCCCAACAACGTGACAGTGCCCTTCGAGGGGATCAATACGCTTCTTTGTCACCGTGCACAGATGGGCCCAGTCGTCGCCCATGTCGACGACATAGGCGAACTGCTCGCCGGCCTGCAGTCTGCTCAGCTTGGTGGCATGGCCGTCCACGGTGCCGTCCGGGGCCTCACCGTCCCACCACGCCAGAGGGCTGACCCGGGTGCCGTCGGACAACGTGAACAGGTGCAGGTGTGCCAGGTCCCAGCGGCCGAAGGCGGAATCGATGGCCGTGGCGAACTGAGCGAAGGAGTGCGAGCGCGCGGCGGCGAAGACGCGGCCGGGGCGAGGCCACAGGTCCGCACCTCGTCCGGAAACCAACTCGACCCGGATGGACAGCCAGGTACGCGCCACGATCACAACCCCTTCATGCACCAGGTCTCCGAGCCAGCACCGAGGCTACTGAGTACGCCTGCCGGTTGGGAATCGAACCGGCCGTGCGTGGGGAATCTCTACTGGCCACCACGCCGCCGTCATGAGGTATCCCCCGCAGACACAGGAAACCGAACCTGGTCCATTGATCGGTCTCCATCGTCGGGACCATCCCCGCGGGTACCTGGGGCAACGGATCCATGAGCCGGGGCCTTCCCCCGTGGTCGTCACAGCTGCATACCGGCTGATCTATCCGGCCTCTCGGGGCGGCTGGTTCGAGGCATTCTCGCTTTACGGCAACGGTGCTGGTGAGGGGGATGCGGGTGCGCGGGACAAGGCCAGGCGGGTGGGCGGGCGTACTGCGCGGCGCATTATGTGCGGCGGACACGCAGCATCGCGCAGGCCGAAGCCAGCTATTGAGCCGCGCTCGGCGCGGTGAGGGCGGGCGACACCCCCACGCGTCCTCGTCACACTGCGTCCGACCATCCGCTCGCCCTAATGACGCGGTCCCGGACGGGATCGGCAAGGACGGCACCGGGCCACCTGCCGCCTGGGGCACAACAGACCGGGCCAATCCGGTGCGACCTGTCCGACCGGTCCGAAAACGACTTGTCCGTCCCCAGGGCGACCGGAAAGGATGACCGGGCAAGATCATAGATTGCGAGGCTCCATGCACGTCACCGTTCCCACCCTGGCAGGCACGATCCGCGGACAGTGGAAGGGCCAGGTGGCGGCGTTCCTGGGGATCCCCTACGCGGCCCCGCCGTTCGGCCCACGGCGCTTTGTGCCACCCGAGCCGCCGCAGCCGTGGGTCGGGGTGCGTGACGCGCTCGTCCCTGGGCCCGCCGCGCCGCAGCCCGGCTACCACCCGGCGATGGCCGCCCTGCTGGAAGAAGCCGTGAGCACCGGTGAGGACTGTCTGAACCTCAACGTGTGGACGCCGGCCCCGGGCCTCACCGGAGGTCGGCTTCCGGTCATGGTGTGGATCCACGGTGGCGCCTTCCGTAACGGCTCCGCCTCACTGCCCTCCTACGACGGCACGCGGCTCGCCGCGGACGGCGCCGTCTGCGTCACCCTCAACTACCGGCTTGGTGCGGAGGGTTTCCTGCTCTTCCCCGACGGCACCGCGAACCTCGGTCTGCTGGACCAGATCGCCGCGCTGAAATGGGTTCGCGACAACATCGCCCAGTTCGGCGGCGACCCGGACAACGTCACCGTCTTCGGCCAGTCCGCCGGGGCCATCGGCATCACCACGCTCATGGCCATGCCGCAGGCCCGGGGCCTGTTCCGGCGGGCGATCACGCAGAGCGGAGCCGGCCACCACAGCCACCCCGAGGACATCGCCCGCCGCATCACCGAGCGGCTGGCCGCCCTCGCCGGGACGGAGCCGACGCGCGAGGGCCTGGCCGTCGTACCGCCCGAGCGGCTCGTCGCCGCCAACGCCGCCCTGGGCCAGGAGATCGCCCGGGCCACCGATCCCGCCCAGTGGGGCGAGTCGGCGGGCGGCGGCACCACCGTGCTGCCCGTCGTGGACGGAACCACCCTGCCGCAGCGCCCGGTCGACGCGATCGCCGGCGGAGCCGGTCGCGACATCGACCTGCTCACCGGCACCACCAGCGACGAGTTCCGGCTCTTCCTGGTCCCGTTGGGGATGGGACCGAGGATCACGGACGAGGTGCTGACCGGGTTCCTCGCCGGGTTCGGGCTCGCCCCCGAGCGGGCCCGCGCGGTCTACTCCGCAAAGCACCCCGGCGCGACCCCGGGCGACCTGCTGTCCGCGGCCATGAGCGACCACGCCTACCGCGTCCCCGCGCTCCGGGTGGCCGAGTCCCGCGCCGCGCACGGGGCGGACACCTACGTGTACGAGTTCGCCCGCCCCTCCCCCGCGCTCGACGGTGCCCTCGGCGCCTGCCACATGGCCGAGGTCGGATACGTCTTCGGCAACCTGGACTCCCCGCTCACCGGCCCCGGCGCCCCTCCGGAACTGTCCGACCTGATGCGCCGGGCCTGGCTCTCCTTCGCCCGTACGGGAAAGCCCGCGGACACACCCGCTGGAGCCCTGCCGCACTGGCCCGCGTACGGCGGACGCCGTTTCGTCATGCGTCTGGGCGACGGCGCGCCCGCCGTGCTCGACGACCCCGCGCCGGACGAACGCCGGCTCTGGACCGGCCTGCGCGACGCCGTCCCCGCGCCCGCCTGACCGGCCGACGCCCTCCCCGCCCTGGACGATCCCCGAGCTGGAGCAGACTATGTCCGTCACCACCCCGCCCACGCGGCCCATCACGCACGACGACGTGCCCGCGTGCGTGGAGGTACTGACCCGCGCGTTCGCGGACTATCCGTTCACCCGGCACGTCGTCGCCGCCGATGACCACGAGCGGCGCGTCCGCCGTCTTCAGGAGCTGTTCCTGGCGCGCGTCGCGCTGCGCCACGGCCGTTCCTGGGTCACCGACGATCGTCTGGCGGTGGCCGCCTGGACGACTCCCGAGCAGGACCCCTCTCCGGCCTTCGCCGAGATCGGCTCCCTGCTCCCGGAGCTGGCGGGCGACCGCACCGCGGCGTACGAGGCCGCCGAGGAGGCGCTTGCACCCCACCGCCCCACGCACCCGGTGTGGTTCCTCGCCACCGTCGGGGTGGCCCCGGAGGCCCAGGGTCGGGGCCGCGGCGCGGCGGTGCTGCGGCCGGGTCTGGAGGCCGCCGAGGCAGCGGGTTTCCCGGCCTTCCTGGAAACCTCCGACGCGCGCAACGTGCGGTTCTACGAACGTCTCGGCTTCACCGTGACCTCCGAGGTTCCGCTCCCTGACGGCGGCCCGCTCACCTGGGGCATGACCCGGTCGCCGGGGCGCTGAGCGGGCGGGGCCCTGCCGCTCCCCGGCGGGCGCGAACGTCGCCGCCCTGATGCCGGCGGCCGCGCGGGGTCACAGCGCGGTGCCGGTTTCCTCGGCCAGCGCCCTCAGCAGGCGGTCCTGGAACGCCTCGTCGTGGACCGCGCGGTGCGGCTGCTGACGCTGTCGGTGGTACCAGTAGCCGCCGGTGGTCAGGGCCTCCGGTTCGTCGCTCGTCGCGAGCCATTCCTGTGTCCGGTGGCCAAGCTCCAAGTCGTCTGGCGCACTCGGCCCGCCCATCCTGGTCGGCACCCAGCCCGGGTCCACCGCGTTGCTCGGCACCCCGGGGCGCAGCCGGGCCACCGCACAGGCGAGGGCCGTGACGAACAGCTTGCTGTCGGCGTACGAACCCGCGGTGGTGCCCCGCCAGTCGACGCCGGACAAGGACGGATGTCCGCTGAAGTGCGAGCCGCTGCTGAGGTACACGTGCCTGCGCGGGCCGTGCAGAAGTGCCGTGAGCAGGTACGGCGCCACGACGTTAACCGGCATTACGGGACGCCCGCTCCACACGCCAGGGCGCTGTCACGTTGGCTGAGCGGGTGGGATGATCTTCGGGGTGATCGTGGTGGAGGGGGCGTCCGTGAAGGTCACGTCGCCGTCGCACAAGGGGCACCGGTACCCGGTCGAGGTGATCTCCCACTGCGTGTGGCTGCACGTCCGCTTCCCGTTGTCCTACCGCGCGGTCGAGGAACTGATGCTCGAGCGCGGCGTGATCGTCTCGTACGAGACCGTGCGACGGTGGTGTCGGAAGTTCGGGCAGGCCTACGCGAACGGGCTTGGCCGCAGGCGTCCCCGGCCCGGCGGCACATGGCATCTCGACGAGGTCTTCATCAAGGTCAACGGCGAGCAGAAGTATCTGTGGCGGGCTGTGGGCCGGGACGGCGACGTCCTCGACATCCTCGTGCACAACCGCCGCGACAAGGCCGCGGCCGGACGGTTCCTCCGCGGGCCGATGACGAAGACCCGGGCAGTGCCGAGGGTGATCGTCACCGACAAGCTCCGCTCCTACAGCGCCGCCCACCGCGAGGTCATGCCCTCCGTCGAGCACCGCTCGCACAAGGGACTGAACAACCGGGCCGAGAACAGTCACCAGCCGACGAGGCAACGCGAAGGGGTGATGAAGGGCTTCCGCTCCGGGGGCGGGGCGCAGAGGTTCCCGTCCGTGTTCAGTGGCGTCTCACCCCACTTCCGGCCTCGTCGCCACCTGATGCCCGCACCTCACTACCGAGCCGAAATGACCGTCCGCTTCACCGTCTGGGAGCAGATCACCGGCGTCACGGACCGACCTGCCACGGCCTGAGCACCGCCCGGAACCCGGTCCCACCACACCTCGACACACCGTCAGACGCCCACACACCCAACCACGTGACAACGCCGCCGGGACCGACAGCAGCTTCCTCGTCGCCCGGTACACCAGCGAGACGATCACCCACGGCATCGTCCCAGGCGACCCCGAGCGCCACCGGACCTCCACGACCCGCAGCGACACATCTCTGAACGGCGCATGAGCAGAGCCTGCCGGCCGGGGCTCAGACGCCGCCACCGGGTGCGGAGCTCCCGGCGGTGCCGGCGGAGCTTGGCGGACAAGAAGCGCAGGGCAGAGCCGGACGCGTCGTTGCCGGACGGGCAGACAAGCACACGAAGCCTGTGGTGGAGACGGATTTCCTGGTCGAAGACCCACCTACCAGGGCTTCATCTGCCTGCCAGCCCAACTGACGTGCTCATCCGCCAGGTTGGAAAGGGTCCACTCGCGGCACAACGATCACGTGTCCGAGATCACGGGGAAACTTCACGCTCGGCTTCCACCCGGTTCGCGATGTCCTCGCGCAACCGCGTCTTGTCGATCTTGCCCGTTCCGGTCAGCGGCAGTGCCGGCACCCTGACGACGCGCTCGGGCAGTTTGAACAGGGCCAGTCCGCAGTCCTCGAGGAAGCGGCGGATCTCCCGCAGCGTCGCAGATCCCTCCTCGCCGTCGACGACGTACAGACACACCGTTTCGCCCAGGACTCGGTGGGGCATCGGGACGGCTGCGGCGGCGCGCACGCCGGGATGCCTCTGGACCAGAGCTTCCAGTTCGCCCGCCGGGATCTTCTCGCCGCCACGGTTGATCACGTCCTTGACGCGTCCGACGACCACGAAGTTGCCCGAGGGATGGCGGTGGACCAGGTCACCGGTGCGGTAGAAGCCGTCGGAGGTGAACGAAGCGGTGTCCGTGTCGCCGTGGTAGGCCGTGATGACGCCAGGCCCCCGGGCCAGAAGCTCGCCCGTTTCCCCGTCGGCGACGGGGCGGTCCCGGCCGTCCACCACGAGAGTCTCGTCCCCCGGTGAGACGGGTCGCCCTTGGGTGGAGAACACCACCTCCGGGGGGTCGTCGAGCCGGGAGAGGTTCAGCAGTCCCTCGCTCATTCCGTACACCTGCTGGATCCGGCAGCCGAAGGCGTCGCCGAGCTCCCTGGCTGTCTGTTCGTCCAGGCGGGCTCCGCCGACCTGCAGTACCTCCAGGCTCGACAGGTCGGGCCCGTGAGAGGCGGCATGTACGGTGAGCCGCTGGCGGGCGACCGCAGGGGTCAGCGCGCAGTGCGTGACGCGTTCCCGCTCGATCAGCGCCATCGCGCCGACGGGATCGCCGGGTGCGCCGAGCACGGCCTTCCCTCCGTGGACAAGTGCGCCGAGGATTCCGGGGTGGCCGAAGGCGAAGCTGTGCGTCACGGGCAGGACCGCGAGGTAGACCGAGTCCGGTGTCAGCGCCGACGCAGTCGCCGAGGCACGGATGACATGGCCGAACGCCTCGTGCGTACGGGGGATGGGCTTGGGCGCGCCGGTGGTGCCGCTCGACAGCAGGAACAGGGCGATGTCCGAGGGGCGCCGGTGCCCGCCCGCCACGGGAGCCGCCTCCTCGGCCACGGCGAACTCGTCGAGGTCCAGATGGCCGCACGCCGGGTCGACGCCGCCGGAGACCAGCAGGTTCCGCACGAAAGGATGGCGTTCGCGGAGTTCTTCGGCGAATCGGAGGTGGTCGAAACGGGCTTGCCGAACGGGCACGGCCATCGCTGCCGGACGTACCGAGGACAGCACGGGAGCGAGTTCGTGTTCGCGCAGCGTCGGCGGCGCGAGGACCGGACGGGCGCCGAGTCGTATCAGGGCGAGCACGAGGATGACGAGCTGGGGCTGGTTGGGGAGTTGTACGAGTATGTTCTCGCCGGGGCGCGTTCCGCAGCGCGCCAAACGAGCGGCGCAGCCTGACACCGCGGCGTCCAGTTCGGACCAGGTGAGAACCCGGCCGTCGCCGACGAGTGCCTCACCGCGGCCCCGATGCCCGCGGGTGTCCAGGACCAGTTCGTCCAGCAGGTCCGGGGACCACCAGCCGCGGCTCCGGTAGTCCGCCGACAGCCGAGGGTCCGGCCCGTTCCCGCCCAAGGCGTCGGCGAGCTGCCGCAGCGTACAGTCATGCTCGCTCCAGAGGTCGACGCGGGTGCCGAGTCGTTCGGAGAACTCGATCTCCAATTGCGTGATGTCGACCGAGTCGAGCCCGAGATCGGCGCGCAAGAGCGCGTCCTCGCGCAGGAGTTCCTGTTCGATGCCCAGCTCGGAGAGGACTCTTCGCACGTCGTCGATGTCCGGCAACCGGCTCTCCTCAGGGGTCGAGAAAACCTTCTGGTGGGGGGCGGCTCGGACAGAGGGTGGCACCGGCGGCGGGACCGCTCCCGTCCCGAACCCGTGCGGCGGGCGCCACGGCCGGAACCGGGGAGTCGCCCTGCCCCTCCTCCATCGGTCCGCGTCCGGTGACCGGCCGCGGCGGCCTCAGACGATGGTGAGCGTCGTCGTTCCGGTCGCGCCCGTGACACCGGTGGACAGACACTGCAGCAGTCCCGGCTGCGGAAGGACGATGACCTGGGTCGCCGAGCGGCCCTGGAAGCGGCCCTGGACGACGGTCCCGGTGAGCGTGGTGACCACCTGCCCGGCGACCGCGGTACTGCTGCCTTCGGCCTCGATGACGCTGGTGTCGCCGGTGCTCCACGTGAAGGTCCGAGGACCTTGGAATCCGCCGAGGAGGTCGTTGCACCCCGCGTGGAGGGTGAACCGCTCCCCGTACGCACCGCTCGTCACCTCACCCGCACCGTCGACGCACGACCCGAGACGCCCGTCGGTGGTGACGTCGACGTCCCGCGGTTGGAAGGTGATCCCCGGTCTGTAGGCGACGGACTCGGTTCCCTGGCACTGCAGCACCGCGAGTGGTTCCGCGCGGGCGGGCCCGGCGGCCAGTGCGCCGGTACAGAGTACGGTGACGACGGTTGCCAGGACTGCCGAGCGTGCTCGTGATCTTATGACGGACATGAGACGACCTCCTTCGGGGTGAACGGCGTGATAGGGGTGATGCCCGGCACGCCCGTTCGTGAGACGAGCGCGCAGGAGCAGTGAGGGGGTACGCGAAGCCCCGCGCGCTGCCCCGTGAAGACCGCGCGCCGGGTGACGCCCCCGCGCGGTCGGTTCGCCCCTTGCCGCCCGGGACGCGGGCATGAGTCAGTGGACCGTGCGCGCGGCGAGCGGGACGCGGGTTTCCGCGCGTTTCTCCCCGCGGGCGGTCTTCGCGACTCCCTGGAGCGCCGCGTCGGCTCCGGATCTGGAGGATGATGCATCCACAGGAGAGCGGCACACTTGCGGTACCGGGTGCCAGGCTTCATTTCGAAGTGCGCGGGGAGGGATCGCCGGTGCTGCTCATCGCGGGCGGCAACTCCGACGCGGCCGTCTTCAAACGCCTGGCCGACGTCCTGGCCGTGGACCACCGCGTCATCACGTACGACCCGCGCGGCAATTCGCGCAGCCTCCTCGACGGTCCGCCGACGGACCAGCGGGTCGAGGAGCACACCGACGACGCGTACCGCCTGCTCGACCACCTCACCGGACCCGGTGAACCCGCGTACGTTTTCGGAAGTTGCTCGGGCGGGCTCGTCGCACTCGAACTCGCCGTCCGCAGCCAGGACCGGGTCCGTTTGACGATCGCCCACGAACCGCCCGCGATGGGACTGCTGCCGGATGCCGAGGAGCATCTGGCGTTCTTCGACGACGTCCATGAGACGTTCCGCCGCGAAGGCGTGGCGGCGGCCCTACGCAAGCTCCAGCTCGTGTTCGGCGACGGGCCGGCGCCGACGCTGCCCGAGGCCCACGACAACACCGCGTTCTTCCTGGCTCATACCGTCAGGCCGGTCACGCGCTTCGTGCCCGACCTCGGCAAACTGGTGACGATGGCGGACCGTATCGTCGTCGCAGGCGGTCGCGACTCGCGCACCCACGCCGTCCACCGGCCCGCGGTCGTCCTGGCGGAGCGGCTCGGCTGTGAACGGAAGCTGTTCCCCGGCGGCCACGTCGGCTACGCGAGATACCCGGCCGAGTTCGCCAGGCGACTCGTCGGGCTGTTCACCGCGCCGTCCGGCGCGGCGACTCCGTTCCGCACCGGTGCGGGAGGCTGACGTGCGCATCGTGATGGGGGCGCAGAACTGTGGCTTCGGCCCAGCCTCCGAACTCGTCGCGGTCTCCCGGCTGCTCTCCCACCACGAGCGGGTGTTCGTCGGCAGCGGTGTGGCGGCGACGTTCACGCGTCGCAACCCGGACGCCTTCGACGCCATCCTCGAGATCGACGCGACGCGCGGGAGGGCCGGGGCGGAGTTGATCGACGACCTGCTGGAGACCGGCGACCAGGTGGTCTCGGCCATGGACGCCGACCTCGCCCTGCGGTCCGTCGTCGCGCGGCGTCCGGTGGTCATGGTGGACAGCCTGTTCGGATTCTGGCGACTCGGACGGCCGTTGGCCCAGATCCGCGACCTGTGCGCGACCCTGCCACGTTCCTCCTACGTCGCGGCAGAGCGGCACCTGGCCGCGCTCTCCCCGCATGAGCGCGTCGTCGCGGCCCATCTGCTCGCCACCCACAGCGTGGTGCAGAACTTCCCGGGCGTCCCCGAGCGCGTGGCCGAGTTCACCGCCCTCGGTGCCGGGTCCGCGATCCACCTGACCGGCCCGATCATCGACGTCGAAGGGCTGAGGAACACCCCGCTCGACGCCGAACCGGAGTACGACTTGCTGGTCAACGTCGGCGGGTTCAAGAACTTCCTCCTGGACTTCGACGTCAACAACGACTACCTGCGGCTGCTTCACCACTGGATCCCCGACCTGCTGCGGGACTGGCCCCGGTTTTCGCACGTCCTGGTCTGCGGCGGCCCTTTCGGCGGGCACCGCGAGCGGAGTGTCTCGGTGGCCGGCCGGCGGGCCGACTGCCGTCTCCTGCCGCAGCGCGACCTGCTGCGGGCGGTGGCGAGCACGCCCGGCTACCTGCTCGCCCCCGGGCTCACGGCACTCCACGAGGCGATGGTCCTCGGCCGGTTGCCGCTGGGGATCCACGAGCAGCACTACGCGCACGTCTACACCCTGCGCAGTCTCGACGGCACGCTCTTCGGCCGGAACGCCGGCCGGTTCGCGGACGTCCTGCCGCACCACCGGTTGCCCGAGGACGACTTCACCGGGACGGCGGCTCTCGTGGAGATCGCCGGCCGCGTGCAGGAGGACGAGGAGCTCTACACCGTATTTCGCAGAACGTTCAACGAGCGGATCGAGCACTATGTCTCGCTCACCCCGGCGCAGCGGCGGCACGGCGTCGAGGAACTACGCCGACTGCTCGGCGGTGAGCCGGTCCACGAGGTACTGGCCAAGATCCTTCCCCCTCGGGGCAGCGAGTGACCGGCCGACGGCGCCCAGCCCGGCAATTGGCCTTCCCGACACCTGGAGACGGATTGCTTGCCTCTGAAGAACCCGCCCACGCCGACTACTTCGCTCTCAGGAACCGACTGCTCGGCCCCCTGCGCAACCGGTTCCTGACCGCGGACCAGTTGTGCGAGGCGGGCCGCCTCATGTGCGGCCGCCCCGAGTCCCTGTCCCTCTACGGCATCCCCGCCCCCGAGATGGCCGCCCGGGAGATTCACATCCTGGGCCGCACCGCCGTCGAGTGCACCAAGGACCCTCACCCCGTAGCCATCGCCGGCGTCATCGCCGACATCGAGGCCATCACCCCCGGGGCCGACGGCGAGGCGATGGTCGTCGATCTGTTCTGCGGTTCCGGAAACATCGGTCACCACCTCGGCCGCTGCCTGGGCCGCCCCGTATACGCCTCCGAACTCGACCCGGTCGTCTACGAGGCCGGCCGGCACAATCTGGACCGTATCGGCTCCACGGTCCGTCTCCGTCATGCGGACTATCGTGACCTGCTCGGCGCGCTTCCCGCCCGCAGCGAGCGTGACGTCTACATCGTGGAGCCCTCCTGGGGCCGGGCCTTCACCTCGGAAGGTCTCGACCTGACACGTACCTCTCCCCCGGTCCCCGAGGTCATCGGGCACATCCAGCAGTCCCGCGACCACGTGCCGTGCCTGGTGGTGGTCGAGACCAGTGACCGTGTTGTCCGCGGCTCCCTCGACACCTGGTGTGGGAACGCGGTCCGCCTGCGCACACTCGTCCCCAAGCCGTTTCCACCCCATCGCACCGGCTCGCGTTTCCACTTCTACCGCCTCAGTGAGAACCGGCCCCGAGCCGTGCGGGTCATGGAGGACAACGGTCCGAACGCCCGGCAGCCGCGGGCACAGGCCGCTGAGGCGGGCGACAGCGAGCATCGCTGAGTACTCCAGCAGCGGATCGTGTCCTGAGCTGGTGGTTGTCATCGTCCGGGTAGGGAGGAACTCGTCCGAGGAGTCCTTCAACGCCATCGGCGGTCTCCCGCCTCCTCCGGATCAAGCAGATCCAGTATCAGCGTGTCCACCACTCAGCGGGAGGCTCCAAGAGCCTGTGCAGGCGGCCCGGCCCCGCGCATCCGGCGGATCCGCTCCCGCAGCCTGCGCTCCGCCTGACGCTACTCGGTGCGCAGCGCAGTGGCCGTACGCGTCCTGGCGGCCCAGCCTGCCGGGAGCAGCGCGCCCAGCATCGCGATCACGACTCCGCCGAGCCCCAGCAGGAGCAACTGGAAGGGCCCGTACACATCGAGGACAAGCGACGGCAGGCCGGTGCCCACGGCACGCCCCATCACCGGCATGACGACGTGGTGCAGCGCGTACCCCGCAGGGACGCCGAGCAGCCCGCCGGTCACGCCGATCACGGCCACCGAGGCGAGCACGAGGCTCAGGACCTGCCGCGGCGACATGCCGATCGCCTTGCAGACGCCCAGGTCGTGGATGCGTTCCCGGGTGTCGAGGACCACGGAGTTGAGTACGCCGAGACCGGCCACGATGATCAGCATGAGGGTGAGCAGCACCGCCGTCGCGGCCATGATGAGGATGACGCCGTCCTGCCCCGACTCGGAGCCGGTCGTGGCGTCGCCCCCCAGCGGCTGTACGACCGCGGCGACTCTCTGGACGTACTCGTCGGCGGAGACGCCGGGCCTCGTTTCGACGAGGAAGGTGCTGGGCTCGGCCGACGTGAAGTCGGCCATGTCCGCGTGGATCTCCAGCCGGCTGCCCGACGTGTCGAAGGACTCGCCCACGATCCGCAGGTTCGAGGTCGTCTTCTCGTAGGTCACCCGCACCGTGTCACCGAGCTCGGTGCTGGTCCTCTCCAGGAAACGTGAGGGCACCACGACCTGTCCCTTGCCGGTGATCCAGTGCCCGGAGAGCAGCTCGTAGCTGCCGGAGCGCGAATCGCCCTCGTAGAGGCTGGCCTGGATCGATCCTGAGACCCCGGCCACGGAGACCTCGGTCCGGGCCTTGCCGTAGTAGGACTCCGTGCCCGGCTGCGATGTGATGGCGGACCGCACCTTCGCCGGGTCGGCGGCCTTGGGCCCCTTGGGCGTGCTCGCAGCGCTGTTCCCCACGGGAGGCGGATCTCCCGCGTCGCCCCCCGCAGGAGGCGGCGGCGGGAGAGCGACTTCGATCGCCCTGGTCGTCGTGACCGTGACCGCGGCACGGTTCTCGGGGTCCTGCGAGGTGCCGATCGCGTTCAGGGACGAGGTCAGCCCCACCGCGAACGTCGCCGCGACGGTGCCGAACGCCACCGCGAGCAGCATTGCGAGGGTACGTACCGGGTGTGTGAAGGGGGTGGCGAGACCGTAGGTCACCGGCCGCGGCAGCGGCAGCCTCCCCATCGCTCGGTGTGCCCACCGGCCGCGCCCCGTGCGCGGCGCCCGGCCGACCGCGATGGCCTCGACCGTGCGCAGCCTGCTGGCCCGCAACGCGGGAATCAGCGCCGCGAGCCCCACGAGGACCAGGGCGACGGCCGGTGCGGCGACGTCCACCCACCAGGCCACCGAGAGCGAGACGCCGCCGTACATCGACTCGGTGTCGGACAACAGCGGCGCTGCCAGGAGGTTGCCCAGGACGGCACCCAGGGCGATGCCGACGACGGCCGGGATCATCGCCTGGGTCATGTAGGCACGTACGATCTCGCGCGGAGTGAAGCCGATGGCCTTGAGAATGCCGATCCTGCGCAGGCTGGTGCCGACCGCGCCACTGATCACGCTACTGACGATGATCACCGACATCACGATGCCGAGCGCGCCGAAAGCCATCACGAACGGGACGGTCGCCGCCGCACCCTGATCAGCGGCGCGCTTGGTGTCCAGCCAGGACTGAGTCCCGAGGAGCGCTCCGGGCCCCACGGAGGCGGCGAGCTTCTGACGGTCGGCGAGGATCTGCTGCTTCGTGCTCGCGGAGTCGAAGCGGTAGAGCATCTGACTGGAGACCGGGTTGTCCTTCGATCCCAGCGTGTCGACCTGCGCGGGAGTCGCCCAGGCATCGGCGGTCTCGCTGGCCGACACGGCGAAGCCGACGATCGAAAGGGTCGGGGCGTCCTTGGCGTCCGACGTCTTCAGGGGGGTGCCGATCCCGATGGCGGGCCCCTCGAACGACGCGTCGAGCACGATCTCCCCGGGCTTCTGCGCCCACCGGCCTGTCTTCAGGTCCACCCGGTCCACGGCGCCGTCAGGGCTGGACCGTCCTACCAGGGCCAGCGTCGGCAGCTGGAAGCCCGACCGGTCCACCGGGCGGACCGCCGTGGACGGGTACGGTCCCGCGCTCGCGGCGACGCCGGGCAGCTTCCCGGTCTTCGCCAGCTGCGCCGCACTCGCCCTGGCCGGATCGAACTGCGCGGTGATGTGCGAGCCCTGCTGCTTCTTGAAGGCCTTGTCGAAGGGCGCGGCCGCGGCGACCATCAGTGACCCGGCGACCACGGCCGAGGCCACGGCCATCATCGTAGCCATGGCGATCACCACGGTCTGCACCCGCCGTCGGCCGACGCCGGAACGTACGACCCGGCCCAGCGCGCCGGTACCGAACAGGCTCATCGGACGGCCTGCGCGTGGGAGTCGAGGGAGACGTGTCCGTCGACCAGGTGAACAGTGCGGCTCGCGCACGCCTCTGCCAGCGTCAGGTCATGTGTCACCAGCACGATGGTCTGTCCGGCGTGGTGCAGATCCATCAGCAGATCGAGGACGTCGTGGCCCGAGGCGGTGTCGAGCGCGCCGGTGGGCTCGTCGGCGAGCAGCAGCGCGGGCCGGTTGACCAACGCCCGGGCGACTGCGACCCGTTGGCGTTCACCTCCGGACAATCGGCCCGGGTAGGCGCGGGCGTGCTCCAGGATGCCCAGCATCTCCATGAGCTCACCCGCGCGGGCCGCGGCCTTGCGCCGACTGGTCCCGGTCAGCTGGGCCGGGAGCTGAATGTTGTCGGTGACGGTGAGGTCGTCGAGAAGATTGAAGAACTGAAAGGCCATGCCGATGTGCTCGCGGCGGAACTTGGCGAGGGCATGCTCGCTCAACTGGTCGATCCGTCGCCCGGCCACGATCACAGCACCGTCGGTCGGCTTGTCCAGGCCGGCGACAAGGTTCAGCAGCGTGGACTTGCCGCTGCCGGAAGGGCCCGTGACGGCAAGGGCCTCACCCTTGGCGACACTGAGCGTGAGCGGTCCGAGCGCCGGCGCGCCGGCGTTGTCGTAGCGCTTCGCCACACCCTCCAATTCGATCACTTGATGCATGTCAGTTGTCCGTCCTTGCGGTCGCGAGAGGCACATGTCGTTGCCGGTCCTGCGAACCTAGAAGTGCCGCGTACGGGGCGCGTCGGCCGCGGAACCGACATCAGGTCCTTCCTGCGGAGGATTCGGCCGCGGAGTCATCCCTGAGAAGTAGGCCTCCAGGGCAGTGCCCTGGCCGGACAGGTGGACGCGGGCCGGGCGGACAGCACAGCACAATGCACGGATGGAGACGAAAGACCGGCGTAGCCGGCATCAGCACCTCATCGATGTGCTGCGCCCGGAGGCGAAGGCTGCTCCGCTGTCCCGGCGAGCGGTGCGCGCCGATGTGGTGCTGGCGTTCGTACTGACCGTCCTTGCCCTGTTCGTGGCGGTGCGCTGTCCCGGCGACGGGCCGGTGAACATCAACCCCCCTGCGGTGGACGTCGGGACTGGGGTCCCGGCCCCACCCCCGCCGCCCGACCCTGATCAGGTGCCCGTGGAGGAAGAACCCTCCTCCGTGCCCTGGGCCCTGGTCGTCCTGTCGACGCTGCCGCTGGCAGCCCGGCGCCGGTATCCACTGACCTTGTTCGTGGTGGTGCTGGGCGCAGCACTGGCCATCGGCAGCTCCGCCTCCTGGATCACCGTCCTGGCATGTGTCATAGGCGCCTACAGTGCCGTCGTGTACAGCCGTTACCGGATAACGGCGATCACCGTCCTGGTGATCGCCGCCGCGCTGTCCGGTTTCGCTTTCCGCAACGCGGAACCCCTGCTCCCGGGATGGTCCAGCCCGGGATTCGTGCTCCTGGTGGCAGGGATGCTGGCCAGCCTCGTCCGCTTTCTGCAACTGCGGCTGGCGTCCAGCCGGGACCGGGTGACAGAGCTGCAGACCGCTCAGGAGGAGGCCACGCGCCGCGCCGTCGAGGAGGAGCGTGCCCGTATCGCCGCCGAACTGCACGACGTCGTGACCCACAATGTGAGCGTGATGGTGATCCAGGCCGGCGCGGCCCGCAAAGTGATGGACATGGCGCCCGAGCAGTCAAAGGAGGCACTGCTGGCCGTCGAGGCGGGCGGTCGGGCCGCCATGACCGAACTCCGCCACGTGATGGGCCTGCTGGCCGCCCCGGACCACGAGAAGCCCGACGGCCTGGAGCCCCAGCCAGGGCTCGCACAGCTCGACGCGCTCGTCGCACGAGTACGCGCCGCCGGTACGCCCGTGAGCGTCGGGGTGTCGTTGCCGCCGGATCCGCTGCCACCGGGGGTGGACCTCGCGGCGTATCGCGTCGTACAGGAGGCACTGACCAACACGATCAAACATGCGCGCGGCGCGCAGGCGTCCGTCGCCATCGGCTACACCGACGCCTGCCTGGAGATCGAGATCACGGACACCGGCGGCACCGAGGATTCCCCGCCGGTGCAGAGCAATGGCCGTGGCCACATGGGGCTGCGCGAGCGGTTGGCCGTCTACAAGGGCGAGCTGACGGCCGAGCCGACGCCGACCGGCGGCTACCGGGTGACGGCCCGCATCCCACGGAGCACCGAATGAATACGGACCAGCCGCCGCTGCGCGCCGTCATCGCCGACGACCAAGCTCTCGTACGCACCGGTTTCAAGATGATCCTGGCGGCGGACGGCATCGAAGTGACGGCCGAGGCCGCCGACGGGGCCGAGGCCGTCGCAGCGGTTCGCCGTACGCGGCCCGACGTCGTCCTCATGGACATCCGGATGCCGGAGATGGACGGCATCAAAGCCACCAGGCGCATCGTCGGCGATGCCGACTCGGCCGGAACACGGGTCATCATCCTCACCACATACGACCTCGACCACTACGTCTACGCCGCGCTCACGGCCGGCGCCAGCGGCTTCCTGCTCAAGGACGTCAGCCCGGAACACCTGGTCTCCGCCTTGCACCTGGTGCAGACCGGCGACGCTCTTCTCGCGCCCACGATCACTCGTCGGTTGATCGAGCACTTCGCCCCTCACGACAAACCGCAGACCATCGCCCCGCACCGCGATCTGTCCGGCCTGACCCCGCGCGAACTCGAGGTGCTCCGCCTACTCGCGACAGGCCTCAGTAACGCCGAACTCGCCTCCCGGCTGTTCCTCAGCCCGACCACGGTCAAGAGCCATGTCGGCCGCATCCTGTCGAAGCTGGATCTGCGCGACCGCGTCCAGGCCGTCGTCTTCGCCTACGAGACGGGACTGATCGCCCCAGGCGGGCATCCAGAGGGACTGTAAACCGTTCGGCTCTTCCAAGATTTCCGTAGGCGTTGATCGTTCCAGTGATCTGCCACGAGGAGGAGGCTGCTGCTGCCAGGCTGCTGACGTGTGATGTCGCTGTTGAGGAACTGCTGCCCCAGCTCGTGGGGTTACCGATCGAGCGTATGGATGCCAGTCCGGTGATGTCGAGAACCACCGCGCTCACCAGGAATGACGTGTCCCAGCCCTGCCCGGGGTGCGGGCAGGTGTCGGGCTGGACGCACCCGCGGTACGTGCGGCATGTCGCGGACGAGGCGGTCGGCGGACGGCCGGTGGTGATCGATCCGTCGGTACAGCGACTGTACTGCGAGAACCCCGCCTGCCCAAGGGCGACGTTCGTCGAGCAGGTCGACGGACTGACGGAGCGCCATCAGCGCCGGACCCCGGCTCCGCGGCGGCTCGTCGAGGCGGTCGCGGGGGCGCTGGCGGGTTCGGCCGGGGCCCGGCTGCCGGCGGTGCTGCACCAGACGCTGTCCTGGGCGACGGTGCTGAACTGTCCGATGCGTATCGCGCTGCCGGACCGGCCGCCGCCCGTGGTGGCCGGGATCGACGAATTCGCCCTGCTCAAGCGGCACCGCTACGCAACGATCATCATCGACGCCGACAGCGGGCAGCGCGTCGACGTGCTGCCCGACCGGAGGGCGGCCACCGTGACCGCCTGGCTGCGCGAGCATCCCGGCGTCCGCGTGGTGTGCCGCGACGGCTCGGGGGCCTTCGCGTAAGGCCACCACCGACGCCGACCCGACGATCGTGCAGGTCGGCGACCACCGGCACCTCTGGCACGGCCTGGCCGAGACAGCCCTGACAGAGACCGGCGCGCACGCCTCGTGCTGGAGCACGTTCGGCCCGCCGCTGCGCGAGGGCAAACGCGCCGCCACCACCCGGGAACGCTGGCAGCAGGTCCATGACCTCCTCGATCAGGGCGTCAGCCTGCTCGCACGCGCCCGGCGTCTGGGCGTCTCCCTCACCACGCTCAAGCGCTACGCCCGCCACAGCGAGCCGGACCGTACGGTCCGCGCCCCCGTCTACCGGGCCTGCCTCGTCGATCCCTACCGCGACCACCTGCGCGAACGACGAGACGAAGCCCCGACTGTCCCCGTCACCCACCTGCCGGCGGAGATCCGCGAGCAGGGTTATACCGGCAGCGCCGACCTCCTGGTCCGCTACATCGACCAGGGCCGCGTCGAGGCCGACCACGCTGCCCTTTCACCCCCGCAAGGTCACCGGCCTGCTCACCCGCCACCCCGACCGCCTCGACGAGGACCAGCGCACTCCGCGCGACCAGCTCGCCCACGCCTGCCCCGAGATGGCCGTACTGGTCGGCCAGATCCATCGTTTGACGACAGGCAGCCGATACGAGTCAGGTTGCGGGCTGGGCGGACTTCCAGGCCCGGTAGTGCAGTTCGGGGTTGTCGGTGAAGGCGATGCGGCGCGGGCGCCAGCCGAGCAGGCGGTGGGCCTTGGCGCTGGTGACGAGTTCGTCCTGGTCGGTTGCCATCTGCATCATGCCGCCCGCCTCCGCGGTCTCCAGCGCGATGTCGCCGGTGTATCCGGCGGCCCGTACGGCCGCGTGTTGCATGTCGAGGGCGGTGATGCGCTGGTCGTCGGCGATGACGAACGTCTCTCCGTCGACGGCCCGGGGGTTGTCGAGGATGCGCACGTAGGCGTCGGCCAGATCGTCGACATGGACCCAGCTCCACCGCTTGGCGGTGTCGCCGAAGAACACGGGGTTCTTCGCTTCGGCGGCGGCGAACCACTGTCCGGTCATGGACGTGGTGGCCGGTCCCCCGTACATGAAGCCGGGCCGCACGATGGTGTGGGCGAGACCGGAGGCGGCCAGTTCCCGTTCCAGCGCGAAGCGGAAGCCGATGGGGCTGTCGGGGTTGCCGGGCGTGTTCTCGTCCATCAGCGCAAGGCCGGTGCGGCCGTAGGAGGAGATGCCGGTGGTGAACACCAGGTGGCGGCGGCGTCCGTCGCGTTCCTGGGCGGCGAGGAGTTCGGCGAACAGGCGCTGGTCGCCACCGATGGGGTCGCTCATGTCCATCAGGAGATGGACGACGGCATCGGTTCCCTCCAGGTGGCCGCGCCAGGTCTCGGCCTTGGAGAAGTCGCCCATGACGGGGGTGACTTCGTCGGTGACGAGTGCGCGGGCGGCGGGGGCGTCGGTGTCGCGGGTGAGGCCGAGGACGGTGTGTCCGGCGCGGGCCAGGGCGGTGGAGACGCGGCGACCGGCGTAACCGGTGGCACCGATGACGAGGATCTGCACGGTGGTGCTCCGTTTCGGGGCGGTACTCGGGGGTCTTCGCGTGTCAGGCGGCGGGTGTGAGGGAGAAGAACCGGGTGAGCCGGTCGGCCGTCCAGGCGGGGTTGTCGGCAGCGAATGTGTGGGCCGCGTCCGGGACGATGTCGGCGCGCACGTCGTCAGCGATGTCGCGGGCGCCGTCCAGCAGGATGCTCTGAGGCAGTCCATGCTCGCCGTTCAGGACGAGAACGGGCATGGCCAGGCGGTCCCCGGCGCGGGCCCGCTGCCCGTCTTCGACGAGGGTGGCGTAGTGCTCGAACCCTCCGCGCATCGCGTCGGGCCGCGTGTAGACGCGCAGCAGGTCCGCGCGGTCGGCGTCAGTGATGCCGCCGCAGGTCATCACCGACCAGAACCCGGCCAGGTACTGCTCCTCCTTGCCGGCGGTGAGCATGGCTGCCAGCTCGCTCTGCGCGTGGAACCCGAAGTGCCATGAACCGCCGGTTGCGGGGTTCATGTGCTCCTCCAGACCGAAGCCGGGCAGGAACGCCTCGCTGAGCACGAGCCGCTCCACGTCCGCGGGGTGGTGCTGGGCCCAGGCGTGTGCGGTCATGGTGCTCCGGCTGGCACAGCAGCATCGGCCTGCCGTGGCGCGCCCGCTCCGCCAGCCGCACGGAGCCGCCGTCGGCGTTCACCCGGAGGTCGGCAATCCACCTGCCCGTCGACGGGTGCCCGCCTGGTGCGGCGGACGGGTAGACGACGTCGGAGCCCGACATCATCGCGGCGATCCGGCGGGTCGCCGCGGGGTCCGCCAGCAGGTCGCCGAGCACTTCGCGCAGTGCGGTGACGTCGGCCCCAGGGGCCAGCAGTGCCGACTGCGCCCTGCTGGAGCTCATCACCCTGCGTCCGGCCAGGTGGCGTTCGGCGTGGTAGGTGTCCAGCAGGCCGGGCGGCGCCCAGCCGCCCAGCTCGGCGGCCAGCTTCCAGCCGAGGTTGGCCGCGTCCTGCAGGCCGAGGTTGAGACCCGGTGCGCCGACCGATGAATGCGCGTGTGCCGCGTCGCCCGCCAGGAAGACCCGGCCCCGCCGGTAGTGCTCCGCCAGACGCGAACTGGTGCCCGTCCGGCGGCGCAGCAGGTGCGTGCCGCCATCGGTCGGCCGGCGCATCGACACCTCTCGGCCGGTCACGCGGGTCACCGCCGAGCGGACCTGGTCGAAGGTGACGGGCTCGTCTTCCTCCGGCCTGCCCCACTCCATCGTCACGACCCGGTGCGTGCCGGGACCGGCCGGGACGCAGGCGAACACGCCGTGCTCGGTCCGCCGGTAGGTGAGGCCGATGGGGGTGGAGTGGTCGCCGGTCAGCTCCGCCAGGTGCTCGTCGGAGAGCACGGCGTCCGCGGCGTAGGTGAGCGGATACGGACTGCTCGTTCCCGTGAAGACGATGCCCGCCTGCCTGCGGACCCTGCTGTGCGCGCCGTCGCACCCGATCAGGTACCGGGTGCGCACTGTGCCAGTGGTCAGCCGCACCGTCACCCCGTCCGTGTCCTGCTCGAAACCGACCAGCTCGCTGCCGCGGCGGATCTCGGCGCCCAGCTCCAGCGCCCGTTCCTCCAGCCGTGTCTCCAGGTCCCACTGGTGGACGGTGAAGCCGTACAACTGGTTCTCCGGCCAGTCGTGCAGGCGCAGTGTCATCCCGCCGTAGAGGTACGCCTCCAGCGGCCGGGGAGGCTCGGTGTCCCCGGTGATGCGCTGGTACAGGCCGCGGTGGTCGAGCAGTCTCACGACCTGTCCCACGATGCCGCCCGCCTTGGGCTCCCGGGCGCGCTCGTGCGCGCTGTCGACCACCAGGGGCCGCACGCCGGACAGGTGCAGTTCGGCGGCCAGCATCAGACCGACCGGGCCTGCTCCCACGATCACCACGTCGGAATGTTCGGTGACGAACTCATTCACCAGTGCTGCTCCATGTCTGTTGGCGCATGCGCCGGTTCCGGCCGTGCGCGTGAAAACGAAAGCGGTGCCATCGGCGGCGGTCAGCGGAAGTAGTGGCCGGCCTCCAGGTCGGCCAGGAGTCCGGGCTCGCGGGGGAACCAGCCCAGCAGGTCCTGCGTGAAGGCGCTCGAGGCCGGCTGGTCGACGGCGAGGAGGCCGCCGAGGAAGCCGAGGCTCTCGGCAGGCAGCGACGCGCTGGGCAGACCGAGGTGCCTGCCGATGGCCTGGGCGACGGCCAGGATGGGTACGCCTTCGTCGCCGACCGCGTGCAGGACCGATCCGGCGGGGGCGTCCTCCAGTCCGGCGCGGAACAGTCGGGCCGCGTCGAGCACGTGCACGGCAGGCCAGCGCTGCGATCCGTCGCCGACGTAACCGGAAACGCCGTCCCTGCGCGCGATGGCGACGAGCTGGGCGATGAAACCGGCGTCGCCCTCGCCGTGCACGGACCGGGGCAGCCGCACCACGCAGGACCGGACGCCGTGCCGGGCGAGGTCCAGCACGGCGCGGGCGTTCGCCACGCGCACCGCGGCGGGACCGTCCCCGGCGGAGTCACTGCGCTCGGTGGCGAGAACGCCGGGTTCCGCCGGGGTTCCCGACGCCACCACCAGGGGCTTTCCCGAACCGGCCAGCGCCGCCCCCAGTGCCCCGAGTACTTCCCCCTCCTCCTTCACCGACTGTTCGAACCGGGAGAAGTCGTGGTCGAAGGCCAGGTGGATGACGCCGTCGACGCCGCGGGCCAGTGCGGCCACGGCGTCGAGGTCCGCCACGTCGCCGAGGACCGGCTCGCCCCCGGCCGCCGCCACGGCACGCGCTGAGGAGTCCGACCGGACGAGGCCGACGACCTGGTGTCCGGCGGCGAGGAGTTCGCGCAGGACAGGGGAACCGATCCAGCCGGAGGCGCCGGTGACGAAAACGCGCATGAGTCGCTCTCTTCCACAGTGATGGGACTTGGTCCCGTCAACGTAGCACGGTGACGGGACCAAGTCCCATCGCTTATCCTGGGCGCATGAGCCGCTGGGAGCCGCAAGCGCGGGAACGACTTGTACGCGCCGCCGTGGAACTGTTCGACGAGCACGGTTACGACAACACCACCGTCGTGCAGATCGCCCAGCGGGCCGGCCTGACCAAGAGCACCTTCTTCAGGCACTTCCCGGACAAGAGGGAAGTGCTCTTCGCCGGCCAGGACGTGCTGTGCGAGCTGCTGGCCGGCGGGATCGACGCCGCGCCCGACGAGGCGACGCCGCTGAGCGCCGTCGCGGCCGGCCTGGAGGCGGCGGCGGGCAACTTCACCCCCGAGCTGCGCGCGATCGGCCCCGCCCTGCGCGCCGTCGTCGAGAGCAACAGCGACCTGCGGGAGCGGGAGGCACTCAAGCACCACTCCTTCGCCGACGCCATGACGCTGGCGCTGCGCCGGCGCGGCATCGCCGACCCGGCGGCCGGGCTCGCCGCCTGGCTGGGCGTCCTCGCCTTCACCGACGCCTACGCGCGCTGGGTCGATCCCGCGTGCGATCAGGAACTGGCCGCACTGCTCCACCTGAAACTCCGCGAATTGCACGCGGCCATTTCCTCCCTGGACTGAACCCGCCCCGGTATCCGGTATCCGCATCGGGCCGGGTTGCGTGGGGTTTTCCGGAGCCCCGGGGCCGTGCAGGGTAGAGCCACAAGCAGTTCTGAGCCTGGTTGCGCGATCAAATAGGTACTCGGCAGACCGTGATGGTCAAAAGATGGTGCGCCGCTCGGACAATCGTCACTGCTGGTGAAGCGACATGTCTGCACTTGTTGACGAGTCCGCCGAGGATGGGGGTGGCGAGGTCGTGTACTGCGGCAGGGCCCTGCTGGATCTCAGGTGATACCTGGTCGTCGGCTCGGTGTGATCGATGTCCAGCGCCCGAAGTTCCGCCGAACTGCTCACCTACGCGCGGCCGGACGGCACCCTGCACATCTCCGAGATGTTCGCCCGTACGGACAGGACCAGATCGAGACGACTGTTCATGTCCAGCTCGAACCGGCCGTACGGCGCTGGTGGGGGCACGGCACGTGATCCCTGTCGTGCCCCCACCAGCCGCAGGAAGTCGGCGCTCACTCCTCCCCTCGTCGAGGAGGAAGGCGACCCGGGACGGCCCGACCTCAGCTGCTCGTGCAGCTCGTCGACGGTGTCGACGTGACCGAACACCTCCGGGCCGCGGCTCTCATGGAGGCGGGTGAGCGATTGCGCGGCCTCGAGCGTGGGCGCGGGCGATGGAGTGCAGCATCCGCAGCCCTCCGGCGGTCTTGGACAGCACGTCCAGCAGGTTCACCGGCTCGTCCGGAAAGACGCACTGCCACTGCCGAGGTCGGTGCCCTCCTTCGATCCGCGGTCCCGGGTGATGTAGCCGTCGAGGATCGCGGTGGTCCCGCCGAGCACGGTCAGCTCCACCACCGCGCCCGCGCTCACCGCGCGGGCGCCACCCGAGCCGTTGTCCCACGACGTTCGCGAAGCCCGTGACCGCGGCGTTCAGGGTCGGGAAGACGGTGACGCGTGCGCCTCGCATCGTGTGAGTGAAGGGGTGCGGGACGGCCGGGACAGGAGCACTCGTGTTCGATGGGTCCCCTACCATGGCGCGGGGCAGCGGACGTGCAAGGAGGTGTCGATCCCGACCGGCTGCCTGCCCGGTCGACGGGACCGTCTGTGCATGCGGCATGCCCGGCCGAACTCTTCTCAAGGACGAATCAGAACCATGCGCGTGCTCCTGGTCGAGGACGAAGAAGATCTGCGGTATGTGATCGCGGCGGGGCTGAGGGACGCCGGGTACGCCGTCGACGCCGTACCCGACTGGCCCGACGCGGACGTCATGCTCGACCTCGTGCCCTACAGCTGCGTGGTGCTCGACCGCATGGTTCCGTCCGGAGACACGCTGTACCCGCTCCAGGAGCGCCGCCGCCGCGGGTGGAGCACGCCGGTGCTGTGCCTCACGGCCCTGAACGAGGTCCCGGACCGTGTAGACGGCTTCCGTTCCGGAGCCGACGATTATCTGGCGAAACCGTTCGCAATGGTGGAACTGGTACTGCGCGTCGGCAGTCTTGTCCGCCGCGCCCCGCAGCGGCTGCCCGTTCACCTGAGTCACGCCGACGTCGAGCTGGACGAGGCCCGACGCGAGGTGCGCCGCGCCGGAGTCCTGCTGTATCTGACTCCCAAGGAATACGCGGTCCTGCGCCAGTTCCTGCTGCACCGTGATGAGG
This sequence comes from Streptomyces sp. NPDC044984, assembly GCF_040646935.1. Lineage (NCBI taxonomy): Bacteria > Bacillati > Actinomycetota > Actinomycetes > Kitasatosporales > Streptomycetaceae > Streptomyces > Streptomyces sp. NPDC044984. The sequence continues at coordinate 24,166 of NZ_JBEZBE010000038.1, forward strand.
TTCTCACCCGCACCACGCTGATCGAACGCTGCTGGGACGAGATGGCCGACCCGGTCTCGAACGTCGTCGACGCGGTCGTGGCGGGTCTGCGGCGCAAGCTCGGCCCTCCTCCCCTGATCCGTACCGTGCGCGGTCACGGGTTCCGGCTCGCGGACGGCGCGGAGCGGTCATGACGGGCGGCGCCGAGGACGGCGGCCGGCGCCCGCGGCCCGCAACGGCCCGCAGGCGTCTGGTCCGTCTGCAACGGCGGCTGACCCTGGCCTACACGCTGATCACGCTGGCCGGGGTGGGAGCGCTGTGCTGGCTGGTGATCCGCACCGACGGACGGTCCTGGCAGGCCGCCGAGTACGAGGAGATGCGCCGCCGGGCGGCGGTGACGGCATCGCTGCTCTACTACACCGACGCCGGGCTCCAGCTCGACGGCCTGTACGACGACGAGGCGACCAGCGGCCGTCCCCAGGTGCTCGTACTCCAGGCGCGGGGCGACGAGATGCGGCGTGTGTTCGTCTCACGCGGTGCCGCAGCGGACGCCCGGCCCGACACGGTCACCCGGGTGGCGCGTACGGCGATGGCACGCGACGACACCGTACGCGCGAAGGGCCGTACGCGTGCGGGACATCCGGTGTACCTGCTGGCGCTGCCCTTCTACCACGACGTCACGCAGAAGACGTCGGGTGCCGTGGTCGTGGTCGGCGATCCCGCGAAGGGGCAGGCTGAACACCGCCGACTGGTGGTCGCGGTGCTGTCCGGCTCCGGTCTCCTGGTGCTGTTGGCGGCCGTGACCGGCCACCTGCTGTCCGGGCGGAGTCTGCGCCCCGCGGCGGAGGCACTCGACGCGCAGGAGCGGCTGCTCGCCGACGCGGCACACGAACTACGCACTCCGGTGGCCGTGATGCGCGCCTCGGTGGACCTGGCGGACGCCGACCCGGACGGGCTGCGCCTGCACCTGCCGCGCCTGCGACGGGCCACGGACCGCATGACGGGCGTCGTCGACAACATCCTCACCCGCGGCCGAGTCCAGGCGGGGAACGCCTTCCACCCCGTCCCGCTGCGTCTGGATCAGCTCGTGGAGCAGGTCTGCGAGGAATTGCCGCCCTCCCGGCACACGGTGACACCGCACCTCGAGCCGTCGGTGGTGACGGCCGATCCGGAACTGGTGCGGACCGCGGTGCACAACCTGCTCGTGAACGCGCTGCGGCACGGGCGCACCCCCGGCGACCCGCAGGCCAGGGCCGAGGTGGACGTCACGGTCGGTGGCGCAGTCGTGACGGTGGCCGACCGGGGCGTCGGGGTCGACCCGGACGCCCTGTCCGGCCTGCTCGTCCGCTTCCGCTCCCCCGGCGGCGGCACCGGCATCGGCCTGTCGCTGGTGCAGGAGGTCGCGGCTGCGCACGGCGGGAACATCACCGTACGGCGGCGACCCGGCGGCGGAGCTGCTTTCGTCCTCACGCTGGAGCCGGCGCAGCGATCGGCAAGACGCCGCTGGGCACCGCGACGGTCCCCGGACCGGAATCCCGCCTCATGAAATCCTCACGGTTCGCGGCTCAGAATGTGCACACCATTACGTACCTTGCACAGGAGACCGTGTGTCGAACCATGCCGCTGTACCTTTCTTCCGCCGCAGGAGTACCGCTGTCGCCGGGGCGGTCGGTGCCGCGGCCGCCCTGGGGATCGGTCTGACACTGTCCAACGTCTTCGCGGCGCCTTCCGCCGAGACGGCGGCGCCGAAGGTGGTGCTGCCCACGGCCAACGCGACGTTCGACTATCAGATCGGCGGCGCGTACACCCCTGCCAAGGGGGTGACCGCCCTGTCGCGTGACCGGTCGGCCAAGCCCGTAGAGGGCCTTTACAACGTCTGTTACATCAACGCGTTCCAGGCGCAGCCCGACGCCCTGGGCTGGTGGCAGAAGAACCATCCCGACCTCATCCTGCAGGATGAGGACAAGCGTCCGGTGATCGACGAGGACTGGGACGAAGCGCTCCTGGACACGTCGACCGCGGACAAGCGCGTCCGGCTCGCCGACGTGGTCGGTCAGTGGGTGGACGGCTGCGCCAAGAGCGGGTTCCAGGCCGTGGAGCCGGACAACCTCGACTCCTACGAGCGTTCGAACGGTCTTCTGACCAAGGCCCACAACGAGGCGTTCGCCGAGCTGCTGGCCAAGCGGGCACACGCCGCGGGGCTGGCCATCGGCCAGAAGAACACCGTCGACATGCTGGCGGACCGCGCGAAGATCGGCTTCGACTTCGCCGTCGCCGAGGAGTGCGGTGAGTACAACGAGTGCGGCGACTACGCCAAGGCGTACGCCGATCGTGTCTTCGTCATCGAGTACAAGAACGGCGGCTACAGCCGAGCCTGCGCGGAATTCGGCGCGAAGCTGAGCATTGTCCAGCGCGACCTGGACGTCTCCTCGCGCGGCTCCGCCGGTTACACCTTCCGCACCTGCTGACGTGAGGTGACGGCCCACGGCTCCCTCCGGGTGACAAGGCGGAGGGAGCCTCGTCACCCGCCGTCCCATCGTCTCCGGACGATGGGAACAACACAGCTCGCAGCGGCAGAGTGATGCCGAGTTCCCGCATGGCGGTCGACGGGGGGCCGCCTTCCGAGGTCACGTCCGCTTGCTCCTATGTCAAGCAGCTGCTGCGAGGTGGGTCTGTGGCTCCTCGGCAGGGCGAGCGTCGCGGCGCAAGGCCTGGTAGACGACGTCGGAAAGCCTGCGTTTGAGGGCGCGGATTGATTCGGTGCCGGTGTCGCCGGCCTGGCGGCGGCGAAGCTGGAGTCACCGCAGCCGGAGAGTCCGTGGACGAAGCCGACCAAGGTCGAGGCCCCGGCCACGCCGGCCGGGGTGACCAAGCCTGCGGAGTCGAGGGCGGAGGCCGAGCCGTCCGCCGAGATCGCCGCGTGGCGGGCGGCGCAGAAGGCCCGTACCACCGGCACGAGCGAAGCCGCGCGCAGGGTTGCCGGCGCCGAGGCCGCCGAGATGACGTAGGTGCCCGAGGGGCAGGGCGAGGTGCCCTGGCGCCGCATCCTGGACACCCGCCTGAGCGACGCCCTGGTGGCGCGGGTGAACCTCTTCAACGGCGACCTGATGCCCGCGGCCACCGACTTCGACATCGCCGGCGTGGGTCAGAAACTGCGGCTCACCCGCACGTACAACTCCCTCGAGGCGCCGTGGGGGAAGGTGTCGCAGCGCTGGTGGCAGGCTTATGAGCGCTACCTGCAGACCGGCGACGGTGAGGTGGTCGTCCTCGACGCCGCCGGCGACGCCGTGCGCTTCGAGCAGACCAGTACCGGCGGCTGCACCGCCCCGGCCGGCTACCCCAAGGATCTGAAGAAGAGCGTACCGAGGCCACCGGGTGATCTCTTCCTCATCCGGCCGGCGTTGGTGTCGGGCCTGCCGTTTCTGGCTCAGAAAAGCGCCAGGCCCTCGCCGCTGGTGTCCGCGATGACGGGCCGGAACTGGGTGGGGAGGTCGTCCAGGCGGTCGGGGCCGGCCTCGGCCGCCACGGCAGGGACGGTCTCGGCCAGCCAGGTGCGAAACCGCTCGACGGCTTCGCGGTAGGGGACGTGCGCCAGGACCCGGTGCTCGCCGGAGGGGCACAGGTCGACGGCGACGGTGAACTGGCAGGAGGTGGGCGCGTGGTGGCTGCCGGCCCAGGACACGCGCAGCGCGCCGCAGGGGTTACGCCCCCGGGAGCTGCCGGGGTCGCGGTGGGTCGGGCGCAGGGAGCGGCAGGCTATGTGGGCGGTCCATGCGGCGAGGTGGGGCAGGGGAAGGGTGGTGCGTGCGCGGCAGCCGGGACAACGGTGCCAGTGGCGGAGCCATTCGGCGGCGTCGGTGTGGAAAAGACGTGTGTAGCGGTTCGCCACGCGGATGCGGTTGCTGTAGAGGTGGTCGGGTCGTTCTTGGGTGTTGCAGGACTGGCAGACGGGGGCGCGGACGTAGCCGTGTTCGTGGCAGTGGTCGAGTACGGCGGCGGGTGCGGTGCGGCAGACGGCGCACGCCCACTGGGCCACCTTGCGGGAGATGCCGGGTTTCCTGCTGAGTACCGAGTACAGGTGGCCTTTCAGTTCCTCGTTGTACGGGCGCAGCGGGGCGGTCAGGCAGTCGGGACTCGGCGTCCGCGGGGCGTCGACGGTTCGGGGCGGCCGGTGGGAGGACGACTCCTCAGTGACGGTTGTGTCTGCCTGCCGGGTCCGCGCGGCTCGCAGCCACCGCGTCTCGGTGTGCTCGGCCACATCCAGCAGCCTGACCACAGCACGCGGCAGCCACCACGTACGCTGCACTCCGTCCCGGGTCTGCTCCACGAGCATCCGACGCCAGTCGATCCCCGCCAGATGGCACAGACGGCCATCAGCCCGCTCGGGTTCGTCCCGCTCCCGCAGCTCCCGGGCGACGCGCCGACGCCATCGCAGCAGTGTTCCCTCATGGTGCTCCTGCTTCGCCCCGTCACGGAACGGACCGATGCGGACCAGGTCCCGGCCGTCCATCTCCACCACGTTCAGTTCCGCCGCCGCCCGGCGCACCTCAGTCTCCACGACGCTCCACTGGCCGCCGCCGGCCTTCACCGTCGCCACCACACAGCCGCCGAGCAGGACGTAGCCCGCCTGGGCATGGGCAGGAGAGCGGGTGAACGCCGCAGGAGCCGTCGGCACGACGCTTCCTGCCGTCAAGTCGGCCCACAGAGCGTCCGCGGCGCTCAGAGTGATCAGACCGCCCATACGGCCCGCAGTGACACGCTCCGACATACCCACAGGCTAGCGGCCGACCTCCGCAGCACCACCACATCTACGGCCCCGACGACCACGCCCCCACAGAACCGCTCCGGCATGGGCAGCCGGGACCAGATCCGAAGGCCGCCTTCAGGCCGCAACCAGTACTCTCAGCCGGCCCGCTGCCTGGCACCCGTCGTGCACCTCAGAACAACCCGCCCACCCACCACACCACCCAGGCAGACAGGACCACCCCCATGGAGGCGGGGAGCAGGAAGACTCTCGGACAGGGGCTTCCCCATGATGTTGCCGAACGGCGCTGTTTCAGTGCTGGATGGTGACGACCATCTGCGGCAGCACTCTGCCGGCAATGGATTCCGAGGGCACGCTTCCTATGCGGACTGCCCCCATGGCGCGGTAGAAAGGCTCGGCATTCGGGTCCGCATCGATCGTGAGCCGGGTGAACCCCAGGTCTCGTCCAGCAGCGAGAGTACGTTCGAACAGCAAGCGGCCGATCCCTTGGCCAATGGCCTGCGGCTCGACGAACATCATGCCCAGAACCCCCGTGGGCGGCTCTCCTTCAAGAGTCGTGAAGCCCAGGACACGGCCGTCTCTGTCAGCCACCGTGACCCGTCGGCGCGCGACCTCGTGTGCGGCGACGGCGAGTTCGTCTCGACACGCCTCCAGAAAGTCGGCGTCATAGCCCCAATGCGCTTTGGACCGCAGCGCCAAGTCGGTAAGCACATCGGCTTCCGTCGCCCGTGCAGGCCTGATCAGCACGTCCATCCACATCCCCCGCTCAGGTACAGGTCTTTCGATCTTCGCACCCTGCAGCCGCGCAGGAACAGTACGCGATAGCCTCCGGCCAGTACTCCAGTGCCACCTCCTCATCGAGTTGCGGGCCCTGCATCCCCAATTGCGGTGGCCGAGACTGCTCAAAACAGCGCGATCTTCTCCATCTGCGGGCCGGGCTCCGGCTCGACGGCGTCGGACTCCAACGAGCTCGTGCACGGTAGGCGGTGAGGCGTCGAAGGCTTCGACATGGCTCCGTGTGACGTTGTCCCGTTGTCAGGTCCGAGGGTGTCTGAGGGTGTGCCGGAGCGTGGTGGAGTCGGGTTCCGGCTGTGGGCTCAGAGGTCCCAACAGAAGTTGTTGATCAAGTAACCATCCGCTTTTCTGCTCGCTGGTCGGGTCGTGGGAAAGCGTCAGTCGCGGCCGTGAATCGTGTCGGACGAACTGTGGTCGCTCATCGAGCCGTTGCTGCCCGAGCCGGGGCCGAAGCTGGTAACGGGCCGGCCACGGGTGCCGGACCGGCAGGCGTTGCGCGGGATCCTGTTCGTGCTCCATACGGGCATCCAGGGGGAGTACCTGCCGCAGGAGCTGGGCTTCGGCTCGGGCATGACCTGCTGGCGGCGCCTGGCCGCCTGGAACGAGGCCGACGTGCGGGAGAAGCTGCACCTGGTGCTGCTGAAGAAGCTGCGGTCGGCGAAGCAGCTGGACCGGTCGCGGGCGGTGATCGACTCTCCCCCTGGCTCCGCCGGGGGCACCCCCACCCACATCCGGGCGGCCCGCAGAGGCCCAAAAGCGGTCCCAGCCCGGTCGACCGCGCACGGCCGGGCAGCAAGCGCCACGTCCTCACCGACGGCCGGGGCATCCCCCTCGCGGTGTCGCTGACCGGCGGAAACCGCGGGCGACGTCACCCAGCTCCTGCCCCTGCTCGACAAGGTTCCCGCGGTGTCCGGCCGTCGTCGGCAGACCACGGCGACGGCCGGACATGCTCTTCGCGGACCACGGCTACGACCACGACAAGTACCGGCGGCTGCTGTGGCAGCGAGGTATCCGTCCGGTGATCGCAGAACGCGGCCAGCCGCACGGCTCCGGCCTGGGCATCTTCCGCTGGGTCGTCGAACGCACCATCTCCTGGCTGCACGGCTTCCGCCGACTGCGCATCCGCTGGGAGAGACGAGACGACATCCATGAAGCCTTCCTCGGCCTCGCCACCTGCCTCATCACCCACCGCCACGTCCAACGCCCTTGTCAGGACCTCTTGCTGACAAGGTGCTGCCGTTGCAGCGCCGGCGGCCACAGGGCCGGTGCTCGGACGCCGGTCACGGTGCCGAACGCCTCCGCTGCAGCAGCCAGGTACCCCCTGTCACTGTCCCCGTCACCAATAAGCCCACTATCAGCGACTTGCTGAACTCCTCCACCTTGCTGCCGTCGTCCGCGATAACCACCGACAGCGCCGTGATGACGACCGTGATCACTAGCCCAATGGCCAGGTTTTTCCTCACTCGCGATTTCAGCAACTGCTCCTCCTTCTCGATGGGTGCGGCGCCGCATCGTCCTCGATGCGGCGCCGCACCGGGTTGTCATCTGTTCGGGTCGATCAACGGCCGGTCGGTACGGTCCTGCGCCGTGGCCGTTACGGACGTTGCCATCCGACCCCCTCGGGCGGGGCGTCATGCTTCTCTGCTTCTCATGGCCAGCCCGCGAGCTGCGCATTCAGGGTCTGGACGACGCACGGTTACTTTCGGATGTGAGCCAGAGCCGTTCTCTGCACAGTCCCGCTCCACTCATCAATCGCACACGGCACCACCGAACGGGCGTGAACATCCAGCCCGACACTCGTACGCTCAATGCGCACCGGCGCCTCCCTGTGAATGAGGTCCTACCGACACCCGTCGTCGGCAACCCGCGTCCACCTTCACGAGCGAGGCGTCGGGCCTGCAGACCGCCTAGCGCGTGGCGGACCGTGATCCGCCTACGGCGGACAGGGAAGGCGGCTCATAGTCGTACAGGTATCCCTGCGCCCGTTCGAAGAACGGGAGGAGTACGCGCATCTTCGCCGCGTTGACCTGTCGCTTCACGGCACCGGGCCGCTTGCTCTCACGGGCGTTGTGCCCGTGCTTGAGCAGCTTGTCGATGCGCGGGCGACGTGTCGCGTCATAGGCCTTGAGCGCCGCCGGGACGGTCGGGGCGCTGCTCAGCGCCGCCGCGAGCTCCAGTGCGTCCTCGATGCACATCGAGGCGCCGTGTCCGACGCCGACGGGGTGGGCGGCGTCGCCAACCAGGACCATGCGCCCACTGTGCCACGTCCGGACCGGATCGCAGACGTTCAGGTAGCCGGACGCGACTATCGATGTCGCGGCTCCGACGATGGCCCTCGGCATTGCCTCCGGAAACAGCTCGGTGACGCGCCGCAGCCATTGCGCGTCGTCGATGCCCCGCAGGTCGGGCTTGACCGGATCCCCGATCTGAGCCGTCCACCACTGGGTCTTTTCGTCGATGCTGGTGTATACGAAGGCACCGTTGCGCGCGTAGGCGAGGTTCCAGACGCCGGGCTCGAGACCCGTCATGGTGGCGATTCCGGCGACCCCGTAGAGCCCGGCGTACTCCGCGCGCGGCGCGGACGAGTCGATCAGCCCGCGCACGGTTGACCAGACGCCGTCGGCGCCCACGAGCAGCTCCGCGGTGTCGCGCCGGCCGGAGGCGAATTCGGCCACCACGCTGTCCGCCGACTCCGTCGCGCCCACCAGGCGTTCGCCGGTGACGATCTGCGCGCCCGCGTCGAGCGCCGCGCGCCGCAGGATCGCCACGAGCCGTCCGCGCTGGAGCGAGATGCTGCGCATCGAGTCGGCTTCGCGCCGAAGGCGTGGCACGTCGCCCAAGAGGTGGCCGCCCGCCGTGTAGAACCGCATCCGTTCGACGGGGTATCCGGCCGCCTGCACATCGCGCAGGCAGCCCAGCTTCTCCAGTGCGCGCAGGCCGTTGACCGCCAGGCTGAAGTGGGCGCCGACCTCCTCGGGCGGAACCTCGTACGCCTCGTAGACCGTCACGTCGTGACCGATCTGCTGCAGTGCAAGGGCGATGGCGGGTCCGGCTATCCCGCCACCGATCACGATCGTCCGCACGGTGCCTCCCTGAATTCGGTTTCACTGAATGTTGATTCAGCGAAAGTCTGTTCCGATACGCTGGCATCTGTCAACAGTCGATGGAGGACGACATGCCGCAGGCGAGTACCGCCAGTCGAAAAGTGCGGGCGGCCCAGACCCGTGCCGCGCTGCTGGACGCGGCGCGGGGGCTGTTCAACGATCGCGGCTACCTCAATACGAAGATCACCGACATCACCGCCGCGGCCGGCCGCTCGACCGGCTCGTTCTACGAACACTTCGCCGGCAAGGACGAGCTGCTCCAGGCGCTCCTCGCCGAGATGGAGGATGCGATCGACGAGCGCATGATCGGCCTGGAGCACCCCCGCGACCACGACCTGACCGACCGCGACCAGCTGCGCGACCACGTCGGTGTCGCGTGGACGGTGATGAGGCAGAACCGCCCGGTCACGCTCGCACTGTTCCAGGCGATGGTGGCCGACGACCCCGGCACGGGCCGGGCCTGGCGCGACCTGCGCGAGCAGACAGGAACCATTCGCGAGCATCTGGAGTACCTGGTCGAGCGCGGACACCGGCTGCCCGGTGACCCCGAGTTCATCGCGGCGGCGATAGGCGCGATGCTCGTCACCCTCAACTACGCTGTGCTCACGCCCGCCGGCGGCGAAGACGACCAGCACGTCATCGACACCCTCACGGATCTGCTGTTGCACGGGCTGGCCGGACCGGCGTCACATTCGGCGGATGAAGCTTAAGGACCGCGTGCGCGTCGATCCCGCACCGGCCGAGGACGAGGCTTCGCTGACGCGGTCAGGCTCAACACTGCAGCCTCGTGCGTTCCGCGTCACATGATCGCGCTTCGCCGGTGCGTGAGCGAAGTGGCTCTCACCATGCGTTCCGTCGATCTCCCGCGCCCGCACGCGTTCCGCCATCCGGGCTCCCGTGTCCGTCAGCTGTGACTGGTGTCGATGACGCAGAAGCGGTTGCCCCCGGGATCGGCGAGCACGACGAAGTCGGCGTCGTCCGGACAAGAGTCCCAGTCGACGCGTTCGGCGCCCAGGGAGATCAGTCGCGCCACTTCGGCCTCCTGATCGGCGGCGTCGTCGGCATAGAGGTCGAGGTGGATTCTCGGGTGTTCCTGCACGGGCGCCGTACTGAGGTCGAGGGCCAGTGCGGCACCGGAGCCGTCGGCCGGCACCAGTACCGCCCAGCCGTCCTTGACCTCACCATCGCGAAGGACGTAACCCAGTGCCCGACTCCAGAACTCCGCCGCCCGCCGCACATCAGCGGCCCCCATCACGATCGTTCCAATGCTCAGCACCATGCGCCAGGCGGCCCAGCACCCGGTCATCAGGACGACGGCCGCCGCGCTGCTTCAGGCCCTGGTCCCCCACCTCACGGGCCGGCTCCCTGAGTGCCCGCCGGTCGTCCGCCAGAGCCCGCCTCCCGGCCTCGGTCGCTCTGTAGACGCGCCGGGTGCGAAGGCGGGAAGCAACGCTGCCAGCCGGGGTCCCACCCGTACGCGTTCAGCCTCCGGTGCCGACTGCGCGGCGTTCATCACGGCGGTGAAGGCATGCCCGGTGCGGTCGCCATCGCGAGCGGCGACTGCCTCTTCCAGCTCGGACACGGTGGTGGCGAGGCCCGTGGCCTCCCGCTTCCTCATCGATGAACATTCGCTGTCGGTGCTCGCTCGTGAACAGAGCCGGGGGCCGGACCCGGATGCCCGGCAGCAAGATTTTTCTCAACTGCCGCTCCACGCAGACCTTTTACGCTGTTTCCGCAGGTCACATGAGACAACGGCAGGAGACCGAGCGAGATGATGCGCATGCCGTCCCTGTAGGCCCGCCGGCGCCCAGGGGTGGCATGCGCATCTTCGGGAGTCGGCGTACGAACCGGGGACCCGCGGCGCGGGGCGAGGGCGGACTCGGCCGGTGACGCGTGGCGCCGGTTCGCACGACGTTCAGGATTCTGGTTCGGACCGCCGTTGCGAGAGCCGGGCCAGACCGGGAACCCCTCCCCGCAGGGGGCCGGGAGGGTTTCCCTTCGGGTCGGCCAGGCACTTGTCCAGCGCCTCCACCCAGAGGTGGTGGCGCTCCTCAGGGGCTTCGCATGCGAGGAGGAAGCCGAGGGGCGCCGTCACGTTGCTGGATGTGCGTGGGCCTGATGGCGTGCCGGGGTGTGGTCGGCTCGAGTGTCGGTCTGAGTCGGGCCGTTGCGGCCGTGCCGACGGCTCCGGTGACGTGGTCCCAGACGGCGAAGCGGACGGTCATTTCGGTTCGGTAGTCGGGGGCGGTGAGCACGTGGCGGTGGGTCGGTAGTGGGGTGAGATGCCGCTGAACGCGGACAGGAACCGCTGGGCTCCGCCCACGCTGCGGAAGCCCTTCATAGCCCGTTCGCGTTGCCTGGTGGGCTGGTGGCTGTCCTCCGCCCGGTTGTCGAGGTACTCCGACTGACGGTGCTCGACGCAGGGCATGACCTCGCGGTGGGCCGCGCCGAAGGAGCGGAGCTTGTCCGTGCTGACCACCCGCGGCACCGCGCGCGTCTTCTTCAACAGGCGGCGGCCTTGTCCCGTCGGCTCTGCACGAGGATTACGACGGCGGCGTGCCCTCCACGGACGACCCCTCTCAGCATGATCAACCCGAAGAGCACCCCACCCGGTCGACCAACGTGACAGTGCCGTCAGGACGGTACGGCGGGGCAGATGGTGCCCCGTGGTGGGACTGCCAGGTCGGTGAGGTAACTGTCCACGGCGTCCTGCATGCACGGGCCGCTGGTGACGCTGCCGTGACCGTGGCCTCCATAGGTGAGGAGCACGCCGCTACGGCCCAGCTGCCGGGCCACCGAGACCGCCCACGGATAGCCGGTGGCGGGGTCGTGCAGCGCGTTGGACACCAGGATCGGCGGGGCGCCGTGTGCGTCCAGGCGGTGCTGCGGGTTGGCGGTCGGTGCGCCCAGGCACGCCGCTGTTATGTGGAGCGGCAGCAGGTAGGGCAGGTCAGGAGCGGTTCGGTTCATCATGGCGACGAGTGAGGCGTACTCCCGGTAGTCGCGCACGGGCAGGTGCCAGTCCGAGCAGAAAACCGGAACGGCCGGAGGCAGCGGTGAGGTCGAGGTGGGCGACGCGGGCAGTGGCTCGCCGGCTTCCATCTCCACGATCGCCGTGGCCAGTCCGGCGTAGTCGGCCTTGTAGAACTTCCGGAATGCGACTGTGTTGACCAAGTCCGAGGACGACAGCGGCGTGCCCGGCTCCGCCGGGTCCTCCAGTTCGCCGCGCCCGGCCCGGGCCAGCAGGTCCTGCCAGACGGCGCGGACGTCGCGGCCGTGCAGCGCGCAGTCCGCGGCACCGTCGCACCACTTCACGAACTCCCGGAAGGAATCCTGTGCCGTGGCCGCCTCGGAGCGCAGGAAGTCGCGAGTGGTCAGGACGCTGTGGTCCATGACGCTCTCCAGCACGATCGCCCGCACACGGCGGGGGTAGGTCTCGGCGTACTGCGCGCCGAGCAGCGTGCCGTACGAGCTGCCGTGGAAGGTCAGCTTCCGCTCGCCGAGGGCGGCCCGGAGGGCATCCACGTCCCGCACCGTCTGGGCGGTGTCGAGGTGGTCGAACACGGGGCCGGTTCCGGCCCGGCAATCGGCACGGAGTCGCCTGTTGTACGCCATGGTGGCGTCGAAGTCCGCCTGGCTCTTCAGCTCCGGTGACGGCCGCTCGGCAAGGAGGTCGCCGGAGCAGGTCACCGGGTTGCTGTCGCCGACGCCGCGCGGGTCGAAGCTGACGATGTCGAACCTCCGGCGGACCTCGGGACTGAACCGGCCGATACCGCTCACCACCCTCTCCACCCCCGAGTCGCCCGGCCCGCCGGGACCGAACACCATGGAGCCGACGCGCGCGCCGGGATCGGTGGCCTTGCGGCGGGCCACCGCCAGGTCGAGTCTCGGCCCGTCCGGGTGGGCCCAGTCGACCGGCACCGAAAGAGCGGCGCACTCGGCTCCCGGATCGGCAGTGTCGTCACACGGTGCCCAGTTCAGGGTCCGGGTGGCAGACGGAGACGCGTGGACCGCGGGAGCGACGGTGAGACCGGTGGTGACGGCCATGACGGCTCCCACAGCCATGGCCGTGCCCCGCGCGGCGATGCACCGTGGTGTGAATCTGCCCCTTAACGGCATGAGCCCTCCTTGTGACGAGAGTGGTTGTGTCAGGCATGCGGACCCGGCCGGGGCACCGTCGTCACGTTAGGCGCGCTGTCGACCGTTCGGTGTCCCTGTCAGGGACACTTCCGGGTCGCATCGGGGACTACTCAGGGGCGGTCAGGACCCAAGAACGTCGTCCACGGTGTCATGCCGACCGGTGGAGGATGTGACCGACCGGGGCGGGACGGCGATCGGTGAGGCGCGCGAGCAGGCGCCTGATCTCGGCGAGGCTGAGCCGGCGACCACCTCGCCGATGTCGCCGGCGCAGCCGAACGCGGCATCCACCGAGTCAGCTCCGACGAACAACTCCCTTGGTCCTTGCTCACCCGCACCGGCCCGACGATCCACCCCGACCACCACAGAGGTGTCTCCGAGACACGTCGCGGTCCGGAGAAGGACGGTTACCGGGCTCAGCTCGCCGTGTACGCGGGCGGGCGGGTGCTGCCGCGCTCACGGCGCGGCACGGAGATGACGACCGCGTTCCCCGAGATCCGGGCGGCGGCACTGGCGCAACTGCCGGCGGACACCGGGATCGATGGCGTCATGTGACCTGTGGGGGTGTCTCAGCCCTCAGGTGTCTCAGGCGGCGCAGCTCCCATGAGCGAGACGTGACGGGCGTCGCGGCCACGTGCCGCAGCGGCCGCTCAGAGGTGGCCGTCCAGGAACTTCCGTACCTCGGCGATGGTCATAGGCCCCGTGCCGTGCGCCACCGCCTCTCCCTCCTTCAGCAGGACGCAGGACGGTGCTCCGGTGATCCCGTATCGCTCGGTTGCGGCCGGACAGCGCGTGATGTCGGCGCGGACGACCGTCAGGCGGCCCGTGCAGTCGTCGGCGATGCCACCCACGACGAGGTCCATCACCCGGCAGGGCTCGATCGCCTTGGGCCATGTCCCGGTGAAGTATGCGAGGACCGGAACTCCGCTCATCCCGAGGATGAAATCGAACTCCGCGTCCTCACGGGGTCGGTGAACCCGCTTCGTCATGCAAGCTCCTGACCTCACGTCCGTTGTTCCATCCCCATCATCCCTCGCGCGGTCTGCCAGGCCGACCCGGTCGGTCGTCCGGTTGACCTGTCGGAAGGGGGGCACCGGGCCGTCGCGGAACCACGGTGGTCCCCGGCGCGAGCGGCCCGGCCCCCGGCCCTGGTGACCCGACCTGGCCGCCCCGCCGGTCACCCAGATGCAGCCCGCCGTGCGCCCGTGGGCCGGCTCGTGCCAGAACAGCGCCCTCGAGTGCCAGGACAGCGCCCCCGACGGGCTTCCCGAGGCCTTGTCCGGTCCTCACGTCAACCCCCGGTCACAGCCGGCTCATACCGCTCCTCCCCGGGCCGCATGAGCCAGCTGATGGCACCGGGAACGAAGTAGTACTCGTCAGCTGCCCCGAAGACCGACCGCCAGCGTCAGTTCAAGGACCCGGTGGGGCGATGCGAGATCCGGAAACAGCTCCCGCAGCTGCGACATCCGGTACCGGACTGTCTGGGGATGGACGAACAACGCCGCCGCCACCTCCTCCCGCCTGCCCTGGTGCAGCAGCCACGCCCGCAACGTCTCCTCCAGCCGCCGTGCGGTCGCGACGGGCAAGGTCAGCAACGGTGCGAGGGCTCGGGCACGCAGGTCTGCGAACGCGTCCATGTCGGCGCTCAGCACCAGCTCGGGCAGGTGGTCCTCGGTGTCGCGAATATCAGAGGAGAGGGAGCGTGCGCGTACGGCTCGTGCGTACGAGGCGGACGCACGAGTCCATGGCCGGGCCGGGCCGACCACGGCGGTGCGGTCGGTCAGCTGCCGCAAGAGATGTGATCGGTCGGCATCGGGGACGAGCAGCACACCGGTGGCGTCCGGCAGATCGTCGAGGACGAGGGTGCTCGGGTCGAGCCTGCGGTAGGCAGGCCGGGCCTGGGCGGCGGGCAGCAGGACCGCGGTCAGCGAAACCGGAGGCTGCCACCCGGCCCGTTGAACAGAGGCCAGCAGCACGTCCGGGCTCGCGCCGGCGAGGAGGTCGCGGGCCAGGTGTTCCAGGTGGCGCTCGCGGGCTCTGCCCCGGGCGGCCAGTTCGTCGGCGTGGCCCGCGGCGCTCGCGGCGGAGAGCTCGTCGATGTAGGCGAAGGTCAGCTCGGCGAACTTGGCGACCTCGGCGGCGGGCAGGCCTGCGGGCACGGCACCCGCTGCCAGGCATCGCCAGGCCACGCGGGCGCCGACGCGGTAGGCACTGAGCAGGGCGTCCATCGAACGGCCGTCGCGCACCTCGCCGCGGCCCAGCTCGTAGGCTGCGTCACCGGCGTCACCGCCTGTGGCGTTCCCGCTCGCGCGGTCCAGGTAGTGCCCCAGGGCGGTGCGGACGGCTCGGCGGATGGTGCCGCCCATGTGGCCCGAAAGGGCGTTGGCGTAGGGAGGGACCTCGTCGATGATCGCCTGGACGACCTCGTCGGCGGTGGTCTTCAGCGCGGCCCGAAGCACGGTGACCGTCGTCTCATCCAGGGCCAGTTCGCCGGCCCTCCGGATTGCATGGCTCACGTTTTTGTTCCCTGCGAACAATTCAGCCGACCAGATTTACGTCCTGCGGTCAGGACTTTACCCCTCGAGGCACAGCAAGCTGGAGTCATGACGAGTACAGCCCTGCGCAGCAGGGCGTGGAAACTGCTGGAGATGGTCACGACGCCGCTGCTGCCGTCGGACTACCTGGACCTGGTCAGCCCGCTGCGTGCGGGCGCCGACCTGCGTGGGCGCATCGAGGCCGTGCACCCCGAGACGGGTGACGCCGCGACCATCGTGATCAGACCGGGACGGGGCTGGCGCGGCCACACAGCCGGTCAGTACGTGCGGATCGGGATCGACGTCGACGGGGTGCGCCTGTGGCGTGCCTACTCCATCACCTCGCCGACGAACCGCCAGGACGGCCGCGTCACGATCACCGTGAAGGCGATCCCGGACGGCAAGGTCAGCAACCACCTGGTCCGTAAGGCGAAACCGGGCACTCTGATCCAGCTCGACCAGGCGACCGGTGACTTCGTGCTGCCGCAGGCCAAGCCCGCCAAGGTGCTCTACCTGACGGCCGGCAGCGGCATCACGCCCGTGATGGGCATGCTGCGCGACACCGAGCTCGACGACGTCGTCATGGTCCACTGCGCGCCACAGCCGCAAGACGTGATCTTCCGCGACGAACTGCACGACCTGGTCGCGGACGGGAAGCTGCGGCTCACCGAGGTGCACACCGCCACGGACGGCATGCTCGACATCGCCCGTCTGGACGAACTCGTGCCCGACTGGGCCGAGCGCGAGACCTGGGCCTGCGGGCCCGCGGGCCTGCTCGACGCCGCCGAGGAGCACTGGAGCGAGCACGGCGTCCAGGAGCGCCTGCACATCGAACGCTTCCGCCCCAGCGTCGTCGTCGCCGGCGACGGCGGCGAGGTCACGTTCAGCGCCACCGGCAAGACCGTCGACGCGGACGGCGCCACGCCGTTGCTGGACATCGGCGAGGAGGCCGGCGTGCTCATGCCCTCCGGGTGCCGCATGGGCATCTGCTTCGGCTGCATCACTCCGCTCAAGGCGGGCGCCGTCCGCGACCTGCGCACCGGCGAGATCACCGAGGCCGAGCCGGGCGTCCTCATCCAGACCTGCGTGTCCGCCGCGGCGGGCCCCTGCGACATCGAACGGTAGGAACATCTTGACCGCAATCGACCCCACCGCCCACCTGACCGCGGAGCAGATCGAGGAGCTCGGCCGCGAGCTGGACGCGATCCGCGACGAGGTGATCGCCGGCCGCGGAGAGAAGGACGCCGCGTACATCCGCAAGGTCATCTCGGCGCAGCGCAAGCTAGAGCTGGCCAGCAGGGGCGTGCTGCTGTTCTCGTTCTTCCCGCCCGCGTGGCTGCTCGGCACCGCCGGGCTGTCCGTGGCGAAGATCATGGACAACATGGAGATCGGCCACAACGTCCTGCACGGCCAGTGGGACTGGATGCGGGACCCGAAGATCCACTCCACCACCTGGGAGTGGGACCACGTCTCGCCGTCCGATCAGTGGAGGCACTCGCACAACGAGCTGCACCACACGTACACCAACGTGATCGGCAAGGACAACGACCTCGGTTACGGCATCATGCGCGTCGACGAGGACCAGAAGTGGCACCCGTTCCACCTCGGCCAGCCGCTGTGGAACTTCATCAACGCCTGCTTCTTCGAGTACGGCATCGCAGCGTACGACCTGGAGCTCGGCAAGAACCTGCACAAGCGCCGCCGCAAGAACCCGGAGTTCCGCGCGCGGGCCAGGGCCGTGGGCCGCAAGATCCGCAAGCAGGTGCTCAAGGACTACGTGATCCACCCGCTGCTGTCGGGCCCGTCGTTCCTCACCACGCTCGCCGCCACGTTCACCGCGAACCTGGTCCGCAACCTCTGGTCCCACTCGGTGATCATGTGCGGGCACTTCCCCGAGGGCGTGCAGGTCTTCGAGCGCCGGTCGATCGAGGGCGAGACGCGCGGCCAGTGGTACCTGCGCCAGATGATGGGCTCGGCGAACATCAGCGGCAGCAAGGCCATGCACTTCATGACCGGCAACCTGTCGCACCAGATCGAACACCACCTGTTCCCGGACCTGCCGAGCAACCGGTACGCCGAGGTCGCGGTGAAGGTGCGCGCGCTGTTCGAGAAGTACGAGCTGGAGTACGTCACCGGGCCGCTGCCCAAGCAGGTGTTCTCCGCGTGGCGCAAGGTCTTCCGGCTCTCGCTGCCGAACAGGAAGCCCAAGGTCAGGACGCCGGACCGCGAGCAGGAGCTCGTCGCGGCCTGATTCCCGGTACGGGTTCAGCTCTTTCGGCCGTACCGGCGGCACCGCCGGGTTCGGTGAGATCCGTTGCGGACGGCAGGCGGCCGCGACGTCGGGCCGTACGACACGGGATCCGGAGCAGCTCGGTGTCCGGCTGCGCCGCCCGGGCGTGAGCAATGCGCTCGCGCTGCCGCGCCTGCTCCCGGTCAGGGACCGGGACAAGGACATCGAGATCCCGGCCCTGCGGCATCAGATCACGGTGCTGGAGCGGCAGCCGGGCGCACACAGGCCGCGGTTCACGCCGACCGACCAGGTGGACCTTGCGGTCGGAGTGCCCGACGAGCCGGACGGGGAAGCGGCACGTGACCTTCGCGTCGAAGGTCACGTGGAACCCCAGGAGTGAAGTGGGGGTCAGGCCCCGGCGCGCAGTGCGGCGAGTTGCAGGACGGTGAGCAGCGAGACGGGGACAGCCTGCAGGACGGTCCACACCGTGCCGGCGGTGGTGGTGTCGTCCCACCAGTCGAGGGCGAGGGAGGCGATGCTCGCCGCCACCCACGCGGTCCCGGTCACGGCGACCAGCAGCACCCACGCGAACGGCGGACGAGCGCAGACGGCCGGCGGAGCGACGCCCGCGCCGATCGTCGGCAACAGGCCGCCGACGGTGGTCACCAGCGTGCCGCCGACCCCCAGAAGGCGGGCGAGACGCCCAGGGGAAAGGAAGTGGACCGACCCGGACACGATCATCCCGGTTGTGTCCGGGGCGAGGATGTGACGGAGCCGGGCAGCCGCCGGCGGGCGGGACCGCGCCGCGGTGGCGGGCGTGCACGACGGTGTCATCGAGTTCTCCGGGAGTCGATGTCACCCACCGGTGACCGGCGGGATGTTGTAGTTGAAGCGGAAGGTGTTCCGTGGGTCGTACGTCGCCTTCAGCGCGGTCAGCCGCTGGTGATCGCCCGGGGTGTAGGCGGTGCGGGTCCGGTCCTGACCGGCGGCGGTGCCGTGGCCCATGAAGTTGAGGAACCGGCCGGCGGTCCAAGGCTTCAGATCCTCGAACAGGCACCCGAGGAATGCGTGTGCCTCGGCTGCCGAGCCGCCCGTCAGGGGCACGAGGACCGCCAGCACGAAGGACGCGTCGCGCCGTCCGACGGCGTTCGGGTGCGCGGGACGACGGGACAGCGCGCCGCCCAGGTGGCGCACTTCCACGATCGCGGGCGGCGCCGCCTCGTCGCTGATGTGCTTGAGGAGCGTACGGGCCGTTTCCCCGTCGGGATCGGCCAGGAAGGCGTTGTCGGCGACCCACGGCATCGGGACCGGAGGGTCGTCGTGGATGTCGGCGCTCTGCTCGTAGGGCGTCTCGCGCAGGTTCTCCAGCAGCCGGGGGCCGAACCGGCGGAGCGGTTCGGCCAGGCGGGTGCCGGCCTCGGCGGAGCCGGTGAAGGCGATCCGCACGTGCCAGACGCGGCGTCCGCGCATCGGCTCCGGCACCTGAGGGTCGTCCGGGAAGGGGATCAGCGCCACCGACGAGTTCATCTCGTCCGGCACCGTGGTGGTCCACCCCGTGTACGCCTCCAGGAGGCCGGGGGCCTGCTCGGCATCGTAGAAGAGGCCGGAGCCGTAGAGCCGGACCACCGGGACCAGGCCGAACTCCATGCCCGTGACGATGCCGAAGTTGTCCCGTCCGCCCAGCAGCGCCCCGTACAGGTCCGGCTCGGCTTCCGGGGACACGTGGCGCTGCTCGCCGTCCGCGGTCACCACGTCCATGGCCAGGACCCGGTCGGCCGCCCAGCCGTGGCTACGTGCGAGCAAGGGCAGTCCGCCACCCCCGCCGAGCAGCCCGTCCCGGGTGGCTGCGCAGGCGTGCCACGCCGCCCCCGGTAGGCACGGCCGCGTCCTCACCGGCCTCCGGAACCGCGCGGACGGTGGTCAACCGGACCAGCAGGTGCGGGTCGGTCGGCCACGGGCTCCTGCCCGATCTCGAGCAGCCCGACGGATTCGAGTCGTGACGATCTTCAGGCCGTGCTCGGTCTGCACCACGGTCGGGAGGGCTGCTGCCAGGTGGCGTGCCCGCCCGCTGCTCCCAGCGGGCGAGGGCGACGGCCGCAGGCCTACAGGGCCTTGGGAGGCTGCCTCGGCTCGAAGACGCTCTGCGGGGCGCTCGGCTGGGCGGTGGCCGCCCCGCGCAGTACCTGTGCCAGGTCTCGGTGTATCCGGTCGGCTTCGCCGCGGACCTGGACGGGGATGTCGCCGCGTTCGGCGACGAGGCGGTCGTAAACAGGAGTCTGCGAGAACACGGTGGGGCGGTTTCCCTTCGGTGAACGGTACGCCGGACCGGCGCAGCATACGGGCCCGGATACCGCCTTGCTGGAAGCGGGGTGTTCAGGCCAGGACGACGGGGACGGCGTCCTCGGTGGTCCAGTCGCCGTCGCAGGGGACGGCGACCAGGCGGGCGTGGTCGCCGGGGAGCTGGCCGGCGCGGTGTTTGGTGCGGGCTTCGGCGAGTCAGGCGCCGAGGTTGGCGGTGTCGCCGACGGATTGGAGCTGACCGTCTTCTGGAGCGGCATCGGCTCCAGCGACATCCTCCGCGAAGCTCACGCCGCAGCTTCCCGACGTCGAGCGCGTCATCGTCAAGACGCTGGAGGAGAAGCCGGAGAACGCCACCCGTTGGTCGACCAGGTCGATGGCGGCGGCCACCGGCATGTCCCAGCCCGCGATCCCGCGGAACTGGCGGGCGTTCGCCCTGGCCCCGCACCGGACGCAGACCTTCGAGCTGTCCACGGACCCGCTGTTCATCGACAAGGTCCGTGACGTCGTCGGCCTCTGCCTCGGCCCGCCGGAGAAGGCCCTGGTCCTCTGCGTGGACGAGAAGTCGCAGATCCAGGCCCTGGACCGGTCCCAGCCCGTGCCGTCGACGGTGTCCGGTGTTCCCGAGCGCCGCAGCCACGACTACGTCCGGGCCGGCACCACCACCCTGTTCGCCGCCCTGGAGGTCGCCACCGGCGAAGTGATCGGCTCCCTGCACCGACGCCACCGGACCGTGGAGTTCAAGAAGTTCCTGGCCAGGCTGGACAAGGGGCTGCCCGCCGACCTCGAGATGCACCTGATCCTGGACGACTGCGTCACCCACAAGACGCCCGCCGTCAAGAAGTTGCTGCCGGCTCACCCGCGTTCCCACCTGCACTTCACACCGACGAGTTCGTGAAGAGCATGAAGACCGTCGGCAGGAGGACCGGCGGGCAGTCGTTGACGTCGGCGGTACGCGCTCCGTCGAGGACGAGCAGCAGGATGCCGTACAGGCCGGAGAGACCCAGCCACTGGCCGCAGACGGCGGAGACGGGTGAGTTCGGCGGCCAGTCGGAGAGGCTGGTCTGCACGAAGACGATCGAGGACGTGCACGCGAGGACGTGGGCGAGGAGCGGACCGCGCCACGACTTGGGCGCGGCCCACTTCCGGCCCCTGGGCGCCATCGCGACCGCCGTACCGCAGAGGTTGAAGATCATCAGCATGGCGCCCGCCGTGTGGGCGAAGCTCTCCCAGAACCGGCCGGGGATCTCGCGCACGGACACGAGTCCAAGGACCAGCCAGACGACGACGGTCATAGCGAGCGGGATCTGGAGCGTGCGGCTGCAGGGCGGAGGGGGAGGCGGAACGCGCAGACGAACACGCCGGCGCAGATGGTGCAGGCAGCCGCTTCGGTCACGGTGAGGCACGATCAAGTCGTGGTGAAACGTGTGATGAGAGCCGCTGTCCTCTACGGCCACGGGGACCTGGAAGCATGGGGGCCGCGGACCGACTGGCCGCTGCCCGAGCCCGGCCCGGGCCAGGTGCTGGTCCGGGTGTCCGCGGCGGCGGTGAACAACACGGACGTGTGGACCCGTGAGGGGGCGTACGGGCTGCCCGGGCGTCCGGAGGCGAAGGCGGGGTGGCGCGGGCCGCTGGAGTTCCCGCTGGTCCAGGGTGGCGACATCGCGGGGACCGTCAGCGAGGTCGGTGCCGGTGTACCGGCGAAGTGGGTGGGCTGCCGGGTGCTGGTCGATCCCGCCTTCTACGCCGACGACCGTGAGGACGCCCCGCCCGTCGGTCTGCTGGGCAGTGAGAGGGACGGCGGCTTCGCCGAGTACGTCGTGGTGGATGCCGACCGCCTGCACGACATGAGCACCTCCCCGCTCTCCGACCAGGAGCTGGCCGCCCTGCCGGTCGCCTACGGCACGGCCATGGCTACGTAACGGCACGCCGGCCCTGGGAAAAAAGGGGAGGAACAGGTGGGACAGCCGGGACCATCGAGCTCACAGTGGCGGAGGTTCGGCGGCTCCTGGCAGCTTGTCGTGCCCGGCCCCGCACCTGAGCGGACACCGAGGACGACACCACGCGCTGAGCTGGTCGAACTGGCGCCGCCGACGCCAAGCAGTCGCCCGCCGCTGTCACTACCTGCGGCGTTGTCGCACGATCGAGGGGCGGTCTCCATGAGACCGCCCCCACCCGATCGAAGTCCCGCTACACTCCAGCCGCCCAGCGAAACCCGCAGGTCAGACGGCAAAATCCTGCTGGAGCACTAAGCGCTTTCATCGCTACGCGGCAATGCCATCGGCGTATGGCGATGGCACCAAGAGGCCGCACATTCGAGGTGCGGACGAGTGCGTGCGCCGTCGTGGGTGTTGTCGCACCCTCAGGGGAGCGGCTCTGCGCCTCATGCGTCCGCGACGGACGTGGCGCTGCCTGCACATCCGCCCGGGGTGGGCTCGGCGGCTCCCGGGACAGAGCCTTCCCCTCGGGTGTGGTCGGTGAAGCGGTGGCGGTAGGACGTCGGTGTGGTCGCGTAGTGCGCGGTGAAGTTCTGCCGGAAGGTCACGGCGCTGGCGAACCCGCATGCCGCGGAGATGCGGGTGATGCTCCAGGTGGTCGTCTCCAGCAGCCTGCGGGCTTCGTCGAGCCTTCGGGTGAGGATCCACTTGGCCGGGCTCATGCCGGTGGTCTCGTAGAAGCGGCGGGAGAAGTTGCGGGTGCTCATGTGTGCGTGGGCGGCGAGTTCGGTGACGGACAGGCGCTGGTCGAGGTTGGCCAGGGCCCAGGTGATCGTGTCACCGATGGGTCCCGCAGCGCTGTCGGGTACGGGGCGGTCGATGTACTGAGCCTGGTCACCCTCCCGGTGGGGCGCGATGACGAGATGGCGCGCGACGGTGGCGGCAGCCTCCGATCCCAGTCGGTTGCGGACGATGTGCAGGCAGGCGTCGAGCCCGGAGGCGGTGCCGGCCGAGGTGAGCACGTCACCGTGGTCCAGGTAGAGGGCATCCGCGTGCACGTCCACGGCGGGGTACCGTTCGGCCAGGTCCGCCGCCGAGGCCCAGTGGGTGGCAACGGCGCGCCCGTCGAGCACGCCACTGCCCACCACGGGGAACGCGCCGAGGCAGAGCCCGACGATCCCTGCTCCGCGCGCGTGCGTGTCCCGGATCAGGGCGACGAGCCCGCCGTCGGGTTCCGGGAAGTCGGCGGGCCAGGAGGGGAAGACGAGCAGATCAGCCGATTCCACCGCGGCGGGTCCGGCCAGGTCGTCGATCACGATCCCCTCCGAGGTGCGGACCGAGCGCGCGTCCGCACTCCACACCGTGGTGGTCCACCCCGGGGCCAGACCCTGCCGGGCCACCTCGCC
Source organism: Streptomyces sp. NPDC044984 (assembly GCF_040646935.1). Classification (NCBI taxonomy): domain Bacteria; kingdom Bacillati; phylum Actinomycetota; class Actinomycetes; order Kitasatosporales; family Streptomycetaceae; genus Streptomyces; species Streptomyces sp. NPDC044984. The sequence continues at coordinate 47,351 of NZ_JBEZBE010000038.1, forward strand.
GAACACGAGCAGGGGCGCGGCCAGGTGGAACGCGGTGATCCCGTCGAAGGCGTGAACGGCGATACGCACACTGTCCCAATCTCATCGATTATCTGCTTTTCTGCCACTCACTGTAGCGGCTGCGATCCGATGAGGATGGTGTTCACGGTGCCGTCCGCGCCGTATCCACTAGAAACAGGAGAGAACGTTGACCGCCCCACGCCGCGCCCTTGTCCTCATCGACGTGCAGCAGGAGTACTTCGACGGACCGCTGGACATCCAGTACCCGCCCCGCGACGCATCGCTGAAGAACATCCTGCGCGCCCTGGACATCGCCGCTCAGGCGGGCCTGCCCGTCGTCGCCGTCCAGCACGAGCACCCGGAAGGGGCCCCGGTCTTCACGGCCGGCTCGCCCGGCTGGGAGAACCATCCCGAGGTGGAGGGCCGCATCGGCTCCGCAACCAGGCGAGTGGTCAAGAACCACTCCGACATCTTCACCGCCACCGGCCTCGCCGAATGGTTCCGGGAGAACGGGATCGACACCCTGACCCTGGTCGGCTACATGACGAACAACTGCATCCTGTCCACCTCCGCCGCGGCCGAGCCCCTCGGTTTCACGATCGAGGTCCTCTCCGACGCGACCGGCGCCATCCACCTCGCCAACGAGGCCGGCACCGCCTCGGCACAGCAGGTGCACGAGACCCTGATGACGCTGCTGCACTCGAACTGGGCCGCGGTCACCACCACCGGCACCTGGGCAGCGGCCGTCACCGACGAGAACCGCCTCGCCAAGAGCGATCTCATCACCTCGGCCACGCAGGGCCGAGCCGCTCACTGACGGCACACCACCCCTCCGCAAAGTGAGAGCGCTTCGTACGACGACGGGTCCGTGGCGCTCTCACCCCGGCGGGCCCGCGCACAAGCAGCCGGCGGATGCCGAGGCGGAGAAGAGCCGCACACGGCCCGTGCGTGGTCGCCGCCCACGCGGCAGCGATCAGGCGGCCGCTGCCCTGGAGCGGGCCCACTGAACGGCAGGCCGTGAGCTGCCGCCCCGGAAGCCGCACTGAAGCGAACCCTTGCGCTTCACTGCGCCTCTTCCCTCCGCCCCGCACCGACAGCGACTGGACGCTCCCGGCCCAGGACGAGCAGGGGCAGCCGGCGGCCGGTCTCCTTCCGGGCCACGCCCAGCGCAGCCCGGATCGGCGCTTCCCTGGGCCGGAGGCCCTCCGCAGGTACTGCGCCGGCCGGTCCGGACGTTCAAGTCCGGCCCAGGCCTAGGCCCCGGCACGACGGCATCTGACGGTTCCCGAAGCCAGGCCCCTCCAACCGTGAAAAAATACCCCCCTGGGTATAGGTGTTAGTGTGGGCATCAGATACCCCCGGGGGTACATCTCTTCCTGAGAGGAGTCTTGGATCGTGTTCTTCGTCGACACCCTGGAAGTCGAGGGCCTGGGCAACCGCAGCTACCTGGCCGGTGGACCGAGGACTGCCGTGGTCATCGACCCGCCGCGTGACATCGACCAGGTCATCGCCGCTGCGGCCCGGCGCGGGGTGCGCATCGCTTTCGTGGCCGAAACCCATGTGCACAACGACTACGTCACCGGCGGCCTGGAGCTCGCCCGCACCACGGGTGCCCAGTACCTGGTGCCGGCCGGGGCCGACGTGTCCTTCGCCCGCACCCCGGTCGCCGACGGCGACACCATGACGGTGGACGAGGGCCTGACGCTGCGGGCGATCGCCACTCCCGGACACACGCCCCACCACACCTCCTACGCCCTTGCCGAGGACGGGCACGGTGTGGCGGCGTTCACCGGCGGATCGCTGCTGATCGGCACCGTGGGCCGCCCGGACCTGGTCGAACCGCGGCTGACCGAGCAGCTGGCCCGCGCCCAGCACGCCTCCGCGCACCGCCTGGCCGACGAACTGGACGACGAGGTGCCGGTGCTGCCCACTCACGGATTCGGCAGCTTCTGCTCCTCCTCCCAGGCCGAGGGAGATGCGACCACGATCGGCCAGGAGCGCAGGACCAACGACGCGCTGACCCTGGACGTCGACACCTTCGTCGCCAAGCTGCTCGTGGGCCTGGACGACGTGCCCGCGTACTACACGCACATGGCCCCGGCCAACGCCGCCGGTCCCGCCCCGGTCGACCTCACCCCGCCCCAGCGGGCGAACGCCGAAGAGATCGCCTCCCGGCTGGCCGCGGGCGAGTGGGTGGTGGACCTGCGCAGCCGGGTGGCCTTCGCCGAGGGGCACGTGGCCGGGTCGTTCAACTTCGAGGGCGAGGGCAAGCTCGCCACCTACCTGGCCTGGCTGATCCCATGGGGCAAGCCCGTCACCCTGCTCGCCGAGACCCCGGAGCGGATCGCCGACGCGCAGCGGGAACTGGCCCGGGTCGGCATCGACCGCCCGGCCGCCGCCGCCACCGGTGATCCGACCGGCTGGGTACGCGCCGGCCAACAGCTCGCCTCCTTCCCCCGCGCCCGTTTCGCCGACCTCGCCGCTGTCCGCGAGCGCGGCGAGGCCGTGGTCGTCCTGGACGTACGCCGGGACTCGGAGCGCGCAGGCGGCCACCTCGACGGCTCGGTGCACATCCCCGTCCACGAGCTGCACGGCCGCATCGGCGAGGTGCCGGAGGGAACGGTGTGGGTGCACTGCGCCGGCGGGATGCGCGCGGCAATCGCCGCCTCCCTGCTGGATGCCGCCGGCCGTGACGTGGTCGCCGTCGACGACAGCTTCGACGCCGCGGCGGATGCCGGGCTGTCCTCGACCTCCGGCTGATCGCCACCGTCGCACCTGTAAGGAAGGAAGCGTGTGATGTCCCTCTTCCCCCGAGCCGGGGCCCGCGTCACGGCCGACGAGGCACGCAGCCGCACCGGCGGCGATCAGCCCGAGGCTGTTCTGCTGGATGTCCGTGAGAAGCCCGAGGGGACCGCGGGTCACGCCCCGGGCGCCGTGCACGTACCGCTGACCGGACTGCTCGCCGGCGGCGCCCTGCCGACCGAGGCGCGGGGGCGTCGGCTGGTGGTGATCTGCCGCAGCGGTCACCGCTCCCGGCAGGCGGCCGAGCTCCTGGCCGGACGCGGGGCGCAGGCGGTGGACGTCGAGGGCGGCATGAACGCGTGGGCCGCCGCCGGGCACCCGGTCGTCGACGAACGCGGGAACAGCGGCAAGACAGCGTGACCGTACTCGTTCTCGCCCTCATCGCCGGGGCCGTCATCGGCCTGGCCCTAGGAGCCCTCGGCGGTGGCGGCAGCGTCCTTGCCGTGCCGGCGCTGATCTACCTGCTCGGATTCACCCCGGCGGCGGCCACCACCGCCAGCCTGGTCATCGTCACCGCCACCTCCGCCACCGCTCTGTACGCTCACACCCGCGACGGGAACGTGGCCTGGAAGACGGGAGTGCTGTTCGCCATGGCGGGCATGGTCCCCGCCTTCCTCACCGGGGCTGTCGCCGGACACCTGCCCGAGGCGGTGCTGACCGCGGCGTTCTCGGTCGTCGCCGCGCTGGCGGCCCTGCGCATGCTGCGCCCGTCCGCCTCCGAGCCGCCGCACCGGATCCGCCCCGGCAAGGCGGCCGGTGCCGGCGCCGGTCTGGGCGCCGTGACCGGGTTCCTCGGGGTCGGCGGAGGATTCCTGGCCGTGCCCGCCCTGGCAGGCGTTCTGGGTCTGCGGATGCGGCAGGCGGTGGGCACCAGCCTGCTCGTCATCACCGTGAACTCGCTCGCCGCGCTCGCCGCTCGCACCGGCACCGGTGGCGGGTTCCACTGGGAGGTCATCGGGCCTTTCACCGGGGCCGCGATCCTCGGTGCCTGGGACGGCAAGCGGCTCGCGGCGAAGATCTCCGGCACCACCCTTCAGAAGATCTTCGCGGGTGTCCTGCTGGCGGTGGCGGCGTTCATGCTCGTCGACGTGATCGTCTGAAGCACAGAATTCGCTGTCTGCGCTTCTCGCCCCGGCCCGCACGGCATTGGCGGCCCGCCCCGATGCCGGCCAGGCGCTGCCGCAGCCCGCCTCCCACCAGTTCAAGTTCCCCTCCGACTCCGCACGACAACACGGTCCTCCGCCGGGGGCACCGTCGACACACAAGGATGATCTCTGCCATGACCACGTCCACCGCCCTCACCACCGGCGAGGCACGCACCCGCCTGCACGAACTGACCGTCATCGATGTGCGCACCCCCGGCGAATACGCCGGCGGTCACCTCCCCGGCGCGCTCAACGTCCCCCTCGACCAGATCCAGCGCGCGCTGCCCGACCTCCGGTACGCCGCCGACCGGACTGATCTCCTGGTCGTGTGCGCATCGGGCGCCCGCTCCGAGAACGCCTGCAGGATCCTCGAGGAGAACGGCGTCGCCGCCGCCACCTTGTCGGGAGGCACCGGCGCCTGGGCGGCCGGCGGCCACGAACTGCACCACCCCCAAGGCACCTCGCGTGCCACCTGGGGCATGGAGCGACAGGTCAGGCTCACCGCTGGAGTGACCGTGCTGCTCGGCCTGCTGCTCGGCCTCACCGTCCACCCCGCCTTCCAGCTCGTCTCCGCCGGCATCGCAGGCGGCCTGGTCTTCTCCGCCCTCACCAACACCTGCGGCATGGCCGCCATGCTCGCCAAACTGCCCCACAACCGCCCCCGCACCGCCGACCTCGACAACACCCTGGCCGCACTGCGCAACCTCTGAGCCGCCCGTGGCGGGAGGGGTCCGAAGCCAGGCCCTTCCCTCCACGCATGTCAAGCGTGCGTCCGAAGGCGCCCCACTGATCGTTCAAGAACGACGTCGCGGGTCTTGTCTCGGCGGTCCCGGCCGGCAGGGTGTCGAGGTGCGTGCTGATCTTGTTCCCGGCACCCTGCGAGGGCGGGCGGCTCCGCTGCTGCCGTCCACCCCGAGCTTCGTCGGCCGGGTCGGTTGCGTGCTCCTGACCAGGTGCCGCCCGCAGTTCGAACCTCAGCGGAGATTCAGCACGAGCCCGGCCCGTGGTCGGCACCCGGTCAGTCCCCCACCCCGGTGTTCATTTCCACAGGCTCGGGCACGTCCTGTTCGGTGGCCGGGCAAGCGCTGAGGGTGGCAAGTGCGAGAACGCCGACGGCGAGGAGAACGCCTGCGGCGACGGTCAGTGCCGTGCCGCACCCGGCGACCAGCGCCTCGCCGGTGCCCGGCGCGGGCCCTCTCCGTCTGTGCGGTGACGGCGGCGACCCCGGCGAGCACGGCCAGGGCCGTCCGCTCATCCACCTCCAATGCCCCTGAAGACGTTCCGAAAGGATCAATTACTCGCGCGCGGCCTGTTCCGCTTCCGACGGTGCCTGCGCGTCCCGCCTGCCGGCCGGAGCAGCACCAGCAGGGCGGCCCGTGCCGCCGCGCCGGCCAGGACCAGCACGACCAGCCGGTCGGACACCGCCGACGAGAGAGGTGCTGTTGTCCGACGTGCCGAGCAATCCGGCGAGGCCGCGCACTCAGGCCAGGGACAGGAACAACTTCTCCAGACGGGCCCGCATCTGCTCCCGGTCACCGGACGCGGCCATGTCCTCATCCGTCAGGCAGTGCTGCAGACCGGTGGCGATGATCGCGAAGCCCGCCTTGTCCAGCGCCCGGGACGCCGCCGCGAGCTGCGTGACCACGTCCTCGCAGTCCCGCCCCTCCTCGATCATCTTGATCACACCGGCAATCTGGCCCTGCGCCCGCCGCAACCGGTTGACCACCGTCTTCAGTTCCTCAGCCGCCATCGCCAGTTCCACAGCCACACCCCTTCCAGATACCCCACAGGGTATCCTATCCGGAGGGGCAGTCCCGGGAATCCGTCTCCTCGACCAGGCGAAGGAGAGGTACCCCACCATCTCCGAGAGCCGGGGCGGCACCGGCTTCAAGAACGCCGTCGTCGAGCACGGTGCCCGCCTCGGAATCGACGTCGAAGTCGTCAACAGGAATCCGGAAACCCGCGGCTTTCAGGTCGCGAAAAGGCGCTGGGCGGTCGAGCGGAGTATCGGTTGGATCATGATGCACCGCCGCCTCGCCCGCGGCTACGAGACCCTCACCGCCAGCTCCGAGGCCATGATCCACGTCGCCTCGATCGACAACCTCACCAGGCGCATAACGGACGAGACGACACCCACCTGGCGAGGAACGCACTAGGACGCAAACGGCAAGTTGCCCACTTCAAGCGCCCTTTTGACGCCGCTCTTCGCGGGCTGGAACCGGCACGACCGACGGCCGCCACTCTCGCTTGAGCAACCCGAACACCCACGAGTCGGAAACCTCGCCGTTCACGACGCAGTCCTCCCGCAACGTCCCTTCACGCACGAATCCGATCTTCTCGAGGACCCGGGCGGATGCCACGTTGCGCGTATCGGTCTCGGCCTGCACGCGATTCAGGTCCAGTGTGTCGTACGCCCATCGCAGCAAGGCGTGCGCGGCCTCCGTCGCGTAGCCGTGGCCCCACATCGCATCGCCGAGGACGTAGCCCAACGACGCGCTGCGGTAGTCCGGGTTCCATCCGGTCAGACCGCACCAGCCGACGAAGGCCCCGTCAGAGGCCCGGTCGATGGCCACCCGCGCCCCGGTGCCTTCGTCCGCCATCTTCCGGCACGTCGCGATGAACCGCTCGGCGCGGGCCGGTTCGGTCCACGGCGGGGAGTCCCAGTAACGCAGCACGTAGGCGCTGCCGTGCAGCGCGAAGAGAGGGCCTGCGTCGGCGTCGGTGAAGGGGCGCAGTCGCAGGCGAGCGGTGTGCAGTACGGGGGTGGCCAAAGTCATGCGCACCATCTTGTGTCCTCATGGGCGGGCAGGACACCGGATATCCGGTCCCGGTCCGGCCCTCATGACCAAGGCACCGTCTGCCAACGGATCGTGCATGCCTTCAACCAGCCCCCCAGGCACTCAGGGTCTGCGAACGGCACGACTGCTCGGCCTGCCCACCGGTGGCCCGGACATGAACGTCACCCGCAGCCGCCACCAGCGGCTCACGCACTGGCCGGGCCCTCGCCACGCTGTCCGGGGCCAATGCCGATGCTCGCAACGACGGTGGCTCCGCCCTCCGCTCCCTCGTCGAGCGCGCCATCCACCACGTCGTGCTCCTGCACCTGCCCGAGGGCCGCGTCGCCGAACACCTCCACGACGCGCTCGTGGAAACCGTCCGCACTCCGCCCGCCCACCCGAAACGCTCGGCTGGGAAGCCCCAGCCGAGCGCCTCACGTGTTGCAGCGACCCCGGAGTCCACCCGGTGCGCCGGGGCGCGAGCCCGCGTCGTGGTTCATCGGGCCGCTCGGCTCATGTCGCGTGGATCTCCAGGGCGGCACGCACGGCGGACTCCACGGCTCCCTCGATCCAGGCCGGCTTGACGGACGTGTGGTCCCCGGCGAAGTGCAACGGCCCCTCGCGCGCGGGGATGGCGGGCAGCAGCTCCGTGTGCTGCCCGGGCAGGAGCACGGACGCCTCCCCGTAGGCGTAGGGGTCGCGCAGCCAGCTCTGCGTGCGGCCCGCTCCGGTGTAGAAGACCTCGATGCGCCGGCCGTAGACCTGCTGGAGGCCGCACAGGGCGTGCGGGTACCGTGCCTCGTCGTCCAGGGAGTCCCAGCGCAGCGCGTCGTCCGCCCAGCTGTAGGACGCCAGGACCACGCCCCCCGCGCTGCCGGGTACCGGATGGGAGGGGTGGAACATGAACCGGTTGGCGTTGTCCGACACCGATCCGCCCCCCACGACGTCGACCGCCTCCGGCTGGTCACGCACCAGCGCGCGGTTGGCGGCGTAGTGGGTGCGCTGGCCCGCTGAGATGTGCCCGGCGGGCACGGAGGGATGGGCGCCGAGCAGGCTGCCGTCCGCGGCGGTGCGGCCGGTGCGGTAGGCGTCGTACAGGCCCGGCTCGACGGCGTTCAGCTCGCGCTTCCAGTCGGCCTCGTCGAACTCCCACCAGCGACGGCTGAACTCCAGCAGCACCTTGGTCGCGCTGTCGTAGTGCAGCTCGCAGACGGCACGGCGCTTGCCGTACGACATGGGCGGTTCGATCTGCACGTGGCGCAGTCCGGAGAACGGCACCGTCACCACGGCGACGTCCGCGGTGAACTGCTCGCGCACGACCGGCCCGTCACGGCCCTCGGACACGGTGTCCACCCACACGTGCGGTCCCTTGCTCCGGACGTGCTCGGTGTCCGACGAAGGGCGGTCGGGGTGGTGGTACTCGATGCGCGTGACACGACGGTCGAACCGTACTTCCTTGCGCACCCTTTCCAGCAGGGCGTCCGGCAGTACGGCCGTGCCGCCCTCCAACTCGTAGAAGGGCGTGTCGGGGCTGATGAGGGAGGAGCCGATGAAGCTGTGGATGAAGGACAGCGGAAGGCGGGAGGTGAGGTTCTCCAAGGTGCCGATCAGGTCGATGGTCCGCTCGTCGAGGCCGGCGTGCTCGGTCAGGAAGCGGAACATCGACCAGTCGCCGAACCGCTGCACCACGCGGGCCCAGCCCTTCAACTGCTCGGGGAGGGGTTTGCCGACCCGTTTGCCGTCGGGGCCGACGCGACTGAACTCGTCGCGCACCGGGTCCAGCGCGGAGCGCAGGATGGCGGCGGCCGGGGTGTCCCAGTGAGCCCGGGGGACGCCGAAGGAGCGGTTCACGCGACGGGGCGCACGGGCGTAGTCGGCGCGCCGCACGCGGATGCCGTTGACGTGGATCCAGGTGCGGTGGGCGGGGCGTCCCTCGGTGTCGACGTCGACGTAGTGGAAGCGCCGCTTCTTCAGGTCGAACCGGTCGATCAGCTCCATCACCAGGGGGTGGCTGCCGGGGATGCGCATCGCGCCCGCTTCGGCGTACTGACGGGGATCGGCGAAGGGCTGTCCGGCGTGCTCGTGGCCGCCGTTGCGGAAGGTCTTGATGCGTCCGCCCGCGCGGTTGCCGTTGGCCTCCAGCACCGTCACCCGGTGACCGGCCTCCTTCAGCAGCCAGGCGGCCACCAGCCCGGCCGGACCGGCGCCGATGACCAGGACGTCCATGGGGCGTGTCCGCCGGTGAGCCGGCAGTCCCTTCTGGAGGACGCGCTGGTAACGCGGGACGAGGGGACGGTCGTCGGAGTCCAGGACGAGCAGTGCGCGAGCGACGGCGAGACACCGGTCGAAGTCGGGGCCGCGGTTCCCGCCCGGGGCGGCCGGGGCGGGCAGAGCCGCGGCGGCACCGCCGGTCAGGGCCGTGGCCACCGTGGCCGTCCCGGCCGCCGCCGCGAAGGTCCTCCGGGAGAAGCCGCCGTCCGAGCGCATCACTGCGTGATCTTCAGTCATGGCGGTCTTTGTACTGGCGGCTGTGACCGGGCGCCCGCCTTTCGCCGCGCAGTTGACTCGAAGGAGCGAAGACGGCGACGAACCCTGACGTCACAGCGGGTCCGCCGGTGCGGACGGCTCGGGGAACCCGAAGGAATGAATGCCGGGCAACCCCCCGGTGCCGACGCGATCGATTCCGCACACTGCCAGATGCGTATCCACATCCGTGCTCTCCGGCGGGCTCACGCGGCGCATCGTGTACACGGCGTCGCCCGGACTCACAAGGAGCGCGGTGCGACCAAGGGGGAAGGGTGGCACAGCCGCGCGCTCGGTTCGGTGAGAGGGCCCGTTACTGGTTCGACAGCACGCTGACCCGCGGTGCCTCCGCCCTCGTCGGCTGGATGGCGCTGTTGTGTCTGGCCGTCGTCGTCCCGGCCAGTGCGGTGCTCGTGTGGACCGATCCCGACGCGCCGGCGTCCCTGACGGACAGGTTCGCGCAGGTGTGGCGCCTGACCGGGGAGACACTGCGGCTGGGCGGTTCGACGGGCACGCCGCTGCGCGTGACGGTGTCGCTGCTGCTCGCGCTGGTCACCCTGCTGTACGTCTCGACCCTCGTCGGTCTGATCACGACGGCGCTGACGGAGCGGCTGACCGCGTTGCGCCGGGGCCGTTCCACGGTGCTCGAGAAAGGGCACGCCGTGGTCCTGGGTTGGTCGGAGCAGGTCTTCACGGTGGTGAGCGAGCTGGTGGCCGCCCACGCCAACCAGCGGCGGGCGGCGGTGGCCGTGCTGGCCGACCGGGACAAGACCGCCATGGAGGAGGCCCTGAGCACGAAGGTGGGTCCCGTCGGCCGTACGCGGCTGATCTGCCGCAGCGGCCCCACCACCGACCCGGCCGTGCTCGGCCTGACCAGCCCGGAGACGGCCGGTGTCGTGCTGGTGATGCCCCACGACGAGCCCGACGCCGACGCCGAGGTGGTCAAGACGCTGCTGGCGCTCAGGGCGGCCCTGACCGGAAAGGCCGTCCTTCCGCCCGTCGTCGCCGCCGTCCGGGACGACCGCTACCTCCTGGCTGCCCGTCTCGCCGCCGGACCGGGCGGCGTCATTCTGGAGAGTGACACCGTCACCGCCCGGCTGATCGTCCAGGCCGCGCGCCGCCCCGGGCTCTCCCTCGTCCACCAGGAACTCCTCGACTTCGCCGGTGACGAGTTCTACCTGATCACCGAACCGGCCCTGGCCGGGCGTCCGTTCGGCGACGCGCTGCTGTCCTATCCGACGTCGAGCGTCGTCGGGATGGTGCGCTCGGGCACTCCCCTGCTCAACCCGCCGGAGCAGACCCCCCTGGCCCCGGACGACCTGCTCATCGTCATCTCCCGCGACGACGACACGGTCTGGCCCGGTGACTGCGCGGAGCTGGTCGAGGAGGAGGCGATGGTGTCCGGGCCGCCGGCACCCGCGCGGGCGGAGCGGGTTCTCCTGCTGGGCTGGAACCGCCGGGCGCCGCTCATGGTCGAGCAGTTGCGCCGCCGCGCCCGGCCCGGATCCACCGTCGACGTGGTGGCGGACGGTGACGAGGCGACGGTCCGGCAGGTGGACGAGGCCGACGCGAACGGCGGCACCGACCTGGCCCTGACCCTGCACCACGGGGACGTCACCCGCCCCGAGACCCTGCGGCGTCTGGACGTTCACTCCTACGACAGCGTGATCGTGCTCGGCCGGGACCCCGCTCCCGGCCAGCCGCCGGACGCCCCGGACGACCGCACACTCGTCACCCTCCTGCTGCTGCGCCGGCTGGAGGAGGCCACCGGACGCGAACTGCCGGTCGTCACCGAACTGATCGACGACCGCAACCGGGCGCTGGCCCCCGTCAGTCCCGGAGCCGACGTGATCATCAGTGGCAAGCTCATCGGCCTGCTCATGGCGCAGATCTCCCAGAACCGTCACCTGGCGGCGGTGTTCGAGGAACTGTTCTCCGCCGACGGCACCGGGGTCCGTCTGCGACCGGCCACCGACTACGTACTGCCCGGGTGCGAGACGTCCTTCGCCACGGTCGTGGCCGCGGCACGTCGTCGCGGCGAATGCGCCATCGGCTACCGAAGTCACGGCGGCGCCTCGGCACGTCCCGGACACGGCGTGCGGATCAACCCGCCCAAGGCCGAGCGGCGCCGGTGGGCGGCCACGGACGAGGTGGTCGTCATCGGCAAGGACTGAGGGGGGTACGTCCACCCGGACAGACGGGGGATCGCCTGTCCGGGTCACCAGCGTCACCAGCAAGCCGGCCGGCCATGCCGTGCAACGATGTCTGATTGCCGCCGGCAAGGTCCTGCTGTGGTGCTCATGCTGGCGTCATGACGATGTCATCCACTACAGGGCCGGCGACGGTTCTCGCCGGTATGTATGCGGCTGAGGCGGAGTATCTGGCGGCGGGAGGCCCCGGCGAGGCTTCGTTCGACCTGCTCGCCCCCTTCTTCGCGCCGGATGTCGAGCTGCACCAGGCGGACGCCCTGCCCTACGGAGGCACGTGGCGTGGGCACGACGGCTTGGCGCGGTTCTTCCTCAGGATGGGACAGGTGTGGGAGTCGTTCGACATGGTGGAGCGGGAGTTCCTGGCCACCGGTGAGACCGCGGTCGTGCTCACGCAGGTCCGTGCCCGCGCTCGCGCGACCGGCCGTGAACTCAACTTCCCCATTCTGCAAGCGATCACGGTCAAGGACGGGCGGATCACCGAGGTCCGTCCGTTCTACTGGGACACGCGGGCCGTCGCCGACGCCTGCGCCGTGCCGACACCGACAGCCTGAGGTCGACGGTGAACCCACCGGTCGCCGCCTCGCCGCCCGGTCGTGACCAACACCGGCGGAGGCTGCCGGCCCCGCTCGACGGCAATGCCGCCGGGCGGCTCCTCTCCGCGGTTCTCCTTCTCGACGCACCGGCGGCGTGCCGGTGCGCCCGGCACACGGTGGAGTCGACGTTCACCTCCCAGGTGATCAGGCCCTTCGCGTCCGCCCGGGCCTGAAGCCGGGTGACGATCCTGGCCCAGGTGCCCTCCCGCTGCCGGCGGCGGAACAGGTCGTGGAGCCGGCCCCACCGACCGCGCGCGGGCCACTTCCGGGGACGACCGGGCCGCAGGACGGCCCGCGCGGGCCACCGGACGGATCCGCCATGCACGAGGCCTCTCCTCCTCACTCCGGGAAATGCACCCCAATGGCCCCACTTTCATCCTCATGCCGAGCACGTCGTCACGGCTGTCCTTAGCGTTGCCGTCAGACGGATGGCCCGTCATGAACGAATGCGGACGAGACGCGTCACCACCGGAGCGAGCACGATGGGCTTTCCCAGTGATCCCGCGGGCCTTCTCGTGCGTTCTCGCCCGTGGTTCCCGGAAGTTCCCGGGCGGCACTGAACCTGTTCATTCCCACACACACGGAGGCGACCATGGACTTCGCCGGCCGGCCCTTCATATTCTTCGCCGTCGCGGTTCTCGGCTGCTCCGCCGGGCTCACCCTCATCAGGTCCGCGTCGGCCGACGTGACCCCCCGGAAGACGACCTCGACTGCGGCAGCCCACCCTGACCACGACTCCTCGGCGAAGAGCCGCGCCATCCGCGTAGAGGCCCGGCTGCAAGTCGGTGAAGAGCTCGATCTGGGCGCAACGGGCCGCAGCGTCGGCGACCAGTTCGTCTTCAGCGGGAATCTGGTGTCGGCCGAGGGGCCCGAAGAGCGCCTCGTCGGACGCATCGGCGGGTTCTGCGTCATCACCGACCTCGAACGCAACGCGGGACCATGCACGTCAACCGCGGTACTACCGGAAGGTCAGATCACCCTCCAGGGCGAGCAAGCCGGTATTCCGGTACCGGTTCCGGTCGTCAACGCGATCACCGGAGGCACCGGGGAGTTCCGCAAGGCTCATGGTCAGGTGACACAGCGGGTGTTGACACCGGCTACCTGGCAACTCACGTTCGACCTCTCCGACGTGCAGCCTCCTCGGACCGAGGACGGTCGCACTCCGTCCGAGGTGCCGACGCCCATGTCGCCTTCCCTCCCCGGCAAGTAGCTGGGTCGAGTGGTGTCGACACCGCCCGGAATGCAGTGACGAGAGCACCGGCCCCAGCCCGTGCCGGGTACCGGAAGGTCCCTGTCACAGGCCCGTCCTGATCATCGCCCCGGACCACCGGGCAGAAGCGCATCGTCCGGATCGTTGTCGGCATGTCCCTCGACCGACCGTGGGGTGTGCCGACTCGGAGGCGATGCGCAGCACCTCGGGAACACACCCATCACCCCACGTGGAGACGTCGTGATCAAGAACTTCCGCACACTCACAAGCTGGGGCATCGCCGTGGCGGCCGCCGCCACGGCCACGGTCGGCGCAACCGCCGGTGGCCCCCCGAACCCGTCGCCGGCCGACCCGCAGGCCCGTCCGACGGCCGGTCAGGTGCAGGAGGCGCAGACCGAGCCTCGGACGACGGAGCGCCGACGGATCGCCTCATCGGTCCTGGACAGCGACCTCAAGTTCACGCTCACCGCTCTGAGGTCGCAGACCGACCCGCTCGCGGCATCCGTGCGCCTTCAGGTCTTCACCTTCAAGGACGGCGCGTGGAGAGAATCGGACCGTGCCCTGGTCGGCAAGGCGGATTCCTGGTTCTGGTTCCCGCTGACCGGCCGCCACGCGGTGTGCGAGTTCTCCACCTCCGGTACGGAGCCCGCACCGGTTGCCGTCAGCCTGCTGATCACGCCATCGATCGGCTGCTCACCGACCGAGAACTTCCGCATCGACGACGGGCAGATCGTCCCTGCCCGGCAGCGGGCGGCGGCCGCGGCACCGTGACCGTACCCGCCGCCTCTGTCACCCGGGGGACCCGGCTCGACATCATCGGCAAGGCGGCCGGGCGGTGCCTCGCCGGGTCCCGTCCGACGGCGGTTCGAACTCAGCCGCCGCTCTTTCGCCGGAACGACCGCTGGCTCGCAGCCGGGCCGTGCGCGCCGCGGACCTTCGACGCGTCGGTGTTCGCAGCACGGGCCGCGGCCTGCGCCTGCTTGTCTCGCTTGCGCGCCAGGGCCTCCCGGAACTTGCCCTTCAGGTCGTACTGGCCGTCGTCGTCAGGCACCAGGGCGCCGCTCTCGGTACCAGCCGTCTCCGAACCTTCTTGCGACGCAGAATCTGCAGTCATCGTGACCTCCTGAGGTCGGGCAGTGAAAGCACAGCTTGTCACGCCGGACACCGCGCAGGCCGCCCGCGTCCGGCCTGACCGCGGCATTCGGGATCGGAAGGACGCCGAAGGCGCGTGCCGCGGTCGTCCTCGCCCCGCAGCGGCGGCGCCGGAAGAGCTCACGGAATCAGGAACTCCAGCTCGGGCCGGTCCCACGCCACCGCGGGTGGGTTCGCGGGGGCGGTCCCGGTGAGCAGCGCGCCCACCCTGCGGTAGAACCCCTCGGCCGGGGGATGGGACACCACGCGGACACGGTCCAGCCCCGCCGCCCGCGCCCGGGCCCTCATGTGCTCGACGAGCAGCCGCCCGATGCCGCGGCCCTGCGCCCGGTCGGCGACGAAGAGCAGGTCCAGCTCCGGCGGCACGAGGACCAGCGCGTAGAAGCCAAGCACCCGGCCCGCGGGATCACCGGTGTCGACGGCCACGAAGACCTCATGGGCTTCGATGTAGTCGGGCCCGACACGGTAGTCTGCGACCATCGCCGCGTAGCGGCCCTCATAGGCGCGCGAGCCGCGCACGAGCCGTGTGAGCTGCTTGGCGTCCCGGGCGACGGCCCGTCGTACGACGGTCCCGCCACCCACGGACGTAATACTCGACTTCATACGGAGAGTATTACGCATCCATGATGCCTGTCCGGCCTTGAGGCACCGGTGGCGGACCGTCCCACAGGGAACAGCCGCACCGTGCACGACGGCGCCCCGTCCGCCGGGGGCCCGTCCCCGCCTGATCGCCCCGCGAAGACCGTCCCACTCGGTCAGCCGAATCGAACGCATCGGGGCCTACCTGTGGAGCGGCTGACCGGCTGAAAGGCCGGATGCCGGTCCGCAGGCGCCTCCGCGCCCAACGGCCCCGGTAGGCCGCGGCTCTCCCGGGTACTCGCCGCAGCGTGAAAGGAGGCCTGATATGAGCACGGTCAAGGAAACAGTGGAAGTCGAGGTCCCGGTCCGCACCGCCTACGACCAGTGGACCCAGTTCGAGGAGTTCCCGAACTTCATGGAGGGGGTCGAGGAGATCACACAGCTCGACGCCCGCCACAACCATTGGACCACCAAGATCGGCGGGGTGCGGCGGGAGTTCGACACCGAGATCGTCGACCAGCTCCCTGACGAGCGGATCACCTGGCGCACCACCAGCGGCGACGTCCAGCAGAAGGGCACGGTCCGCTTCCAGCGCGTGGACGACGACCACACCCGGGTGGAACTCGTGATGGATGTCGAACCGAGCGGGGTCGCGGAGAAGACCGCGGACCTGCTGGGGACGATCGACCGGCGCGTCAAAGGCGACATGCGCCGCTTCAAGGACTACATCGAGCGGCGGGGGGACGAGTCCGGGGCCTGGCGCGGCCGCATCACACCCGGCTGAGTGCCGTCGGTCCGACGACACGGCGGTGCGGGCGCCGGCCGCGGGCCGGGGGGCATCACGCGAGGACGGAGTCCACCGTGATGCCCCCCGGCCCGTCCGCGGTGTCGGCTGCGGCTCGGGCCTGCCGCAGTACCCGTTCCCGGGTGGCGTCGGCCGACCACGACCGGTGACGTTCGTGCGCCGTTTTCCATGGCCCGTACTGTTCTGACAGGTCACGCCGTCGCACCCCGGTCCGCAGCCGGCCGGACCGTGCATCCGGTGCCTCGTGCCGCGCAACGCGGAAGAGGGCGCTGACACCGCTTCGCGGTCGGGCTACCTCCGTTCGGCGAGCAGCGCCCGGCGAATGGCACGGCGCTGCGCGGCGGTCGTGGCGCCCCAGATGCCCGCATCCTCCCCGTGCCTGATGGCCCAGAGGCGGCAGGCAAGCAGGACCGGACAGCAGCGGCACACCGCACGGGCCCTCATCACCTGAGGATCACGGTCCCGCTCGACCATCGGGAAGAACAGCTCCGGGTCTTCGCCCACACATGCGGCCTCGCGCCGCCATTCCCGTGCGGCACCGGGCGGGCCGGCGACGGCGTGGAGGGAGGGACGGTCGTATGTCATGGCACACCTCCGCCTGCTGCCGGCCAAGCCGGCAGATGGCCACGGCACCAGGGCGCCGCAGGCCCGGCAGGGGTTGCACCGTCCACTGTACGCAGCAACCGGCGGGCAGGACAGGCAGGGCCCGTGCCGGGCGGAACCTTCCCTTCAGGCCGTGCTGTCGGCTCTCGGGCCGGTGCGTGGGCAGCGGCCCGAGCGAGAGGGCGGCCTCCTGCCCGGGCGCGCAGGCCGTGTTGTCGAGGTCCGGCGTGTGAATCCGCGAGGTCCGGTGTGCGGGGCCGTTCACCCGGTCGCCCGGAGACCGACGGATAGGCTGGCGCCGTCAGTGAAGATCGCGGAAGGAAGACGCACATGGCGGACAGGGTGGAGAAGGCGGCGCGGAGTGTCTTCGAGCGCTACGACCTGGACGGTGACGGCTTGGTCACCGCAGAGGAGTACCGGCAGGTCGTGGCGGAACTGGAGGGCACCGAGATCACCGAGTCGGAGGCCCGGGGAGTGATCGACGCACTCGACACCGACGGTGACCGCCGGATGTCCTTCGACGAGTTCTGGGCAGCCATGAACCGCTGACACCGTCGCCCGGGCCCGGGCGGATTCGGGGCGTCCGTTCCCCGGCCGCCCGGGCCCGGCAGGTGCGACAGTCGCTCGCCGGTCCGGCCCCCACCACCTCGGGCGGACGGTGCCCGTGGCTCGGGGTTCCGCGCCGAGGTGCGGGGCCGGTGACGGGTCCGCTCGCCACGAGCGGCGTGCTCAGGCCGAGCGTACGAAGGCGGCGAACCGGTCGAGCGCCTCCTCGATGTCCTCCGGCCCGAGAGCACTGCACGACAGGCGCAGACAGCGCAACGGTCCGGCTCCGTCATCCGGCGCCGCCGCGTCGTAGAAGTGGTGCAGCGGCGTCCACAGCACACGGTGGTCGCGGGCCGAGCGCTCCAGCGCCGCGTCGGTGACGTCGAACGGCACGTCGACGACGACGAAGAAGCCGCCCTCGGGGCTGTTCCAGCTCACCCCGGACGCCGACGGGTCGGGGAAGCGGCGGGCCAGCCCGTCGACGATCCGGTCGAGGCCCTCCCGGTACACCTCGCCCTCCCGTTCAGTGGCGCGGACCAGGCTGCACCCGTGTTCCAGCAGCCTGCCCCCGGCCACGGCCTGGGCGATCGGCGAGGTGTTGACGGTGACCATGCTCTTGGCCCTGGCGAGCAGGTCCGCCAGGTACGGCCCCGAATCGACCGGTTGGTCGGCCACCGCGTAGCCGATCCGCACCCCCGGGAACACCGTCTTCGCCAGCGAACCGAGGTGGACGACACGGTGTGCGGTGTCCAGCGCCTTCAGGGTCGGGAGGCGCTGCCCCCGGCGCGGGAAGAGGCCGTACGGGTTGTCCTCCAGGAGGAGGATGTCCTCCTGTTCCGCGAGGTCGAGGAGGCCGCGGCGTACCGGCTCGGGCATCCGGATGCCCGAGGGGTTGGCGTGGTCGGGGACGACGTACAGGGCGCGCGGGCGCAGCCCGGCGGCGCGGGCCTCGCCGATGCGCCGCCGCAGGTCGTCCAGGTCGACGCCGTCCGGTCCCTCGGCGACCGGGTGCACCGGCAGGTCCAGGAGGCGTGCCGCCCCGGTGACGCCGACGTAGGCGGGCGTGACGGCCAGCAGCACGTCCCGGTCGTCGCGGCGCAGCAGCCGCAGGGTGAGGAACAGCGCCTCCTGGCAGCCCGTGGTGACGAGGACGGCCTCCGGGTCGACGTCGATGCCCTCGTCCACGGACAGCTGGCGGGCGATCAGCTCGTGGATGATGCCCTTGGTGCGCCCGTACTGGAGCAGCGTGCGCCGGACCCGCTCCTCGCCGTACCCCTGTTCGGTGCGCAGGTGGTCGCTGAAGACCCGCAGCGCGCGGTGGACGTCCTCGACGTCGTAGAACCCCTCGTACGGTGTGCCGGCGGCGAGGGAGAGCGCGTCCGGGTGGCGGCCCGCGATCTCGTTGAGGAAGTTCATCGAGGAAAGCAGCGGGTCGCCCACCGAGGGGTGCAGCGCGGTGAGGCCGAGGCCGCCGGTGGCCGTGCTCGCCGTGGTCATCGCGGTTCGCCTCCCGGGCCGGCGACGGTGCGCAGCCGTGCCGCCGCGTCGAGGTCCGGGCAGCCGGCCAGCGCGAGGGCCGACTCCAGTTCCTCGCTGAGCAGACGGAGGACCTTGAGCACGCCCCGGTGTCCGCCGGCCGCCAGGCCCCACAGCACGGGGCGGCCCAGCAGCACGCCGTCCGCGCCGAGGGCGAGGGCCTTCAGGACGTCCGTGCCGCTGCGGACACCGCTGTCGAGGAGCACCTCGCACCGTCCCGCGACGGCCTCGGCCACGGCGGGCAGGGCGTCGAGTGCGGGCAGGGCACCGTCGAGTTGGCGGCCGCCGTGGTTGGAGACCACCAGCGCGTCCACGCCGCGGGCGGCGGCGCGTTCGGCGTCGGCCGGGTCCAGCACGCCCTTGAGGATCAGCGGCAGCCGGGTGTGTTCGCGCAGCCAGTCCAGGTCGGCCCAGCTCAGGGACGGGTCGACGACGTCGGCGGTCTGCGCGGCGATGGCGCTCACGCCGCGGCTCGCGGTGCGCGGCACACCGTCGGGGCGAGGGCCGAAGTGCACGGGCGACACCCCGTCGGGCAGGGTGAAGGCGCCGCGCATGTCGGCCGCCCGGCGTCCCATCCTCGGTGTGTCGACGGTCAGCATCAGCGCCCGGCAGCCGGCCGCCTCCGCACGCTCCAGCAGTTCCGCGGTGTGGCCGCGGTCACGCAGCCAGTACAGCTGGAACCAGGTGGTGGCGCCGGTGGCGGTGATGTCCTCCACGGTGGTGCTGCTGAAGGTGCACGCGGTGAACGGGACGCCGGCGTCCCGGGCGGCGCGGGCGGCGGCCGACTCGCCGTCCGGGTGCACGGCCCTCTGGTACGCCATCGGGGCCACGGCCACCGGGAGGGCGCTCTCCGTGCCGAGCAGGGTGCGGGTGGTGCCGACGGACGAGACGTCCGCGAGCACCCGGGGGACGAGGTGGAGCCGGTCGAACGCGGCGCGGTTGGCGCGGAGCGTGAGTTCCGCGCCCGCCGCCCCGCCGACGAAGCGCTCCACGGCGGCGGGCAGGACCGCCGCCGCCAGGGCCTCCGCGTCGGCGGGGGTGAGCAGGCCGGCGAGTGCCGGGTCGGTCACGCGGTCTCCCCGTCGGTGTGCGCGGCGGCCTCGTGCTCGGCCTTCTCCGCCTGTACGGCGTCGTACAGCGCGCGGACGTTGCCGCCGCCGAAGCTGTCCGCGCCGGCGCGCTCGATGATCTCGTAGAAGAGCGTGCGCCTGGGGTGGACGGTCCGGGTGAAGATCTGGAAGAGCTGGCCGCCGTGGTCCTCGTCGGCGAGGATGCGGCCCTTGCGCAGCTCGCCGATCGAGTGGCGGTTCAGCCGGAGGCGTTGCTCCAGCCGGTCGTAGTACGTGTCGGGGGTGCCGAGGAAGACGATGCCGCGCTCGAGCATCCGGTCGACGGTGCCGACGATGTCGGTGGTGGCGAAGGCCAGGTGGTGCACGCCGCCGCTGCCGTGCCGCTCCAGGAAGTCGCCGATGTGACCGGCGTCGTGCTCCGGGCTCGGCGCGAGGACGGTGAAGGTGAGGTCCCCGGCGGGGCTGCGGACCGCCTTGGAGTCCATGGCCTCGGTGCCCTGGACCATCAGCTCCTCGTACACGGACGCGTAGCCGAAGACCCGCTCGTAGTAGCCGGTGCTCTCGGCCAGTCGGCCCATGGGGACGCTGACCGCGACGTGGTCGAGGACCGTCAGGCCCACCGGCGTCGGCTCCCCGGGGGCGGTCGAGGAGGCCACCGGCTCGAAGCCGGGCAGCGGGACGGCGGTGTCCGTGTGGCCGGCGGGCCGCTGGACCAGGGTGTGGCGTACGTCGTCGAAGCCGGCGGCGACGGCGGCGGTGACCCAGCCCTCATGCTCGGCGGGCTCGGCGAGGGGCGTGGCGGAGCGGGAGACGGCGTCGGCGAAGGCCTCACGGGCGTCGCGGGCGGTCAGCGCGATGTCGGCTATGCCGTCGCCGTGCCGCGCCACGTAGGCGGCGGCCGGGTGGCTGTCGTCGAGCGCCTGGGTCACCACGAGGACGATGTCGCCCTGGCGCAGCGCGAGGGAGCGGGAAGCGCCCTCGGGTCCGCCGCGTTCGGCTGTGGCGCACACCTGGAAGCCGTAGCCGTCGGTGAAGGCCGACGCGGCGGCCTCGGCGTCGGTGACGTACAACTCGACGTGGCCGACGCGCAGGGAGGTGGCGGGTGCGGTGTCTGTCATGTCGTTCTCCTCACGGGGTGTTCCGGGGTGGTCGAGGTCAGGGGGCGGGGACGCGGGGCGGTCACCGCTCGGCCATGGCGTCGGCCAGGCTCTTGGGCCGCATGTCCGTCCAGTTCTTCTCGACGTACTCCAGACACTCCTGACGGCTCGCGGCCGGGAGGGCGACGGTCCAGCCGGCGGGGACGTCGGCGAAGACCGGCCAGAGGGAGTACTGCAGTTCGTCGTTGACGAGGACCAGGTACTGGGCGTCGTCGTTCTCGAAGGGGTTGGTCATGGGGGTGCTCCGTACGGGGGTGGGTGGGGTCGGTAGGACAGGGGTCAGGTGGTGTGAGGGCGGCCGGTGCCCTCCAGGCGCTCCGCGACGGCACGGCCGATCTCCGTGACGGGGCCGGGCAGGGTCATCTCGTGGTGGCCGCAGGCGACGGGGTGCGGGTCGAGGCGTCCGCCGACGTACGGCGCCCAGGACGAGGGGGCCGGCGCGTCCGTCCCCGGGTCCGGTTCGGCGGTGAACAGCAGGACGTCACCGTCGAAGTGGCGGGGGACGAACTCCCTTTGCAGCCGGGCGTGGCGGGCCACGATGCCGGGCCACGCCCGCAGCGTCCGCGGTGGGATGTCGGTGAGGGGCGCGCCCTCGCGTCGCAGGACCTCGCGGGCCGCCTCCGCGTCGACCGGGCCGCCGTCCGGGAAGCCGGGCGTCTCGTGGCCGAGGAACCGCAGCAGCCGGGCGAGGACGTCACCGTCCGTCCGGTCCTGCGAGGGCGGTCCGCCGGCCTCGGCACGCCCGGCGGCTGTCGCGTCCGGCGGGTAGGCGTCGAGCAGGGCCAGCAGCGCGACCTCCTCCCCCGCCTCGCGCAGCCGCACCGCCATCTCGTGGGCCACCAGGCCGCCGAAGGACCAGCCCAGCAGGTGGTAAGGGCCCTCGGGCCGGACCTCGCGGATCCGGGCCAGGTAGTCCTCGGCCATCGCGCCCACGGACGCGGGCGGTTCCTCGTCCCGGGCCAGCCCCCTGGCCTGGAGGCCGTACAGCGGCCGGTCCTCGCCGAGGGAGCGGAGCAGGCCGGCGTACGGCCAGCTCAGCCCGGCCCACGGGTGGACGCAGAACAAGGGCGGCCGGGTGCCCGTGGCGCGCAGCGGCAGCAGGACCTCCAGGGCCCGTGCGGCCTCCTCGGCTCCGGTCCCGCGCCCACCGCCGGAACGCAGCAGACGGGCCAGGGCCTCGGGGGTGGGCGCGTCGAGCAGCGAGCGGATGCCCAGGGCGGTGCCGGAGCCGGTGGCCGAGCGGATGCGGCCCAGCAGCCGGACCGCGAGCAGCGAGTCTCCGCCCAGCTCGAAGAAGCCGTCCTCGGGGCCGGCCCGGTCCACGCCGAGCACCTCGGCGAACAGCTCACAGAGCAGCCGCTCCTCGGCGTCGCGCGGCGGGCGCCCGCCTCCGGGCGCGGTGAACGAGGGTGCGGGCAACGCCCTCCGGTCCAGTTTGCCGTTCACGGTGAGGGGCAGGTCCGGCAGGATGACCACGGCCGCGGGCACCATGTGCTCCGGCAGACGGTCCGCGACGTACCGCCGCAACAGGGCCGGTTCGACGGACGCGGGGGCCGGGTCAGCGGCGGGCACGGCGTAGGCGATCAGCCGGGCCGTGCCCTGTCCGTCGGTCCGTACCACGACGGCGGCGCGGGCGACGCCGGGGTGGGCGCGCAGGACCGCCTCGACCTCGCCCGGCTCGATCCGTGCCCCGCGCACCTTGACCTGCTGGTCGGCGCGGCCCAGGTACTCCAGTGCGCCGTCGGCGCGCCATCGGGCCAGGTCGCCGGTGCGGTACATGCGGGCCCCGGCGGGCCCGAACGGGTCGGTGACGAAGCGTTCGGCGGTCAGGGCGGGCCTGCCGTGGTAGCCGCGTGCCAGCTGCACCCCGGCGAGGTACAGCTCGCCGGTGGCCCCCGGCGGCACCGGACGCAGCGCCGCGTCCAGGACGTACACCCGGGTGTTCCAGACCGGCCGGCCGATCGGTACGGGGCCCCGGGCGTCCGGCTCGCAGTCCCAGTGGGTGACGTCGACGGCCGCCTCCGTGGGGCCGTACAGGTTGTGCAGCGGCACCCCGGGCAGCACGGTGTGGAAGCGGGCCGCCAGGTCGGCGGGGAGTTCCTCACCGCTGCACACCACCCGGCGCAGTCCGGTGCACCCGGCCGCGGCGGGCTCGTCGAGGAACGCGCCGAGCATCGACGGCACGAAGTGCGCCGTCGTCACGTGTTCGGCGCGTATCAGCTCCGCCAGGTAGGCCGGGTCGCGGTGCCCCTCGGGCCGGGCGACGACCAGGGCCGCGCCCGTGACGAGCGGCCAGAACAGCTCCCACACCGAGACGTCGAAGCCGGTCGGCGTCTTGTGCAGCACCCGGTCCCCGGCGGTGAGCCCGTACGCGTCCTGCATCCACAGCAGGCGGTTGACGACGGCCTCGTGCGAGACTGCGACGCCCTTGGGCCGGCCGGTGGAGCCGGAGGTGTGGATGACGTAGGCGGGGTGGCGCGGGTCGAGCGCGGTGCCCGTTCCAGCGGTGTCCGTTCCCAAGGTGTCCGTTTCCAAGGTGTGTGTCCCGCCTCCGGTGCCGGCGTCCACGACGAGGGCGGGCGTGTCGCCGGCGGGCAGCGCGGACCGTGCCGCCACCGCCTCGGTGACCAGGATCCGGACCGGTGCGGTGTCCTCCAGCAGCAGGGCGACGCGCTCCGCCGGAAGGCCCGGGTCGACGGGGACGTACGCGGCGCCCGCCTCGAGTACCGCCAGGAGGGCGACGACCAGGTCGGCGGAGCGGGGCACGGCGACGGCGACCCGGGTCTCCGGTCCCGCACCGGCCCGGCGCAGGCGCGCGGCGAGCGCGGAGGCGCGGGCGGCCAGCTCACCGTAGGTCAGCCGCTGCGTCCCGTGGACGACGGCCGGCGCGTCGGGTGTGCGGGCGGCCTGGGCGGCGAACAGCCCGGGGAGGGTGGCCGGCGCGACGGGCACCGCCGTGTCGTTCCACCGGGTGAGGACCCGTTCGCGTTCCTCGTCCCGGAGCACGTCGACGGCCGCCAGGCTCCGGCCGGGCTCCGTGGCGAACTCCCGCAGCAGCAGGCCCAGCCGGTCCGCCAGCGCGGTCACGGCCGCGTGGTCGAAGTGCGCGGGCTGGTGGCCGAGGCGGAGGGTGAGGCTCCCGTCGGAGGGGTCCTGGGAGTCCCGGGACCCCTGGGTGACGATCAGGCTCAGCGGGTAGTGGGTGGCGTCCCGGCCCTTGACTCCGGTGAGCCGCGGCCCGGAGGCGCCCGCTCTCGGGGCGAACGACTCCCGGTCGACCGGGTAGTTCTCGAAGACCACGAGGGTGTCGAAGAGCGCGGGGTGACCGGACAGCCGCGTGACCTCGCTCAGACCGAGGTGCTGGTGGCTCATCAGGGACGACTGGCCGGTCTGGAGTGCGGTGAGCGTCTGGAGGACGGTCGCCCGCGGGTCCAGCGCGACCCGGACGGGCAGCGTGTTGATGAAGAGGCCGACCATGGACTCGACCCCGGCGATCTCGGGCGGGCGGCCCGCGACCGTGGCGCCGAAGACGACGTCGTCACGGCCCGTCACGCGGGACAGCAGCACCGCCCAGGCGCCCTGCACCAGGGTGTTGACCGTCAGGCCCGCCTCCCGCGCCAATCGGTGCAGGGCCGCGACCGTGTCGGCGGGGACGTCCAGGGTGACGTGGCCGGGTTCGGCCGCGGGCGCGCCGGCCGCCCCGGGGGCGAGCAGCGTCGGTTCGTCCAGCCCGGCCAGTTCGGTGGTCCAGGCGGCCCTGGCGGCCTCCCGGTCCTGGGCCGCGAGCCAGGCGAGGTAGTCGCCGTACGGGGTGACGGCGGGCAGTCCGGCCGCCCGGCCCCGCGCCGCGTACAGCGCGAACATCTCGCGGAGCAGTACGGGCACGGACCAGCCGTCGAGCAGGATGTGGTGCGGCGTCAAGACGAGGCTGTGGTGCTCCTCGCCGTGCTTGACCAGCGCGATCCTCAGCAGCGGGGGTCGCGCCAGGTCGAACCGCGCCGACCGCTCCTCCTCGGCGACGCGGTCGCGGCGGGCGGTGTGCTCCGCCGCCGGTGCGCCGGTCAGGTCCACGGTGCGCCAGGGCAGTCCGGGGTCCCGGACGACGACCTGGACGGGGGCGCCGGTGGCGTCGTGGACGAACCCGGCGCGCAGGCCGGCGTGCCGGCGCAGCAGCGCCGTCCACGTCTCGCGCAGGGTCTCCTCGTCCAGGGGGCCTTCGAGGTCCAGTACGAGCTGGGCCGTGTAGACGTCGGTGTCCCGGGCGTCGTACAGCGCGTGGAACAGGAAGCCGTCCTGGAGCGGGGAGAGCGGGAGGACGTCCTCCAGGCCCGGGTGGGCGGCCTCCAGGGCCTCCACCTGTTCCTGGGACAGGGACACGAGGGGGAAGTCGGACGGCGTGTGGCCGCCGTTCTCCGCGCCCGTGCCCGCGAGGGTCTCCAGCGCCCGCAGCCACCGCTCGGCCAGCTCCCGCACCTCCGCCTCGCCGAGCAGTTCCCCCGCCCACGTGAACGTCGCCGACAGCACCGGGCCGTCCGGGCCGTCGGCCGTGACGGCGTTGACGTCCAGGGTGTGCGCGAGCGGGGTGGCCGGATCGGCGTCGGGTCCGCCGGGCCGTGCGACCGGCGACCAGTCGGCACCGGACGGGGCGGCGGACACCGGTGCGCGTCCGAGGTAGTTGAAGCCGATCTGCGGCTCCGCGAGGGCCGCGAGGGCGGGCGCGGTGTCGGCGTTGAGGTGGCGGAGGAGGCCGTACCCCACGCCGTCGCCCGGAACCGCCCGCAGTTGCTCCTTGACCCGCTT